>NZ_JAVTJB010000014.1:0-129386 GCF_031843805.1 Arthrobacter sp. WCS2018Hpa-7
GCTCCGCGGCTGGAAGCTCCGCGGCTGGAAGCTCCGCGGCTGGAAGCTCCGCGGCCAACCATGGATCAAGCCTGACCCTCGCCAGGGCCTTGGCCGGTTCCAGCAGCGGGAATTGCTGTAACCAGGCCGCAGCAACAGCGAAGTCGCCGTTCCCGTCCTGATTGGCCAGCCGGCGGTACAGCAACTGGAAGGCTTCGCCGTCGAACCTGAACCATTGGTCCTGCCTGCGCGAAAACAACGACTCCACACTGCCATCGCCGCCGAACCACGGCAGGAACGCCGTCAGGTTGGCCCGGACATGGTCAAGGAGTCCGGGCCGGCCGGCATGATCGGCGATCGCCAGCAAGGACGGATTGGTCACGGCGGTGGCGTAGAGCGGGCTCCTTTCGGAGTACATTCCATCCGGCAGTTGATCGATCCCCTCAGCCAACCATTGGCCGATGCGCAGCTGGACGTCCGGACGCGCATTGCCCTCAGATTCGTGCAGCGCGTGGATGCGTGCCAGCGCGGCACACAGCTCCCAACGGTGGTTGGGGGTGTGGACGCCGCCGCTGACCAAAGCATCAGTGATGCGCCCGACGACGGCGCGAAGCCGGCTGACGGTCCCGGCCAAGCCATCTTTCGGGGAACCCAGGATGTCCAGGGCCATGCAGGCGTCGTTGATGGTGAAGGCAGAGTCCGGCGGCGAACTAAGGTTGGTGCCGTCGAACAGACCGGTGGGCCCTTGCAGGTGCTCGAGCCTGGCGACACAGTCCGCCATGAGCCCGGGAAGCCTGGCCGAGCCGACGTGAACGGATCCGGCTTGGGTGTAGACGGTGGCCAAAGCCAGCAACCTGCCCATGGCGGGGCGGTGAGCCAAAGCTGCCACGCCGCCGTCGGACGCTTCCAGCAGCCTGTCCACGTGGCGGTCGGCCGCCTCGATCAATTCGTCAAGGAACGCTGCATCCACCGCAACTGACGCTGTTTGGTGATTCACTCCTAGCCCCTAATCCTTCAGTCCTGCGCTGACGTCAGCGTTGAGTACGTATTTCTGGAACACCGCGAACACCAACACCAACACCAACGGAAGGATGGAGATCACGGAGGCGCCCAGCAGCACGGGCCAGTCGATATTTTCTGCGCCCACAATGCTGCGAAGCGCCACCTGCAGGGTGTACCACTTGGGATCGTTCAGCACGATCAGTGGCCAAATGTAGTCATTCCACCGCCACTGGAAAGAGAAAATGGCCAGCGTGAACAGGATGGGCTTGGACAGCGGGAGCATGATCCGGAAGAAGATGGCCAGTTCGCTGGCGCCGTCGATCCTGGCCGAATGCAGGAGATCGTCCGGGACCGTCAGGAAGAACTGGCGGAACATGAACACACCCGTGGCGGTCAGCACGGAGGGCACGATGATGCCCGCCAAGGAGTTGTACAGCCCCAGGTCGCGGATCACCGAGAACGTGGGGTTCAGGATCACTTCGGTGGGCAGCATGGTGGTAGCCAGGATGCACACGAAGAACAGCCGCGTTCCCTTGTTGTTGTACTTGGCCAGCGCATAGCCGGTGCACGCGCTGAAGAACACTGTGAGGACTGTGGTGACCAGCGAAACCGTGGCCGTGTTCAGGAAGTACCGGGCAAAATCCACCCGTTCCCAGGCATCCACAAACCCTTGGAACGTCCACTCCCGCGGAATCATGGACAGCGGATAGCTGAAAAGTTCGCTTCCGGGCTTGAACGAGCTCAGGAGGAACCACAGCAACGGCAGCGCGTAGATGGCCACGATGACCCACAGCACGGCCGTCAGCGGAGCGGACAGGTTCTTCCGCTTGGCACGGGCGTCGCGGGTCTTGCCCGGGGGTTTGGCTCCTGCAGCAGGAGGCATTTTGGTAGCTGTTGCCATGGTTCAGCCCTTCTTCTTGTTGAAGCGCAGCTGGATGAGCGCGATAGCCAACAGGACCACCATCAGCACCATGGAGGCCGCGCTCGCGTAACCCACCTTGGATTGTTCGAAGCCGGTCTTGTAGATGTACTGGACGATCAACGTGTTCTCCGTTCCCGGTCCGCCGTTGGTGAGCGCCTGGATCATGGCGAACTCCTTCATCGCATGGATGGTGGAGAGCAGGATGACCATGAACGACGTCGGCGCGATGCCGGGCAGGATCACATGCCGGAACCGTTGCCAGGCGTTGGCGCCATCCAGTTCGGCCGCCTCCAGGAGTGCCTCCGGGATGTTCTTCAGCGCCGCGATGAACAGCAGCATGTTGAAGGCGGTACCGCCCCAGGCCGAGGCGAAAATGACCACCATCAACGCAAGGTTGCCGTTGCTGGACCAGGGCACCGCGCCGCCGCCCAAAGTGGTGATGACGAAGTTGACGAAGCCGAAGTCCTGGCCGAACATCCATTTCCAGATGACACCCACCACGATCGGCGAGATCAGCCACGGCAGGAAAATGATCACCTTGGCCGCTGTCCGCCCCCGCGTGGCTTTGCTGACCAGCAGCGAGGCGATACCCAGGGATGAGACGTAAACCAACGGCACCGAAAGAACCGTGTACAGGAACGTCCGGGTCAGCGCCGCGTAGAAGGTGCTGTCAGCGAAGAGCTTTTGGAAGTTCGCCAGGCCGATGAAGTTCAGCTTGCCCACGCCGCGGTAATCCGTGAACGAATAGATCAGCCCCAGGGCACCTGGCCAAACGAAGAACACCAGGAACAACACCACGTTGACGCCGACCAGGATCAGTGGCGCGATGACATAGCGGTTGCGCCGCCGTTGCTGGGACTTGGTGCGCACCGCCGGCGAGCCGGGCTGTTCCGGCATCACCGCCGGGCTGAGCGTTGAATTGGCCATGGCTTAGGCGCCGTTGTAGAGCTTCACGATGTTCTCCACCGTGGTCTTGGCATCCTGGCTGCCGCCCAACATCTTCACGGTTTCCTCCCTCAAGGGGTCTCCGGAGAAGGGGGTCTCGGCATAGGCCTCGGCCACGACGCGCTTGATGGCGTTGTCGCCCTTGGCCTGGTTCCCGGCAATCTGCTGCTGGTAGAGCTCAAAGGATGCCTGCTGGTACGCATACTCCACCTTGAGGCTTTCCTTGACCGGCAGGTAGCCGCCCAGCTTGGCGAACTCGGTGTAGTTGGCGTCGTCGTAGAACCAGTCGATGAACTTTTTGGCTTCTTCGTCCGCGCCCGTGTCCTTGAAAGCCACCATGAAGCCGCCTCCGAGGTTGGTGGCGTTGACTTCCTTCTTGGGCAGCGGCACGGACAGCCACTCAAAGTCCTTGATGTTCTTGTTGAAGTCGGCCACCTGCCAGCTGCCGGAGTAGTAGGCCGCCACCTGCCCGCTCTTGAACATGGCGTTGCCGTCTTCGCCGCTGAGCCACACTGACTTGGGCATCGTGGCGTCGTCGTTAATTTTTTGGAAGTACTCCAAGGTCTCCACGGCCTGGTCATCCGCAGCGTACTTGTCGCCGTTCTTTGCAAAGGCATCGCTGCCGAACTCGTACATCATGGCGCGCAGGCGGTGGCCTGAACGGTCCATCACCATGCCGTACTTGGCCCCGGCCTTCTCGCGCACCTGGTTCACGGCTGTTACGAACTCGTCCCAGGTCCAGCTGTTCCCGATAGCTGTGGGGTAGGCCACTCCGGCTTTGTCGAAGAGGCTCTTGTTCACGAACAGGCCCACTGCGGTGAGGTCTGACGGGATGGCCGGGAGCGTTCCGTCGGGGGCCGTCTGCAGGAACTTCTCATCGATGTTCCGCGCCTTGGCGATCTCGCTGAGGTCCTGGAGTTGGTTGACCCAGAGGGGGTCCAGGCCCGTGACCCGGGCCAGCGCCGGAAGATCGTTGGCCGTTGCCGCATTCTTGAGCTTGGTAGCGATGTCCGCGGTGGGGACGTCCACTACCTCGATGGTGATCCCGGTGGCTTCCTTGTATTTGGCGGCGGCCGCCGCGAAAGCGCCGCCCTGGTTGGTATCCCCGGAAAGGACCAATTGGAGGGTCTTGGCGCCGCCCTCAGCTGAGGTGCCGCCACCGCTACAGGCAGAAAGTCCGACGGCGAGGGCGGAGAGGCCAAATGCCGTCAATCCAAATTGCCTGCGGCTGATGCTGGAGATGCGTGTCTGCTCTGACAATGCTCTGTCCTTTTCTCACGGGGCTGCCAGTCCACGGGGGCCTGACTGCGGAAGTAGGACGTGGCGCGGGGGCCACGCTGCCTTGGTAGGAAAAGCCTTTCCTGCACCCACTGTGATCTATGTCATGACAATATGTCAAGAAAACGTAAGCACATCTCCAACGTTGGAGAAGACTCAGGAGGCCGTTACCAGCAGTCCTTCTGGAACGCGGACCAAACATGACCGCAAAGACCTACCAGCCATCCGCCGTCGGGCATAGCGTGGCGTGTATGACACTGAACATCCAGGTAGTAGTCGATTGCCGGAAGCCGCATGACCTCGCCGACTGGTGGGCCGAGACCCTCGAGTGGAGCGTGGAACCCCAGGACGAAGCGTTCATCCGTTCCATGATTGAGCAGGGCTACGCCACCGAGGACCAGACCATCACCCACAACGGCAAGCTGGTCTGGGCCGAGGGCTGCGCGATCGTACCTGCCGAGGACACGGACCCCAAGACCGGCCGGCGCATCCTGTTCCAAACCGATCCCCACCAGAAGTCCGTCAAAAACCGCGTGCATTGGGACGTCCGCCTGGATGGACGAGACAAGGATGACGTGCGGAAACAGTTGGAGGACCGCGGAGCAAAACACCTCTGGACCGCCAGCCAGGGACCCCACGAGTGGCACACCATGGCCGACCCCGAGGGCAACGAGTTCTGCATCAGCTAAGGCCATTACTAGACTCGGACTGTGAACAACCAACTCCCTGCCAAGGTTTCCGACGTCTTTGACCCCTCACGCTGGCGCACAGTTTCCGGCTTTGATGACTTCAAGGACATGACGTACCACCGGCAGGTTGAGCGTTCCGCGGACGGCACGGTCAAGGATCTCCCCACGGTCCGCATCGCCTTCAACCGCCCCGAGGTCCGCAATGCCTTCCGCCCGGGAACCGTGGACGAGCTTTACCGCGCCATGGACCACGCGCGGATGACCCCTGACGTCGCCACGGTGCTGCTCACCGGCAACGGGCCATCGGAGAAAGACGGCGGGCATTCGTTCTGCTCGGGCGGAGACCAAAGGATCCGTGGCCGTGACGGCTACAGATACGCCGAAGGGGACACCCAGGAGACCATCGACCCCGCCCGCGCGGGCCGGCTCCATATCCTGGAAGTACAGCGGCTCATGCGGACCATGCCCAAGGTGGTCATCGCCGTCGTGAATGGTTGGGCGGCAGGTGGCGGCCACTCACTCCACGTGGTCAGCGACCTCACCATCGCCTCCCGCGAGCACGGCAAGTTCAAGCAGACGGACGCCACGGTGGGAAGTTTCGACGCCGGATACGGCTCTGCGCTGCTGGCCCGCCAGATCGGGCAGAAAGCCGCGCGGGAGATCTTCTTCCTTGCCCGCGAATATTCGGCCGATGACATGGTTCGCCTGGGTGCCGTCAACGAGGCTGTGGACCACGCTCGCCTGGAGGAAGTGGCCCTGGAGTACGCCGCGGACATCGCCCGCCAGTCCCCGCAGGCCATCCGCATGCTCAAATTTGCCTTCAATCTGGCCGACGACGGCCTGGCAGGACAGCAAGTCTTCGCCGGCGAAGCTACCCGCCTCGCCTACATGACCGACGAGGCCGTGGAGGGCAAGGAAGCGTTCCTCCAGAAACGCGACCCCGACTGGTCCAGCTTCCCCTACTACTTCTAGGACTCCCCTGTGGACATCGATCCCGTACTCAAAGCACTGATGGCTGCCCTCCACGGCGAGGGCCCCGCCGTCGAAATCGTCACTGGCGACCACGGCGGGCCGCAGGCCATCCCGGTGGAGACCGGCGTCGAGGATGCCGCTGTGGTGGTCCGCACTTCCGGTTCCACGGGCACGCCCAAGGCGACCGTCCTGACCATCGACGCCCTCGCGGCTTCATCCGTGTCCACCGCCGTGGCCCTGCGCGGTGAGGGCCAGTGGTTGCTCGCGCTCCCACTGCAGTATGTGGCCGGTGTGCAGGTCCTGGTCCGCTCGCTGTACGCAGGCACCCGGCCGTGGGTCATGGACCAGTCTGACGGCTTTACGCCCGAGGCCTTCACCGCGGCAGCCGAGGAGCTGACGGACAAGATCCGTTTCACCTCCCTGGTGCCCACGCAACTGCAGCGGCTCCTGGACTCCCCCGCCCCGGAAACCCTGGCCGTGCTGCGCCGCTTCAACGCGATCCTGCTGGGCGGCGCTCCGGCGTCGCCTGATCTCCTTGCCTCCGCCCACGC
Organism: Arthrobacter sp. WCS2018Hpa-7; assembly: GCF_031843805.1. Classification (NCBI taxonomy): domain Bacteria; kingdom Bacillati; phylum Actinomycetota; class Actinomycetes; order Micrococcales; family Micrococcaceae; genus Arthrobacter; species Arthrobacter sp. WCS2018Hpa-7. Next base: position 6,339 of record NZ_JAVTJB010000014.1, read on the forward strand.
GGAGGGACTCAAGGTGGTCACCACCTACGGCTCAGCCGAGACCTGCGGCGGGTGCGTGTACGACGGCGAGCCGCTGGACGGCGTCGAGGTCCGCATCGGCGAGGGCGAGCTGGAAGGCCGCATCCTGCTGGGTGGCGACACCGTTGCCGCGGGCTACCTTGACGCCGCCCGCGCGTCGAAAGCCGCCTTCTTCGAGGAGGACGGCGTCCGCTGGTACGTCACCGGAGATCTCGGCGAGCTCAACGACGACGGCAAGCTCACCGTACTGGGCCGGGCGGACGATGTCATCATCACCGGCGGCGTCAAAGCCTCCGCCGCCTACCTCCAAGGCAAGCTGGAAGAGATCGACGGCGTCACCGCGGCTTTCGTGACCGGTGTCCCGTCGCACGAGTGGGGCCAAGCCGTGGCAGCTTACGTAGCAGTGACCGATCCCAGCCCCGAAGGCATCAAGGGCTTCACGTCCCGACGCGAGGCTGTGCTGGGTGTCCTGGCCCCAAAAACGGTGTTCGCTGACAAGGAACTGCTCATGCTGCCCAATGGGAAACCGGACCGGCTGGCCATGATTGAACGGCTTTCCGAACTGCATCAGGGACAATAGACACGTTCTTCCTCCCGAAACTGACTTTAGATCAACCGCGAAATACACGAGGTACTACACGTGGCGACAGCTGCACAATGGATCCAAGGAGCCCGGCTCCGCACACTGCCCGCGGCCATCGCGCCCGTCCTGATCGGTTCGGCAGCGGCGTACGAGCTCCAAGCGTTCCGGCTGCCGAATGCGATCCTGGCTGCGCTCGTGGCGCTCCTGCTCCAAATCGGCGTGAACTACGCCAATGACTATTCCGATGGCATCCGCGGCACCGATGAGGACCGCGTAGGTCCCCTGCGTCTCGTCGGCTCCGGCGCTGCGCTGCCGGAGCAGGTGAAGTGGGCCGCGTTCGGGCTGTTCGGCGCTGCGATGATCTGCGGCTTGATCCTGGTGATCATCACCCAAACGTGGTGGCTGATCCTGGTGGGTATCGGCTGCGTCCTGGCAGCCTGGGGCTATACCGGCGGCAAGAATCCCTATGGCTACATGGGCCTGGGCGATATCTTCGTGTTCGTCTTCTTCGGGCTCGTTGCCACCCTCGGCACCACCTACACCCAGGCCGGACAAGTCAGCCTGGCCGCGGTGATCGGCGCCATTGGCACAGGCCTCATCGCCTGCGCCCTGCTGATGGCCAACAACGTCAGGGACATCCCCACGGATACAGCCGCCGGAAAGCGGACCTTGGCAGTGCGTCTTGGGGACCGGCACGCCCGTGAAAGCTACGTGTTGATGCTGGCCGTCGCCATCCTGCTGGTCATCGTGCTGGCACCCACCAAGCCGTGGATGCTGATCGTCCTGCTGCTGATCCCCGCGTGTTTGATGCCCGCCTGGCTGATGGTCAATGGGAAGAAGCGCAAGAGCCTCATTCCCGTGCTCAAGCAGACCGGCATGATCAACCTCGGGTACAGCCTGCTGTTCTCGCTGGGACTGATCCTGAGCCGCGGCTTCTAAAAACTCCTAGACGGAACCCGGACGTTTGTCGTTGTTGACGGCGATGTCCGGGTTTTTTTCCACCAAGCCGTCCTCGACGGCGGCGTCTTCAACCTCGCCGGCGGTGCGGATGGGCTTGGCCCGCCCGGAGAAACGTTCGCGCATGGCGGCAGTGGCGGCGTCGCGCTGTTTCTGGAAGAACAGGTAGCTGATGGCGAACGCGATCAGCCCGGCAAAGATGACCGCCAGGATCCACCCAACTCCCAAAAAGGCGAAGAGTACGAACAACGGCACGAACAGCGCCAGACGGATGAGGGAATACTTCAGGAAAGCCACCATCCAAGTTTAGCGGGCCGGATGGTTGCACTCTGATCACAGCCGGAAGAGGGCGTCCAGTGAACGGCTTCCGGCGACTAGACTTGGTGCATGCTCCGGGTTGTAGGCGTCGTCATTGTTCTGGTTATCTTCGTCTATGCCCTGGTGGACGTCATCCGCACGGACAGCCACCAAACACGCGGTATTTCCAAACCCGCCTGGATCATCGTGATGATTGTCCTGCCGCTCTTGGGCGCCATCCTCTGGTTCATCTTCGGCCGGCCCTATGGCAAGCCCACGGCAAAGCCGGTCCGCCGCTATCCCACGGCCCCGGACGATGACCCCGAATTCCTCCGCAACCTGGAAACCCGCCGCCGCAACCAGGCCGAGGACGACCGACTGAAGAAGCTCAAGGCGGACCTTGAAGCCAAGGAACGCGAGCTCGGCGACAAGCCCTCGGATGCTTCAGGTGAGGCAACAGGCAACGGCTTCAAGCCCGGCGACGCCAAGCGCAGTGAGCCCGATCCCCATGACACCGACGAGCTGAAGTAGGCAGACATGGCCCAGCAAGCTGATGGTTCACGGCAGTTACCTTCCACCACACCATCGGCCAGCGGGCCAACAGCGCCTCCCCCACCACCGCGTCCAGGTATTTCCCTGTCCGTGCCGCCTCCCATTACCGCGGCCGTAGTGCCACCAGGCACCGCACGGCTCTCCCGCTCCCTGTGGGTCGCCAGCTTCGTGGCGGGAATCGCCGTCGTCGTCCTAAGCTTCCTTGGCCGTGACGCCCACTTTGAACGTCTGAAAGGCGTCATCGGAGGCATGGTTCCCGACGGTGACGCCCAAGCAGTTGAGGGGGCCACCGCCGTCGTATTTCTGGGCAGCCTCGCCATGATCGCGCTGGTAGTGGCCATGGAAGCGGTCCTGCTGGCGATCCTTTTCAAACGCCGCGTCTGGGCACGGTGGACACTGGCACCCCTGGTCCTCCTGCACGCAGTGGTCACAGTCATCACGGCCGACTTCGTGGTGGCTCCCGACCCGGACGGCGTCCTGGCCACGGTGTTGTTGGCATCCCAGTTCATCCTTGCCGCGGCAGGCCTGATCCTGCTGTTTTTCCCCTCGACTACGGCCTGGCTCCTGAGCGAAAAATACAGCGAACGGCTCAGCGAGCGGCGGGCATAGCGGCCAGCATCCCTTCGCAACTTCGCATGACAACGCGGCACGCCTCCAGGGCCGACGGCTCGGTCAAGGGATTTTCCGCGATCAGCCGCCAACGGTTCAAACAACCGCGGGCAACGTCGCTGATCTGACCGGGACCCGCATCCGGGTCCATGCCCAACCTCAACGCGGGCGTGCTGCCGCGCCCGCCTACCAGCCGTTCAGCTTCCACTTCGTGTTCCTCATCCAGTCCCACGCCCCCCGTACGCAACGCGGCAAGGAGTTTGAGCTCCCGGAACTCGTGGGCGCCGGCCTGAAGCCTCTCCAAAGCCGCTTCCAGCGGTGCCGCCCGCTCCCGGGGAGCGCCGCGAACCAGCGACTCCAAGCCCACGACGACGGCACGCGCCTTGAGTGCGTCGGCACGGGTTTGGAAGAGATAGCTGATGGCGTCCAGCAAGGTACCCAGGCCGCTTCGGCGTGCGAGCTCGTGGGCCAACTCAGTGGGATCAGTGGTCCCGCCCCGGATCAGGGCAACACCCAACCGGATCCCGAACAGCCCAAACCTCTGCACCAGCGACGCTTTGGTGGCCGGGTGGAGGCCTTGGGGTTCTTCGACGCGGACGAAACGGTCTGCGGACAGCATCATCCGCTCCCGCTGGTTCCGGTCCATCTTCGCCAACAGCGCCATGGCCTCACAGTCCGTCTGGCGCATGGTCCGTGAGCTCTGTGCCAGCAGCCCGGCCACAGGGACCACACCCAAGGCCAAGGGTTTGAGGTTCTGGTCCCGGCTGTATCTGTCGGCGATCACCGCTGCGGAAATCAGGGAGTCGATCCTTCCGGCACCGATCTCGTCGGCCCGGGACAGGACAGCCAAGGCATTGACGGTGCCGGATCGTCCGGCGGCGGTGTCCTTGAAGGACTCGAGGAACCGGACATCGGAGGCATGCAGGTGCCGCATGAGGTAAATGACGGCGTCCGCTGCCGTCGGTTCGTCGTCGGGCAGCAGGAAAGCCGTTGATCTCCCGGAGACGTCCTCGGACAACGAGGCGATGCCGGGAGTATCGATCAAGGTGAGCCCGCGCAGGCTGGCTGATGGCCAGTCCACCACCAGACGCTCCACATCCTCAGCAGGGATATCGCCCATGGACAAGACCAACCGGCCGTCCGCACGGGTCACAGGGAGGTTTTGAGGTCCGCCCCTGAATGGGTACACCGTGATTTTGGGAGTGTGTCCGTACTGGTACCACGTGACCACGCGGGTGCATTCACCGGCGTCCGTGGGCGCGATTTCCTCGCCAATGATGGCGTTGAGCAGTGTTGATTTCCCGGCCTTGACCATCCCGGCAACTGCTATGCGCAACGGCCCTTCCAGCCGGCTGTCCAACTCGTTCACCACCGCGAGCGCAGCGGCGTCATCGCGGAAGACTTCGCGTGCCTGCCGGAGCAGCTCCGAGGCCCCGGCTATTCCCTGTTCCATCAGGTGGCCGGGACGGTTGAGGGTTTGGGTTGGTGTTCCGTCAACGGAGCAGTTTCCAGTAGCTGCTGTGCTTCCGTGGCCAAGGTGTCCACGGCCTTGAGATGGTTCCGGATCTCCTTGATCCTCATGTCCCTTTCCACCGCGTAGGTTGCGGCAGCTTTTTGGGCAGCCGCCACGGATTCCGTCAGGGAGCGGTGGTGCTCCTCGGCGATCTCCGTGAAGTGGTCCCGGGTGGCCCGCTGCACCAGCCGGAGTCTGTCCCGTAGCTGTTTTCCTACTTGGAACACCACATCGTCCACGTGCTTCCTGACCAGGATTTTGGCTTCGGATTGCCGTTGCTTGAGCCTGGCCGCTTTGTCTTCCCGGAAGGCTTTACGTCCCAGCAGGAGACCGGCACCGACGGAGAGCGGATTGATGAGGGCCATTCCAAAAAGACCGGTCAGGAGGCCGAACATCAGCACTCCACCGTAGGATCCGCGCATCCCGATCAGCACTTTCTGCAGGGGTCCGAGGCGCCCGTTCTCCATCACCTGGATATCGGCCACGGGGTCCAGCACGCCTCCGGTGTCGGCGACCTTCAGCGCGGGGAGGGCTACCTCATCTTCTGAGAAGTGCTCCGCCACCTGGGTGGCCAGCCACTGGGCGCGTTCGCTGGTCCACACGAAAGTATCCGATACCGCTGCCGCGGTGCTCTGTTCCAGCCACTGGGTGAACTGCTCCCAGGCGGGGCCGGGATCTCCTTGATCAATGGCGATTTCCGCTTCGCGTTGGATCCGGCGCAACCTGTCCTTCAGGTCGTACTCCATGTCTGCGATGAGGTCCCCGATGCCATCGTTGAGAGTGATCTGCCAGCGCGCCGAACGTTTGCGCAGCGAGTCGGCGTCCTCCTTGGCCGCGTTGAGGCCGGCGATCATCTGCGGCGTACCCTCGGGGTTTTCCAGCGCACCAAGCTCGGACTGCAGGGCGAGCCTCAGGTTTTCCGCCACGGACAAAAGATCGTGACCGACGGACCGGCGTTGCATTCTGGCGGCCTCCCCCACAATGTTGTTCCTCAGATGGTGGATCAGCTCAGGAAACCCTGATTCGGCGTTCAGTTCCGTGTCCTGCAGACGCGCAGCCTGGAGACGCAGCTCCGAGGAAACGGGGAACAGTGGGATGTCCGGCCCCACCTCGGCAAGGTGTTTCCGGTCGAGGTCCTCAATCTGCCGCCAGCTCGGATAGAGATCGGTCTTGGTCAGCACGCACACCACATTGGGGCTGATGCGCATGGCTTGGCGCAGGAACCGGATCTCCGGTTCGGTGTATTCCTGGGACGCATCGGAGACGAACACCATGGCGTGCGCTGACGGAAGGGTCGTCAGGGTAGTCAGTGTGTGCGTTGACCCCAGCCCTCCAACCCCGGGCGAATCCACTACCGTCAGCCCGCCGGCCAGCAGCTTCCTCGGCAGCGCAACCTCCGCCGCCACGATGTTCTTCGCATTTCCCGGATTGCCTTTTTCGGAGACGTAGTCAGCAAGGTGGTCCAACTGCACGGGCCTGCGTTCCAGCGTGCTTTCGTGGCCGCCAGTGTCGGAGTCCGCCCGAGTACCGTCCGGTGTGCCACCGTCCGCGGCGGGAACCAGAATAACGGCCGACGCCGGATCCCCCTGCCGTACGACCGTCGGCACAGTGGTGGCAATGTCGTCATCCACAGGACAGACGGGCGCATTCACCAAGGCATTGATCAATTGGCTTTTGCCTTGTTTGAACTCACCCACCACGATCACACGGACGCTGGGATCCTGCAGGCGGTTACGGGTATTTTCCAGGCGTCGCCGGAGATCGTTTCGGTCCCGCACCAGTGCCATGCCTTGCTCCACCAACGTGGTCATGCGTACTGTATCCGCCACCGCGTGTCCTTTCCCTGCCTGTTCCGGTGCTGCCTGTTCCGGTGCTGCCGTCCTGTGAGGCCACGAAGTGCCCGGCAGACGGTGGGCCGTCTGCCGGGCACTGCCGGGGTACTTCATGCAGCAGCGGGCTACGCCCTACGCATCTCCTGGGTGCTAATCGATTTCTACGTCGTTGTCTGCCACGACGATCGAGTCGTCAATGTCGTTGTACTCGACATCCACGTCTTCGACATCCAGGTTGGTGGAGTTGTCGTACTCGAATTCGTTGTCCGCCACCACGATCGAATCGTTGATGACGTTCACATCGTCCACTTCGACGTTGGTGGAGTTGTCCGGCGAGTACTCAAGGTCCAGCTCGTTGTCCTGGACCACCACGGATTCGTTGATGAGCTGAACGTCCTCGACGTCTACATCCACGTCCGTGGAGTTGTCGTTGAACGAATCGGCCACGTTGACAGAGTTGTTCGAGTTGTCGGAGTTGTCCGTGACGGAGTTGTCCGTATGGCTGGAGTTGTCCTCGTTGAAGGAGTCCTCGATGTCCACGTCTACATCAACATCTGTGTTGTAGGAGTCCTTGGTCACCGAGTTATCCGAATTGTCGTTGAACGAATCCTTGACCTCGATGTCCGTGTTGCCCACTTCGACGTCCCCAGGGCCGGACTCGCTGATGGTCAGCGAGTTGTCGGTTGAATGATCATCAGTATTGGTGGTGGTGGTGGTCGTATTGCCGGAGTCCTTGACGTCATCACCGGCAGCGATGGCGCCGTCGCCCGAGGCGATCACGGCGTCCTGGTTGAAGAGCTGCGTGACGTCGCCGTCTGCCCAGATGTTCTGGTTCACCGATTGGTCGGTGATCGTGTCACGGTCGTCAATGGTGGTGGTGTAGGAGTAGTTGTTCACCACGTGGACCAGTTGCTGAACGGCGTGGGCGTGGTCATCGTGGTCGTCTCCGCCACCGCCGCCACCCCCGCCGCCGTGGCCGTCGTCATCATCATGGCCATCCCAGCCACCGCCGCCACCGCCGTGGCCGTGGTCGTCGTCGTCATGGCCATCCCAGCCACCGCCGCCACCGCCGCCACCGCTGTGGCCGTGGTCGTCGTCGTCATGATCGGGGCGTCCGCCACCGCCGCCGCCACCGCCGTTGGGGCGATCGTCGTCGTCGTTTCCACCCCAGCCGGCGCCGCCGCCAGTCGAGGCGTGGTTGCCGCCGGTGTTGTATTCACGGTCGAACGACGAACGGGCGTTGATCGGTGCGTAGTCCAGGACCACAGGACGAACAGCATCGACGTCGGCCGAGGACACGTCACGGAGGCCGGCTGCGGCGAGGGCAGCCTCGGGGTCGCGGACAAAGTCCTCGGCGGCATCGGGATCGTTGAACAGGCTCATCAGGAACTGCACGAGCTGTTGTGCGAGTGTAGGCATTGGAGTGCTCCCTCAAATTCTGTGGTGGGTGGTAAATGGCCCGGCGCCTTTGCCGGGCTCCCCTTCAACGTATGGCCTGGTGACGGCTCGGGCATCGGGGCTGGTCCCCCTACCGGGTGCCCCACCGTTAGGGGGTCGCGGGGTTTTCCGTTAGGGGGTGGAGGGGGCTGCCGCTCACGGTGGCGGGTACCCCTCCCCCAAGGCCAGGCGCAGGCGGACCAAGAGGTCCGATCGGCTGTCGGCCCCCAAACGCCTGCGCATGCGTGCCACATGGTGTTCGGCAGTGCGAGGCGAGATATAGATTGCCTCACCGATCTCCCGGTAGGTCTTGCCCTCAAGGAGTAGGCGGGCCACTTCGCGCTCCCTGGCGCTTAGCCCCGACTGATCACCCGCACCCGGGCTGGCACCGTCCGGAGCAGGGGTGGCCGCAACGCTGCGGTGCGGCTCCTCCACCCGGTCGTGGCCCGCCCCGGCCGGAGCGCCCTGGGGATGAATGTCCCTGGCACAGGCCAGCAGCCTCACGAGGTCACGCCGTTCCTCCGCATGCGCGGCGGCATGGCCGGCAAGCCTGGCCCCTTCCCAGGGCATGCCGACGGCCGCCATCCCACGGGCCGCCGTTTCGACGTCGGACGCTTCAAATCGTCCGGCCAGTACCGAAACCCAAGCCTTCCCGCCGGCAGCGAGAACGGAGGCCAGATTGCTGTGTTCGGCTGCCCGCACCAGCGCGGCAGCATGCGGCGCAAGTTCAGCGGGGCTCTCGCTCAGCAGCGCAGCCTGCACTGCCGCCCAATGCAGTGGCACCGACCAGAGTGTCGGGTTCCCCAGCCTCCCCAACAGCTCCCAGGCACCGTCCAGATAGTGCGAGACGCGACGTGTTTCCCGCAACCGTCCAGCGGCAATCATCAACTCGCCCCACGGCAGCAGGCTGTACAGATCCACTGAAACGTGCATCATGGCTTCCCGGGCCCTGTCCCACGCCAGCACCAGCCCGTGGACATCGCTGCCGCGCCTTGCAAGGCCCACCTCCAGTGCTGCCAGCAGGAGCTCATCCCGGGGTGCCAGCGACCAATGGTTTGCCTTGACGGCCTCGTTGATGGCCAACCGTGCCTCGTCAGCGTTGTCCTGCTGCATGGCGGTCCATGCCTGCAGGAGGAACAGCCTGGGACGCGCGGCATCCCCGCCCTGGCCCGCGGCCAATGCGGCCCTGAGCACTGTTTCCGCTACCGCAGGCTCCCCGCTGTGGAGAGCACAGAGCGCCGCCAAGGTGGCCGGGGTCTCCGGCAAGGGAAGGGCCGCGCCCGAGGCATTCATCATGTCCGAGGCCCTGATGAGCTCCGGCAGGGCCAATTGGGGGTTGGGGCCAAGGGTCTGCCTCAGGCCCTCCTGGGTGAGCGTCAAAGACACCGCCAGCAAGGTTGGCGAACCGGATGCTCCGGCGGCCGACATCAGCTCCTCCGCCTGCACCGCATTTCCAGCGCCAATCATGGCCACTGCGGCCAGTGGCGCAGACCCTTCCAACCTGTCCGGCCCCAGCCATCTGTACGTATCGGCGCTTCGGGACAACATTCCCCGCTGTGCCCAGACCGCGGCTGCCACGTCCACTCCCAGGCGAAGGTCGGGCGGTTCGGGCAGGGCGAGCAGCCTGTCAACGATCCTGCCCGCCGCGTCGAGGTCCCCGATGGCGGCCAAGGCCTGGGCACGCTTCGCGGCGTTGTGGAGCTCGTTGTTCCCGGCAAGAAGCGCTTCGGCATAGAGATCCACGGCCAGCCGCGGATCCGTATCGAGGACGCTGTTTGCTGCTTCCTCGAGTTCTGCGGCAACGCGGGCATCCTGCAACCCATTCCTGGCGAGGTCGCGGGCCAGGTCTCCCAGGGGACGGCCTTCGTCCAGGACCTTGTCCACCAGTTCCCTCTGCAGCGAGCGGATGCGGGAGGTCGGGGTTCCTTTCAGCAGGGCATACTGGACGGTCCCCACCATGGACCCGTCGGCCTGCAGCAGGCCCGCATCCACGGCTGCCGTGATGATTGCGTCCAGCCCATCATGGCCTTCAAGGCCGCGCGGCAGGGGCGACGGCAGCGTGAACCCCACAGACAGGGCGAGGAGCAGCTCGCGGACTTTCGCGGAATCGCCGGTCAGTTCCGGAATGTTGGGCAGGTCTGCCTCGTCACTGGGGAGAGATTCCATGAGCGGGTGATCGCGTGGCCCGGGCGGAATGTGCCCGGGCTGATGGTCGTGTCCCGTCATGGGCTAGACCGCCGAAAGCAGCGCCGGGTCCGCAACCGGCGCGGTCTCCGTGGGCAGGGGTAAGGGATCAGCCGTGGCAGGCGGAGTTACCGGTTCCGGCGTTGGTTCCGGCGACGGCGGTGGCGGGTCCTGCGTGACCGTCGGTTCAGGCTGCGGCTCTGTTGGCTCGGGCGACGGCGGCGGCGGCGGTGGCGGTGGGCTGACCGGATCCGACGGGGTGGTAGGCGGCGTTGCGGGTTCAGTGGCCGGTGGTGGCGTGGTGGGTGGTGTCGTAGGGGGCGGGGTAGGCCCGCTGGCTGCGCCGCCAGTAGGTGCTGGAGTGGGTGTGGTGGGCGCCGGGGTAGTGCCCGGCGCGGCGGGTGTTCCCGTGCCCGGCGCAGCAGGAGCGGCAGTGGTGCCCGTTCCACCGGGTGTAGTGCCGGCAGCCGGTCCGGCGGCAGATCCCGCAGCGGTACCCGATCCAGTGCCTGCCTTCGCGGTTCCGGTCCGGGCCGGGCTCTTCCCAGCTCCATTCCCTGCCTTGGTGACTCCAGCCCTGGCGCTGGCCTCGAGTCCCCCCGCCGGCTTGCCGACCGCCGGGGTCTCTCCGGCCTTCCCGCCACCAGCGCCAGTCCCCTGTCCCCCGGAAGCCTGGGCTCCGGCGTCGCGCATGACATCAGCAGCCTGGTTGCCGAACATGGTTGCCAGCAGTCCGCTGCCTTCGGGACTCTGTGCTGCCGTAGCAGTAGCGATGGTCAAAGCGGCTGCGGCCACAGCCGCGGCTGCCGCCATCCGGACACGTGGCCGGGGAGCATGCCGGCCCGGCTTTGCGGACGCTGACTTGAGGACGCCCAGGGCCGGAGCCCGGGTGGCGGCATGCGGACGCCCCAGCGCACCACTTGCCACCGTCCCGGCGGCCGCTGCGCCTGGAGTGGCCGCGGTCGCCGCATCCACGGCGCCTTCCCCCCTTGAGCGCAAACCAGCCACCGCTGCACCCAGGCAGATAGAGGACTTGGGATCGGCGTCGACGGCGATGGGCCGGCCAAGTTCCACCGAAATCATCTCGGCCACGAGTGGAATGCGCGAGGACCCACCAATGAGCAGCACGGCGCTCAATTCATGCGCGTCCACGTGGACGCTCTGCAGGCTTCTCTCCAGCGCCTCCACGGTTTCCCGGAGGGGTCCCTCGATCAGCGCTTCGAATTCGGCCCGGATCAGCCGCACGGACTGCTGTGTGCCCGGCAGTGACACGGCCACGCTGGATTCGCTGTCCATGGACAGCGCTTCCTTGGCTTCGCGGCATTCCCGCCGTAGCCGGGACAAGGCCGCCAAGGTCTCCGGCGCCGTCGGGTCCATGTCCGTTGCAGCGCTGACGTGACCCATCACGTGACGCAGGACAGCGGCGTCGAAATCGGCGCCGCCCAGGGTTTCAATACCGTCGGGGCGGCCCAGCAACTCGAAGTTTCCGGCTCCGGCTTTGCGGAGGATGGCGGTGTCGAAAGTGCCGCCGCCGAGGTCGTACACAGCGATGATGCTGCCGTCTTCCACCCGCGTTTGGGAGGCGTAGTGCAGGGCTGCTGCTTCCGGCTCGCTGATCAGGGTGATGTCCTGCAGACCTGCCACGTTGAGCGCGGCGAGGACCAAGGACGTCCGGTGCTGGCCCCAGGCCGCGGGGTGCGTCATGATGATCGACGACGGCGCCGTCCCCTCCCGTTCGCGGGCCCTGTCCACTACCCAACCGGCCATGGTGGCGTACACGTCCTCGGCAGCAAGCCACCTCTCGCCAACAGCGAGGGGAACGGAATCCCCGATCCGGCGCTTGAATTCACGCACCATATGGTGGGGATCGTCCAGGCCACGGCGTTCGGCCGCTTCGCCTACCAGCACACGGCCGTCGTCGGCGTAGAACAACACGGAGGGCACGGCGCTGCCATGCAGTCCCAACGGGAGGATTTCCGGTGTAGGGGTTGGACTCTGGTCGGGCTTAACCAGGGCTGCTGCGGTAAAACTTGTCCCGACGTCAATGGCGAGAACATAGCTCATGGGTACCTCGAAAGAACACTGCGCGTCGCTAGCGGGCTGCATCACAAGCGGGTTCTGAACAAGGTAGCACCTGCCTTGGGCAGGAAAAAGGCTTGTTTAGTGCACCGTTTTGTTGTTTTCCGAGGCCCGGGCCCGAGCCGGGGACAACGCCCCTGCTCAGGCCCGGATTGGGGCTCGGGCCCCGACTACGGCTAAGTATTCGATTTAGAGCCCGGAGTAGGAATGCAGGCCGTTGAAGACCGTGTTCACCAGTGTGAAGTTGATGATCACACAGGCGTAGCCAACAATCGACAACCAGGCTGCGCGGGTTCCGGTCCAACCACGCGTGGCCCGGGCGTGCAGGTAGCCCGCATAGACCACCCAGATCACAAAGGTCCAGACTTCCTTGGGGTCCCAGCCCCAGAAGCGGCCCCAGGCCTTTTCAGCCCAGATGGCACCGAACATGAGGGTGAACGTCCAGCCAATGAAGGCGATGGCGTTGATGCGGTAGGAGAGGTTTTCCAAGCTCAGCGCGTTGGGAACCAGGCGCATGAAGCCCAGGTTGTCTTTGCGGCCGGCAGCAAGGTTCTTCTGGCGGTATGACTGCAGCAACTGCAGCACAGACATAGCGAACGTCAGGGTAAACAGAGCCGACGACAGGACTGCGATGGAGACGTGGATGATCAGCCAGTAGCTCTGCAGGGCCGGAACCAGGTGACCCACGGGGGTCCAGAAAGCAGCCGAAGCGGCAACGAGCATGATGATGGCCAGGCCGATCACGAACGTGCCAAGGAACCGCAGGTCGCGGCGGACGAGAACAACCAGGAACACAGCAACCGCCACAAAGGCACCGGTGGTGAGGAACTCGTACATGTTGCCCCACGGCACACGTCCTGCACCGAAAGCACGGGTGACAACACCCGCGCCGTGGATGAGGACACCCAACACCGTCAGGGCCACGGCCACGCGGGCAGGTGCGCGGCGTTCGCCGGCGTACTTCATGTCGCCGGCGGCGGTGCCGCCCTCATAGGTGAGGCCCGACGTCGGACGCTCCGCGCGGCCTGCCGGCCCACCGGCGTCGGGACCTCCCAAGCCTCCCGCGACGCGGCCTGCAGCAACCGTGACCTTCTCGCCGGCGGTGCTGGCCGCAGCCTTCAGGTCCACGGCGCGGAGCATCTTGCTGCTCTTGGCCAGGTCCCAGGCAAAGGCGATGAACGCCACGGTGTACGTGCCGGCGGCCAACAGCATGAACAGCTCGCTGTATTGGCCCAGGGTTTCGTTGATGACGGGCATTACTGGTCCTTCGAGGTTGAGGAAGATCCTGCTGTTGTTGTAGCGGTGTCCTGCGTCTGGGAGATGTTCCATTCCCGGGCAAAGATCTCGCGAAGTGCTGCTGCTTCGCCGGCAAGGCGGTGGTCTTCGCCGCGGGCCAGCAGTCCGTATTCCACCATGGTGCGTCCATCCGAGTGGGTGCCGGTGCGGACCCAGACGCGGCGGCGGTTGATGTAGAGCGACATGACCAGGCCACCGACTGCGAGGAAGCCGAAGATCAATGCGTAGAGCTGGCCGGGGTTGTGGTGGATGTCCACGCCGATGTACTTCTTGACGCCATCGAACGTGATGCTGCCCTTGCCGTCGGGCAGGTCCACGGTAGCCCCGGGAGTCAAGGTGATGCCGCCTGCCGCGAGGTCGCGGGCATTGAGCGGTTTCAGGTCCTTGACGTCCAGTTCGAACACGTTCTGGGGCACGCCTTTGTCCAAGCCGAGGTCGCCGTAGAAGGAATTCAGGCTCAGCTGGGGGTTGAAGAGTTCCGGGGAAGCGCTGAACGAGGTGCCGTCTTCGGTGACGAATGCCGTGGGAAGGAAGAAGCCCACAAAGCCGAGTTGTTCCGGCTTCGCGTCGGGGACCTTGATGACCACCGACGAGTAGTAGTTGTCGCCCTGGACCTTGGCCGTGACGGGACCCTGGAAGGAAACATTGCCTTCGCCGTCGCGGACGGTGACCATGGGTGCGTAGCCGTTGCCGGTCAGGTAGAGGCTGGTTCCTCCGAGGGAAACGGGGTCGTTGACCTTCAGGGTTTCCTTCTTGCCCGGCGCATCCGGGGTTTCCTTGGTGGTCACTTCAGCCGTGTAGTCGATGGGCTGGCCCGCCTTGCCCGGAGATTCGCGGTCAAACTTGGCCTCAAACTTGTCCAGTTGCATCGAGTACGGCTGAAGCGCGCTGCTCTGGAAGTTGGTGCCCGGCGTGAATTGGTCGTAACCCACCAGGGTGTTGACGAACGTCTCGCCTTCCACCAGGATGCGCTGGCCGCTGTACCCGTACAGGCCGCCAATGGCCACGGACACCAGCACCCCGATCAGCGAGGTGTGGAACACCAGGTTGCCCACTTCCTTCAGGAAGCCGCGCTCGGCACCCAAGGACGGCAGGGCGCCGTCGACGTCCCTGACTTCCACGCGGTAGCCGCGCTTCTTCAGCAGCCCGGCGGCATCGTTGATGGCCTTCGACGCCGGGATCCCGGCGTCGGCGGGTACCGCCAAGGTGCCGTACTCCGGCAGGCGCGAAAGGCGCTTGGGGGTGCGCGGCGGCTGGGACTTCATGGCTTTGTAATGGGCGATGGCGCGCGGCGTGACGCAGCCGATCAGGGAGATAAAGAGCAGGATGTAGATGGCCGAGAACCAGGCCGACGAGTAGACGTCGTACAGCTGCAACGCGTCGAGGAGCTCGCCGTAGGACGGATTGTCCTTGATGTACTGCGTGACCACTGAAGGGTTCGCGGGCCGCTGCGGGAAAAGGGAGCCAGGCACCGCTCCGACGGCGAGCAGGAGCAGCAGGAACAATGCTGTGCGCATGCTGGTCAGCTGGGTCCAGGACCACCGGAGCATGCCCTTGAACCCGAGGGCGGGAAGTGCGGCCTCGGACTTGGCCTGCTGGAGTTTTCCTTCGCCTGATGTGCCTTCTGCGGAGGTGCTTTCAGCGGCTGGTAACTTCTTTTTGGCTTTCACGGACTCGCTCATCAGATTGGCAACTTCACATCGTTTTGGAACCAGTACTGCAACTCGGTCACCCAGGTTCCCCACACGCCGGTGGCCATCAGGATGCCGAGCAAAATCAGGATGCCTCCGCCGATCCGCTGGATAGCCAGGCGGTGCTTGCGGAAGAAGGACATGACTCCCATGCCCCGGCGGACAGCCAGCGCAATCAGGAGGAACGGGATACCCAGTCCAAGGCTGTAGACGAACGCCAGGAGCGCGCCCTTGGCTGCCGAGGAACCACCGGACAAGCTCAGCAACTGTACCGCGGAGTACGTCGGCCCAATACAGGGCGCCCAGCCCAGGCCGAAGGTCAGTCCCAGGAGCGGTGCGCCCCAGAGGCCGGCGGGTGGCTTGGCATGGATCTTCGCGTCGCGCTGCAACCAGCCGAAGCCGCCCATGAACACCACGCCCATGATGATCACCAGGATGCCCAGCAACTGCGTAATCCAGGCGTTCTGCGGGCCGGTCAGCAACGTGCCCAACTGCCCGAAGGCGCCGCCCAGGAGAACAAAAATCACCGAGAAGCCCAGGACGAACAGGCCGATGCCGGCAAGCATGCGGCCACGCCGCTGCTTCTGGAGGTCGACGCCGGTCAGTCCCGTGACGTAGCCAAGGTAACCGGGGACCAGTGGCAGCACGCATGGCGAAAGGAAGGAGACCAGCCCGGCCAGCAAGGCCACCGGCACAGCCAGCAGCAGCGATCCGTTGAGGATCGTCTCGGCGAAGGGACTGTTCATGGGTGCTACTCGGCCACTGCAGAAGTGATGAGGGCCTTCAAGGTGCTCTTCTCAATTTCGCCGAGCACGCGGGAGGCAACCTTGCCATCCTTGTCCAGGACCAGGGTGGTGGGAACTGCGCCCGGCGGCACGATGCCGGAAACGGACAGGAGCACAGCACCGTCCTTGTCGTTGAAGCTCGGGTAGGTGATGTTGAAGGTCTTGTCGAAGGCCTCTGCGGTAGCTTGTTCGTCGCGCAGGTTGACGCCGAAGAACTGGACGCCCTGATCCTTGAAGTCCTGGTGCAGGGCTTCAAGCTGGGGCGCCTCGATGCGGCAGGGAGCACAGGCAGCAAACCAGAAATTCAGCACCGTGACTTTGCCCTTGAGGTCCTCGGGCTTCACCGTCTCCCCATTAAAGAGGGTGCCCTTGAGGGCCACTGGCGCGGCACGGTCCGCCTTGGCGAACTCGGTTACCGAACCATCGCCGGCCACGTAGTTCTTGTTGTCGCCTGCCTTGGCTTGCTTGGCCAGGGAATCTTCCTGGGCACATGCGGACAGGCCCATGGTCAGCCCTGCGAGGAGGACGCCACCGGCAGTCAGCACACCGCGGCGTGAGAGGTTGTTGTCCATGCTTCTATGCCCCCGGGGTGCTCGCTGCGCCGGGAAGCAGCACGGCAGCAGGCTCGGTGTACTCGACGCGCACGATCTTGCCGTTCTCATCCAGGGTCAGGGATGTCAGGGAGGTGAGCGTGCATTCGCGCTTGCGGGGATCGTGTGCCAGCCGGCGCCCCTCTGCCGTCAAACGGGTCGACCAGATGGGGAGCTGATGGCTCACGAGGATGGCTTCGGCGCCGTCGCCACCCAACTCAACCGCCTTGGCCCGGGCGTCTTCAACGGCGGCCAGAACCCGGGCGGCTTGCTCCTTGTACGGCTCGCCCCAGGAGGGACGCAGCGGATTGCGGAAGTACAGCCAGTGCTTGGGCTTCAGGAATTCACTCTTGGTGGGGTGCAGCCCCTCGAAGTGGTTCTCGGCCTCGATGATGCGGGGCTCGGTGGTGATCTCCAGGTTCAGGGCCTCTGCAGTGGGCATGGCCGTTTCCTGGGCGCGGGTCAGCGGTGAGGCGACCAAGTGGACAATCTTGGCCCCCTGGCCGACACGTGCCACAAAGTGGTCGGCCAGCATACGGGCCATCTCCCGGCCACGCTCTGAGAGGTGGAATTCCGGCAGGCGGCCGTACAGGACGCCGTCGGGATTATGGACCTCGCCATGGCGAAGCAGGTGGACAGTTGCTTGGGGCATGTTTACCAGTTTCTCAAAGAAGCGGGGCGATCCGAAATCTTCTACCGCTAGTAGAACTCAAAGTTTTTCCGAAATGTTCCCCGGAGTTGGAATAAAAGATGCATATGCATGTTTATACTAGACACGAAGCTCGGTTGACGCTTCAAGCAATGGGCTCAACCAGGCAAGCACGCACTACCTACCAATCGATATAGGAGCAACACCATGATGACTCTCCCCGCTACCGTCACCACCGGCACCTGGGCCCTCGACGCTTCCCACAGCGAGATCGGCTTCACCGTCCGCCACGCAGGAATCAGCAAGGTCCGCGGCCAGTTCAAGGACGCTTCGGCCACCCTTGAGGTTGGCGAAGCCCTGACCGACTCCAAGGTCACCGCCACCATCCAGACCGCCAGCTTCGACTCCGGCGACGTCAACCGCGACGGCCACGTCAAGGGCGAAGACTTCTTCGACGTGGAGAAGTTCCCGGAAATCACGTTCGTATCCCGGCACGTCAAGGCCAACGGCAACAGCTTCGACCTCGTGGGCGATCTCACAATCAAGGGCGTGACCAAGGAAGTTTCCATCGAGACCGAATTCAATGGCGTCGCAGTGGATCCCTTCGGCAACACCCGCGCCGGCGTTTCCGGCGAAACCACCATCAGCCGTAAGGACTTCGGCCTCACCTGGAACGCCGTCCTCGAAGCCGGTGGCGTGCTGGTCAGCGACAAGGTTGTCATCAACCTGGAACTCGCCTTCATCGCACCGGCCGCCGCATAGTCCCTCCACCCCGGCCCCGGCGCACGGGTCCCGCCCTTGTTCGCCATCCACACCGCACTTCGCAGAGGATGGCCAACAAGACGCGGATCCGTAGCCAGGCAAGCCAAACGGCGCCCTGCACAGTTCACGCTGTGGGGGCGCCGTTTCGCATATCCGGAAGTCACCCCGCAATTGTTCGGCAAACAGCCTGTATTTACCTGCGAGTTGGCTCCGAAGTTCCTATGCAACCTTCAACCTGCGGTCTACAGTGATGCCATGAGTACCCCAGACGAAGCACCACAGCCACAGCAGCCCGGCTCCCAGCCTCCGCAGCCCGGCAATGTTCCTCCTGCGGGTTACCAGCCACCCCAGGGTTACCAGCCGCCGTCGCAACCGGGCCAATATTCACAGCCCGGCCCGGCACAGCCCGGCCCGCCACAGGCAGGCCCTGGACAGCCTGGTTTCCACTTTGAAATGCCCACCGACGGGCCCCGGAACTTCAACGACGTCATGCCCCAGGGCGGATTCTCCGGGATGTTCAAGACCCAGGGCC
The DNA here is from genome assembly GCF_031843805.1 of Arthrobacter sp. WCS2018Hpa-7. NCBI lineage: Bacteria > Bacillati > Actinomycetota > Actinomycetes > Micrococcales > Micrococcaceae > Arthrobacter > Arthrobacter sp. WCS2018Hpa-7. The sequence continues at coordinate 24,705 of NZ_JAVTJB010000014.1, forward strand.
TCCCCACCGAGCTGAAGGTTTCCTACTTCATCTGGGTGATCTCCGGACTCCTGGGCCTGTTGTTCGGGTTGATCGGATTCTTCGCGATCATCGCCCTCTTTGCGTTCGCCCCGGGCGTTGCAGCAATCCTGCTGATCATCCTCATCCTCACCCTGGCCGTAGCAGCCGCACAGGTGGTCCTGGCGATGAAGATGAAGGAAGGGAAAGAGTGGGCCCGCCTCGCACTCACCATCGTGGCCGGTATCTCCTTGCTCCTCACCATCTTCAGTGCAGCCAGTGCCGGCGGCTCCAGCACGGGCCTCGGCAGCAACTGGTTCGGCTTCCTCGTCAGTGCTGTAGCAGTGGTCCTGATGTGGCTCCCGAACTCACAACTCTGGTTCAAGGCAGTCAAGGGTCACGCTTAACGCTGACGCAACGGCCGCCGTCGTGCCTTATCGGCGGTAATGCAGGCTGAAGGCCGCGGTAAATCCTCCGGGATTGCCGCGGCCTTCATCATGAAGGCGTAAGCCAACATGATGATTTTTGCTGCGAGCAGGAAATACCTGCGTGGGATCATCTGCAGCGTCAGACCCGGGAGGTACGGTGGAAGCAGAACCACGCTGGGGGCAGGGTCATTTTGCTGATCCCGGCGGCCGCACCCGCAGTCGAACAAGCAAAGGAATGCCATGAGCAACCCTCCCTACCCGCCGTCAAACCCGGGCGATGCCAACCAGCCCGAGCAGCCGGGCACCCAGCCGGCAGCTCCCGCCGCGCCGCAGTATGGCCAGCAGAGTCCCGCTGCGCCGCAGTACGGCCAGCAGAACCCCGCCGCACCGCAGTACGGCCAGCAGAACCCCGCTGCACCGCAGTACGGCCAGCCCGCCGCGCCGCAGTATGGCCAGCAGGGCCCCGCTGCGCCGCAGTACGGCCAGGACACCAACTGGCCCAGCCAGCAGCCCGGTCCCACCGCTGTGCCGCCCATGGTCAACTACGCCTTCTGGATGATCGTAGCGGCCGGCGTTCTTTCCGCCATCAGCTCACTCCTGTTGGCCACCACCGGTGCCGACGCGTTCATCAACGCCATGAACCAGCAGGCAAGCCAGCAGGGCACAGACCTCCCCGAAGGGTCCATGGAAGGCATGCGCGGTGTGATCGGCATCAGCGCCGTCATCGGTGCGGTTGTGGCCCTCGGCCTCTACGCCCTGGTCGCTTTCCCGGTCCGCAAGGGCAAGAACTGGGCACGGATCCTGGGTACCGTGTTCGCCGCCATCTCCGTCCTGGGCCTCACCAGCCTGTTCCAGTTCGGTGCCACCTACGGCATCCTGCAGCTCATCGTGATCCTGCTGGGAGTCGCGGCGATCGTCATGCTGTACCTGCCGGCGTCGGCCCCGTACTTCCGCAAGGCGCAGCCTTTCGGCACCCCGTACCAGAACCCGTACGGCCGCTAAACACGCAGAGTTTCAGACGCTGCAAGCGCGGGCGCGGACCCGGCGAAGGCTAAACAGCCTGGCCCGGTGTCTGCGCCCGTTGTGCGTGATACGCCAAAATCTGGAGTTCAGTGGCCATGTCCACCTTGCGGAGGTTCACATGCGGAGGGACCTGCAACAGCACCGGCGCAAAGCTGAGGATGCTCCGGATCCCGGCGGCAATCACGCGGTCGCACACAGCCTGGGCTACCGTGGCAGGCAGCGCCAGCACCACCATGTTGGTGTGGGTGCGTTCCAGGACCCGCTCGAGCTCCGCGGAGTCGCTGACGCGCAGCCAGCCCACTTCGTTGCCGATCACCATGGGGTCGGCGTCGAAAATGGCTACGACGTCGAAGCCACGGGACTCAAAGCCGCCGTACCGGGCCAGTGCCTTGCCGAGGTTACCGGCACCCACAATGGCGACTTTCCAGTCATGCGTCAGGCCCAGGGCAGCAGCAATGTGGCGGCTCAAATACTGGACTTCATAGCCGACACCGCGCGTCCCATACGAGCCCACGTAGGAAAGGTCCTTACGGAGGGTGGACGAGCTGACGCCTGAAGCTTCGGCCAACGCTTCGGAGGAGACCCGCTCCACGCCTTCGGCCAACAGGGAGTTGAGCGCGCGCAAATAGAGCGTCATCCGGGCCACAGCCGCGGGCGGGATCTGCTTGGCGGCAGGTTCGTTGTCCCCGGTTGCAGCCTCCGGGGACGGTTCCAGCGCAGTCACGGTATTCTCCATTGCGTCGCTTTGTTGTTCCACTCTATGACGCCCGGCCGGACTCAACAAAAGCCATTACCAACGGGTAACCCCTCAGCCTTCCAGGACCTTCTTCAGGGTCCGGGAGAGCCGTTCCTCGTCAATCTTCCAAAAGTCACGCTGGACGCCGTCCACCAGCACTACGGGAATCTCTTCCGCGAAACGGTCCTGCAGTTGGGGATCGTCGTCGATCCGTTGCTCCGTCCACTGCACGCCAAGACTTTTTGTGACACGCTCGACGGCGGCACGCGCCTCGGTGCACAGGTGGCAGTCAGCTTTGGTGAGGAGAACGACGTCGGGAATAGCCATGCCTCAAAGGTACCGGCCCCACGATCTCTCACATCCCACGCCCACCGGCCCGACCATCTCTCACATCCCACGCCCACCGGCCCGACCCCCTCTCACATCCCACGCCCATCGGCCCGACCATCTCTCACATCCCACGCCCCACCGGCCCGACACCGTGCGCCCTCGAACGCGGACCGCGGCGATTGACTAGACTCAAGGCATGCCCGAGGAGAAGAACGCCGCCGTGGTCGCAGATGCCTTGGTGCAGAAGGACAACGTGCAGAAGCGCACGGGCGAAGCAGCCTTCTTCGACGTCGACAACACCTTGATGAAGGGTGCAAGTCTCTTCCACGTAGCCCGCAAGATGTACGAACGCAAAGCTTTCACGTTGTCGCAAGCGGCCGGATTCGCCTGGAAGCAGTTCAAATTCGTCATGCGCGGCGAGAACATGGAAGACGTCCACTCGGTCCGCGACTCGGCGCTTACCCTCGCTGCCGGCATCACTGTGGACGACATCAAAGCCCTGGGCGAAGAGGTCTACGACGAAATGATCGAGTCGCGGATCTGGCCGGGGACCAAGGCACTCGCGGAACAGCACCTCAGGGTTGGCCGCAAGGTCTGGCTCGTCACGGCTACACCCATCGAGGTGGCGACGGTCATTTCCACACGACTCGGGCTGACCGGCGCCCTTGGCACGGTCGGTGAAGTGGAAGATGGCATGTACACAGGGAAACTCGTGGGCGACATCCTGCACGGACCGGCGAAAGCCGTCGCGGTCCAGCTCGTCGCCGATCGCGAGGGCCTGGATCTGGATCATTGCTGGGCGTACAGCGATTCCGCCAACGACATACCTTTGCTCACCATGGTGGGCCATCCCGTGGTGATCAATCCGGACGCCAAGTTGCGCCGTCACGCCCGCGAGAACAACTGGCCCGTGTACGACTTCCGTTCCGGTCGCCGCGCAGCAACGCTCGGGCTCAAAGCCGCCACGGTTGGCGGAGCGGTCTACGGCCTGTGGCGGGGTTTCTCAAGGTTCCGCGGCCCCCGCATCTGACCCTCTCTCACATCCCTCGGACGTAAACGGAACCATCTCTCACATCCCTCGGGCTTGAACCGAACCTTCTCTCACATCCCTCGACTGCCTCAACGAGCCTGTGGATAACTTACGATGACTCAAGCGTTTCTGGGCAAGAATGCCAAGTATGCCGAATGCCACGCCCCTTCCGCCCGCACTGATCAGCGCACCGTTCACCCTTGACGAGGCCGAGGCTGCAGGCCTGAAGCAATCGCACCTCTGGAATCGCATCGGAATAGATGGAGTCAGCCGCGGCCTCTACCGTCCGTCGGATTGGGATTTCGAGCTGTCGGCGGCTGCAAGGTCGCTGTCGGCCGCAAGTCCAGGGGCTTGGATATCCCATGTAACGGCTGCGAGGCTTCATGGTTTGTGCCTTCCACCGTGGCTGTCTGATTCCAATGAATTGCATCTCAGCAAGCCGAGGATTCTCCCGTCAGTCCGCCGCAAAGGCGTGATCGGACACACGGTAGTGGCCTCCACCGACGAGATCGAAAATGTTCAAGGCATCCGGATCAGCACTCGGTCGCGTACCTGGTTGGATCTCGCAAGACGCCTTCCGCTCGGCGACCTCGTATGTATGGGTGACGAACTCATTCGCAGACCCAGGCCGGACTTCGAAGAACGCGACACACCTTTCACCACACTTGAGGCACTTCGCGAACTGGTGGGCAGGCACAGGAATCTGCAGGGCGTCGTCAGGGCACGCGAAGCATTAGAGCTCATGCGTGTTGGCTCCGACTCTGCGCCAGAGTCACTGCTCCGCTTGGCAATGTTGGACGCCGGCATCCCCGAGCCGGAACTCCAGGTGCACCTCCGGCCAAACGATCCCTTTTCGCCTTCTGCGGACTTGGGCTTCCGTGATCGGCGGGTTGCAATACAGTACGACGGCGGTCATCACCTTGGACGGGACCAGATATTTAGCGATCGGCGACGCGACAAGGCGTTCGAAACAGCAGGTTGGACGGTCCTGAAATTCGGAAAGGATGACCTGGCGGACAACTTTTCGTCAGCCACTCAGAAGATCAAGAGCGCTCTCCGATCAGCATGGCGGGATCCCTCGGTAACTTCGGGTTTCTCCCGAGGGATGTGAGAGAGCAACCCCACCCAACCCCAGGGACCTGAGAGAGCAACCCCACCCAACCCGAGGGACCTGAGAGAGCAACCCCACCCAACCCGAGGGATGTGAGAGAGCAACCCCACCCAACCCGAGGGATGTGAGAGAGGGCTGGGGTGCAAAAATGCCCGCCACCTCGAGAGGCAACGGGCATTCACGCTTGATGAAGTATCTCTACTTCTTATTGCGGCGCTGGTGGCGAGTCTTACGAAGCAGCTTGCGGTGCTTCTTCTTGGCCATACGCTTGCGGCGCTTCTTAATAACTGAACCCACGAAAGTTCCTTACAAACTAGAAGTTCCTGTCTGTTGGAACAGATCCGCGGAAGCAGACAAGTACAACTGACAGATTCTTACATTGACGTAAAACGTTCCTTAACAGAGTACCGCTTCAAAGGGGCACCCTGTGACCACGGTCCGCGGGACGGACCCCGGCAGCCTCAGGCGGTCTCGGATTGTCCGTCCACCACGGCACCCTTGAGGTACTGGGCAACGGCCTCTTCAGGAACCCGGAAGGAGCGCCCGAACCTCACGGCGGGCATTTCCCCTGAGTGGACCAGGCGATACACGGTCATTTTGGAAACACGCAGGACGTCGGCCACTTCGGCCACCGTCATGAAACGCGCATTCGAGAAGTTAGTCTCTGCGGACATTTCCCATATTCCTTTGCTCTCAGCCGGTTAGGACACCCCCAGTAGAACGGTGTGCCGATGCTGAGCCATCAAACAACCATGTGCTAGATACTCTAGAGGCTGATGGGGCCAATGTGAAAGCTTTTCCCGTAAGTGGGATGCCACTCCCCGGCCGGGCAGGACCCCTAACGGGGGCTCGCTGCGGGCATTGCCGAACGCACGGCATGCTGCGCAGCGAAGCCACGAAACGGATCTACTCCGCAACCACCGCGCGACGCTTCCGGGCCGAGGCTGCGAGCTGCTCCAGCACCGAGGCTGTGACGTCCCATTCCATGCAGGCATCGGTGACGCTTTGGCCGTAAACGAGTTCCTGCTCCCCCGCAAGCTGCTTGGCGGTGTCCAGGTTCTGGGCTCCGCCCACCAGGAAGCTCTCCAGCATGACGCCGGCGATCGGCGAGGTCTCCCCTGCTTCGAGCTGCGCACCGATTTCCAGGGCAACCTCAGCCTGGCGGTGATGGCTCTTGCCGCTGTTGGCGTGGCTGGCGTCCACGATCAGGCGCGGGTTCAGGCCCTTGGCAGCGAGCTTGGAGGAAGCAGCCGCGACATCGTCCTGGGAGTAGTTGGGTCCCTTGCGTCCGCCGCGCAGGATCACGTGCGTGTCCGGGTTGCCTGAGGTGGCTACGAGAGCCGCGCGGCCGTCGTCGTCGATTCCCAGGAAGGCCTGCTCGGCGGCAGAGGCGCCGCAAGCGTCAATCGCCACCTGCAGGTCGCCATCGGTGCCGTTCTTGAAGCCGATAGGCATGGACAGCCCGGAGGCGAGCTGGCGGTGGATCTGGCTTTCGGTGGTGCGGGCACCGATCGCGCCCCACGAAACGAGGTCAGCCATGTATTGCGGGCTGATCGGCTCTAGGAACTCGGTGGCCGTGGGCAGCCCAAGGGCCGTGACCTGCTTCAGGAACCCACGGGCCGCGCGAAGGCCGGCGGCGATGTCGTGGCTGCCGTCCAGGTGGGGATCGTTGATGAGGCCCTTCCAGCCGACGGTGGTGCGGGGCTTCTCGAAGTAGGTCCGCATGACGATCAGCAGGTCTTCCTTGTGCTTCTCCGCCTGGCTCACCAAACGGCGGGCGTATTCGAGACCGGCCTTGGGATCGTGGATGGAGCACGGGCCAACGATGACCAGGAGGCGGTCGTCCACGCCGTCCATGATGGCCCGGACCTGGTCACGGCCGCGGTCGACGACGGCAGCTGAGCGGGCATCCAGCGGCAACTCGGCGATGAGGTCCTGGGGCGCCGGAAGCGGCTCGAAGCGTGCCACCCGAAGGTTGGAGGTGGACGGATGCGCGGCGTCAGCGGCTCCCGTTTCAGGGGAGTCGAGCGATTCGGTGGGTTCTGCGGCGATGCTGGTCATGTCTGGGTCCTGTTCCGGGATGCGGAGCGGGCCCCTTTTCAGAACCCGCCGGATATGGCGAAGGGCAGAGAATGATCTCTGCCCTGTTGGCTCTGAAGGAAAGTTGGATGCGTGTCAGTTAGACGCGGGCCCCTCCAGAGCCAACGAAAAATACGCATACCAACGGTTTGTCATAGCCACACCATAACCGCGGTTCTTCACACCGGGCAAATCGCGTCCGCCATCATGACAAATGTTTGCGCAGGAACTGCAACTGCTTGATCCAGTGGTGTTCCTGGCCGCCCTCATGGTTGTTGAAGCGGTAGACCTCGATGTCCTTTTCGGGTGCACCGCCCGGCGCGCCCGAGGAGCCGGTGCCGTAGCTGTTGTAGCTCGCGAACACAGTGGACGGAGGGCAGATGTCATCCATCTGCGCAGCGGAGAACAGTGCAGGAACGGTGGCGGCACGGCCCAGGTGTACGCCGTCAAAGTAGTTCAGGACGGCCAGCGTTGGCTCATACTTTTCGCGGTGCCGACCCAGGAAGCCGGCGATTTCCGGGTAGGGCCCGCGCGGGGTGATGTCAATGGCGCGGGGGAAGTCCTGCAGGAACGGGACGTCGGGCAGCGCGGCGATGACGCCGTCGAGCCTTCCAGCCGCCAGCCCAGCGGCCGCAACAGTAATGCCGCCACCTTGGCTGACGCCTGCCAGGACTACCTTGGAGGGGTCGACGGCGGGATGGCTCTGCGCCGCTTCTACGGCACGGAACGCGTCCACGTACACGCGTCGGAAGTAGTAGTTGTCCTGGTGGTCGGAACCCCGGGTCATGAGCCCGGCGTAGTTGTTTCCGCCGGCAGACGGGTGCGGATCCGGGGTGTCGCCCGAGACGCCGCCGTAGCCTTGCCCGCGGGTGTCCATGATGAAGTGCGCGTAGCCGGCCTGGGCCCACCGGGTGTTCTGGTTGACCAATCCGCGGCCACCGGAGTAGCCGATGTACTCCACCACCACGGGAAGTTGCTGGCCCGGCTGGCGGTGTGCCGGCAGGTGCAGCCAGCCCTTGATGCGGTCTCCCCCGAAGCCGGCAAAGGAGACATCGAAGGTGTCGATCACTGAGAGGTAGTTGTCCACGGGCTCGAACACAGCATCAAGTGGCAAGGTCCTGGCCTCGGTGATGGTGCGGTCCCAGAAGGCATCGAGATCTGCCGGCGGGACCACGCTTGAGGTGTAGTCACGGAGCTGCTCAAGGGGAAGGTCAAAGAGGGGCATGTGGACATCCTACGTCATGGTTTCGTGTGCCCCGTCACAGGGCGTAAGGGGCTACAACTGGCTGATGCAGAGGTTCCGGTAGGCGGCTTTCAGGGGAGCCATCTGGCGAATTCCGAAGTACCCGCCCCGGAGGGGTGCGGCCGCGGGGTCGGTCCATTCAAAAAGCAACAGCTCGTTGATCGAAAAGGCAACCCGGGGGCCGTCCTTGATCACTTCCATGCGATAAAACCCATCGGCATCCCCGGCGGGCGGAAGCGGGTCGGCTCCCTGCGCCACGAGCTCGAAGCCCGCGCTCTTACGGAGATTGCAGGTTCGGAACGCGCGCTCAGAAGCGTGCTTGTGCCGGAAGTAGGAGATGTGGAGGGCGTCCATAGCTCCCGAATGGTATTGCGGATAGAAGCCGGTGCGGGGAGCCACAGTGGAAGAGAACAGGTCCGCTCCACTGTGGCCGGCGGCTGCGAAGAACACCATGGCCAGGCCGGGCTCCTCCAAGGGGAGGAACTCCCAGGTGATCCTGACGTGATCGGGCAGTTCCTCCGGGCACCAAAGTGTCCAATGTGCGTGGTCGCCGTGCTCCTCCGCATCAAGGGAGCCCGACAGGACCAGGGCGCTGGTGGCGTCGCCGCCGGAGCCCAGTCCGCCGTCGTCGTCCGTTTCCACCTCATGCGTTCCGAACTGAACCGGCCCCTCCGCCACCCAATCAGCCACATCCGCAGGACCCCGCAGCGGGTTGGAGTGCATCACGCACGCGCCCCCGCGCTGAGGGTCGCGGGCAATCCGTAGCCGATGGATTCCAGGTGCTCCGCCACGAACGCCGCGATCCGCCGGGCACCTTTCTCGTGGAAATGGGTATTGTCCTCAAGGCCGCCGGCCCAGTGTGCATGCTCACCCGGAGCGAAGTGGAAGAAGAGCTCCTTGGAACCCTCCTCCCCCAGCTCCTGGTAGAGGGAACGCGTCCAATGGTTGAGGTCAATGACCTCCAGGCCGAGCTCCAAGCCAAGCTCCCGGACCACCACAGGGTAGTCCCCCAGAGTGACCTCAAGCTGCCCGTCCGCAAAGTGCCGGCGCTCCACCGAGGTGCACAGGATGGGGATGCCGCCCTTGCTGCGGACCTCGGCCACCATGCGCTTGAGGTTCTCGGTGTAGCCCGTGCGCGCGGCCAGGTGTTCACGTTTCTGGTCGTTGTGCCCGAACTGGATGAGGACCAGGTCGCCCTGAACGGTCTGGTTAATGAGCTGGTACCAAAGACCCTCCTCGCGGAACGACTCCGTGGTGGCGCCGCCCTTGGCGTAGTTGTGGACGGCAGCCCACCAGTACGTCTCGGGCGCAAGATGGGCGCCCCAGCCACTCATGGGGTACTCGAAACTGGGGCAGGCGGCAACAGTGGAGTCGCCCGCGAGGAGGATTTTCATGGGTGTCCTTTCAGATGATGCAGCGGCGGCGCGGCGGTATGCCGCGGCCGCAGGAAGCGGCGCCTAGCCCTTGACGGAACCGATCAGCATGCCCTTGGCAAAGTGCTTCTGCAGGAAGGGGTAGAAGATCAGGATGGGCAGCGTGGCCACCACGATCACGGCGAATTTGATGCCCTGCTCCGGCGGGATGTAGGAGGGATCCACGTTGCCGGTACCCAGGAGGTCCGAGGCGGCCGTGACTTGGCGCAGGTACATCTGCAGGGTCCACATGTTGTTATCGCTCAGGTAGAGCAGGGGCGACATGAAGTCGTTCCAGATCCCCACGGCGTAGAACAGCGCGAACGTGGCCAGCACCGGCTTGGACAACGGCAACAGAATCCGCCAGAGGATTCCGATTTCCGTGGCACCGTCCATCTTGGCGGACTCTTCCAGCTCCTGAGGGAGTTCCTGGAAGAAGTTCTTGATGATGATCAGGCTGAACGGGTTGATGGCCGCAGGCAGGATGAGCGCCCAATAGCTGTTGAGCAGGCCCAGGTCCTTGACCAGCAGGAACGTGGGAATCATGCCGCCGGAGAACACCATGGCGAAGACCACCAGGGACATGATCAGCTTCCGGCCCCGCAGGTTCTTCTTCGCCAACGGGTACGCCATGGTCACGGTGAGCACCAGCTGCACCAGGGTGCCCACCAGCGTTACCAGCACGGTGGTAATGAGGGCCCGGGTAAAGGCGGGTGTGGAGAAGATGTACTCGTAGGCGCCCAGCGTGAATTGCTCGGGCCAGACAAAGAACGCCCGCCGGGTGATCTCGGCCTCATTGGCGAAGGACCCTGCAATCACGTAAATGAACGGCAGCAGGGTGATGATGCCCACCAGGCTCAGGAAGACATAGTTTGCGGCATCAAAAACCCGTCCGCCGCGGGTGTTGTGAATCTTCATTAGAACAGTCCGCTCTGGTTGAACCGCTTGGACAGCCAGTTGGTGCCGAAGATCAGCACGATTCCCACGAGGGACTTGAAGAGCCCGACGGCGGTGCTGTAGCTATAGGCGCCTTGGGTGATGCCCACGAAGTACACGTAGGTGTCGAAGACGTCGGCCACGCTGCGGTTGAGTGCGTTGGTCATGAGGTAGATCTGCTCAAAGCCGGTGTTGAGCATCTGCCCGATGGCCAGGATGAGCATCACGATGATGGTGGAGCGGATGCCCGGCAAGGTGATGTGCCAGACGCGACGGAACCTGCCGGCGCCGTCGATAATTGCTGCCTCGTACTGGTCCTGGTCCACTGTGGCCAGCGCGGCGAGGAAGATGATGGTGCCCCAGCCGGTGTTCTTCCAGATTTCCTGGAGAACGATCAGGGGCCGGAACCAGTTGGGATCGGACAGGATGTCCACGTTGGTCCCGAACAGGCCGTTGACGAACTGGAACAACGGTCCGATGTCCAGGGCGAAGAGCAGGAAGCTCAGGGACGCCACAATGGTCCAGGACAGGAAGTGCGGAATGTACACGAGCGTCTGAACGGTGCGTTTGAGCACCGAAAGACGGACCTCGTTGAGGAGCAACGCCAGGATGATGGTCAGCGGGAACGCGATGCCCAGGTTCAGGAACGCCAGGATCAGCGTGTTGCCCAACAGCCGCGGGAAGTCCGGGTTCGCAAAGAAGTCCGTGAAGTTGGTGACACCCACCCAGGGGCTGCCATTGACGCCCAGGAACGGAACGTAGTCCTTGAAGGCGATGGACACGCCGTACATGGGCCCGTACCGGAAGATCGCGAAGTACAGGACTCCGGGCAGCAACAGCAGATACAGCCACTTGTAGTGCGCGAAGTGGACGGCGAAGCCGCGCCGCCGCGCCGGGGCGGGCGGCTTGGTGGCCGCCCGCTCCGAGGCTTTGGCTTCTACAACCGGGGCTGTCACTTCTTGTTTTCCTGCCAGAGCTTATTGATTTCTTCCTTGACCTTGTCACCGCCGCTGGTGTTCCACAGCTTGATGGCGTCCTTCAGGCCCTGCTCGTCGGTCTGCCCTGCGAGGTACTTGATGCGGGCGTCGGCCACGATGTTGTCCAGCTGCGCGCCCTTGGCGACGTAGGTGGGCGAGACGAAGGCAGCTGCCGGGTTGTACACGGCGCTCTTGAGGTCCTCGGCCATGACGGAGACGCGGTCATCGAAGACCTTTTGCTCGTACTCGGAGGCCTGCTTGACCGGGTAGAAGTTGTTGCCCGTGACGTTGGTGCCAAGCTGGGCGAAGCTCTTGATGTCGGTGTTGACCATCTTGCCCTCGGGGGTTTCGGGCTTGATGGTTGCAGCGAGACCTTCCTCCACAGTGAAGTTCACGCCCTCGATGCCGTTGTTCATGAGGACAGCAACTTCCTTGCTGTTCAACTTGTCCAGGAAGGTGAGGACGTTCTTCAGGTCAGCCTCGGTCTTGACGCTGGACTTGGGGATGGCCAGGAAGCCGGAGTACCCGTCGGTGGGGTGTGCGTGGAGTTCGCCGTCCGGTCCCTTGAGGCTGCCTACGAAGCCCACTTTGTTCTCAAAGTCGTTCGGGTTGGCCTGCTTGAAGAGGTTGATCAGTACGCTGACGCGGGAGTCGACGTCCACGATGATGCCACCTTTACCGTTGAAGAACGGTTCGTTCCACTTGGTGCCGTCGAACGTGGCGAAGTCGGGGTTGATGAGTTTCTCATCCACCATCTTCTTGATGAAGCGGTTGGCTTCGAGGAATTCGTCGGTTTCGAAGCTGGGGACCAGCTTGCCGTCGCGCTCGGTCCAGCGGTTGCCGGCGCCGTACCAGGTCTCGATCAGGTCATACGGGCTGTTGGTTCCCAGCGCGCCCCATTTGGGGATGGTGATGCCGTAGGTGTCGTTCTGGCCGTTGCCGTCCGGGTCCTGTTCGGTGAACGCCTTGGCAACTTTGTAGAGGTCTTCGGTGGTTTCGGGCGCCTTCAGGCCCAGCTTGTCCAGCCAATCCTGGCGGAACATGACCGCTGCACGGATCGGGTTGCGGCCGCGGTAAACACCGTAGACCTTGCCGTTGACGCTGGCGTTCTGCTGGACCTCCGGGAAGGTGGTCTTCAGGTTTGGGTAGTCGTTGAGCTTGTCCGTGAGGTCCCAGAAGGCGCCGGCTTCGGCGTTCTTCACGAAGCCGGGCGTTTTGCCCTGGACCACCAGGACATGCGGGATCTCCGAAGATGCCAAGGTGATGTTCATCTTGTCTTCGTAGGACGCGTTGGGCGTCCACGTGATATTGACGTCCTTGCCCGTGAGTTCCTCGAGCTTCTTCTGTACGGCACCATCAGCTGTTGGCGGCTGCGCCTCCAGGAACGGTGCCATGATCTTGACGGAGGAAAGGTCCGACGCCGGCGCTTCGCCACCACAGGCGGTCAGCGCCAGGGCTGCGGAAACGACGACGGCGGCGGCCAGCGTGTGTTTTCTACGGATCATTTTCTTACCTGCTCCACTTCATCGGGGTTGGTGTCTTTCGACTCTTGCTTTGACGGCACACCTGGGAACCTTTTGAGGCTCCATATGTGCTGGCCATTTGCATCTTGATACGTTTCATTAGTACTCGCGCCAGAAGCGTTGGGGACGAGTTCACTGCCTCCTTGAACATCGAGGGAGCGGTGAAGGACCGGCGGCCCGCTCAAAGCGGGGCGGGCGCGGTTGAGCTCAGACAAGGCTGGCCTCCGTACTGGGGTTGGTGGTGGAAACAGGGCCGACGCCGGTGGCGGGCGGTGCGCTGGCGGCGGGCACTGCGCTGGCGGGCACCGCGTTGGCGGCCGCATCGCCGACGGTAGCTGACATCGCCTCATCGTTGGCTGTAAAGAAGCGGTCGCAAAGCCACCCCGTGACATAAAGCCACGCACCAATTCCGAAGAACGGAATCAGCCCCGGAACCGACCGGCACACGAACAGCGCCGCCGCCGTGACGAACAGGAGAATCACAGTTCCCGCCAGATGCCGCATCGCAAAGCGTGAGGACATCAGGAAGTACTGGGCAAGGGGAATGTCATAGCGGGCGAACATCGGGAACAGGTAGCAGACCGCGCCGGCTACAAAGAGGGCCGCCATCAGGATTCCGGCGGAAGCGATCTGCGAGCCAAAGTCCCACCCTGCAGAGAAGTAGCCCCAGTTCAGGCTCAGGGCGACACCCACGGCGATTATGGGCAAACCCAAAGCATTGCCCTTGCCGAAGTTCTTGAAGTACTCCTTTGCAAAGCGCCGCATCAACGGCGTGGCATTTCCCCGAACCTTGTCGCGGACCAGGACGTGGGCCGCAGCGGTGCTGGGCCCGATTCCCAGGACAACTCCGCCGAGGACAGTGAAGGCGATCCACAACACGTTCAGGCAAGCTATCCAGACGAGTGTGTCGAAGAGCGTGTAGGCACGGAAGCCAAATCCACCAGAGGCCATGGCGCTCCCCCTTTCTCCATCGTTGCAGAACAGGCCCAAGTAACTGCCAGTAGTGGTTGTTCTGGACGCTCAGAACGACCGCTAATGCCAGCCAGTTGGGATCGACCCAAGTGGGCCATGTCACTAAGTAAACGCTTTCCCGTCAACTTAGACGCTGGGCAAGGTTGGAGTCAAGATGATTCTTGAATCGTTACATTTACTGGGAGCCCGCGCTACACTGGGCGGAGCCGGAAATGGGAAAGCGCTTGCTGGGTATAGCCTGAACCCGCCGGATACTTACGTGAATACCCTGACGACGGCGTCACCGCCTTCGTTGCAGCGCCAGCAGAGGAGAGCCATGGACACCCCTTCCATCGAGTCCATCACCAGCCCCGACCCGCACCGGGCTGCACCGGCACCCCGGACGACACCCGAACCCCGCACGGCACCCACACCCCAAAAGGCGCCTGCGCCCGTACTCCGTACCTCACCCGCCAGGATTGCCCTGGTAGGAGTCCACGGCTTCGGAACACACCACCTCCACAACCTCCATCGACTGAGTGCACTGGGTGTGGTGGAACTCGTTGCCGTGGCGGACCCCAATCCACCGTCCGCTGGAGCGTTGCCCGGGACAACTGCGGTCCACGAAAATCTGGATGCCCTGCTGGCCGGCGATCACCACCCGGACGTGATCATCGTGGCTACTCCGATTCAGACCCACGCCCCACTGGCTTTGTCCGTCCTGGCGTCCCATTCCCACCTCTACCTGGAAAAGCCCCCGGTAGCCTCCATGAAGGACTTCCTCCGACTCAAGGAGGCCGCAACCGCAGCCGGACGCAGCGTACAGATCGGTTTCCAGAGCCTGGGTTCCCATGCACTGGCCGCTTTGGAACAGCTGGCCAACGGCGAAGCCACGGAAGAACTTCCAGGCATCGGCACGCTCAAGGGCATCTCCGCTACCGGCCGTTGGGTCCGCGACCGCGCGTACTACAAACGCTCGCGCTGGGCGGGCAAACGCAGCCTCGACGGCGTGGACGTAGTGGACGGCGTCGCAACCAACCCTTTGGCCCACGCGATTGCCACTGCCCTCCGCATCGCCGGAGCCCGCCAGGCAGAAGACCTGTCCTTCGTGGACACAGACCTCTACCGCGCCAACGACATTGAAGCGGACGATACCTCCGTGATCCGCATGAAGACCGTCAACGGACTGCCCATCACCTGCGCCCTCACGCTGTGTGCCACCGAATCCGTGGAACCGTATGTCACGCTTCACGGCACCGAGGGAACAGCGGTGTTCCATTACACCGAAGACCGTGTCACGGTCCGCACCGAAGCCGGCGAAACCACCCATGTCTTCGGGCGGGACGATCTCACGGAGAACCTGCTCCAACACCTTTCCGACGGCACCGCCTTGCTCAGCCCCTTGGATCACAGCGGCGCCTTCATGCGCGTCCTGGAAGCCATCCGGACAGCCGAGGCTCCTGCCCTGATTCCCTCGGAATTCGTGACGTGGGTGGGATCCGGCGATCAAGCCCATGCAGTGATCCCCCGCATCGAGGACATCCTGGAACGGGCCACACTGTCCCATGCCACGTTCGCCGAACTCAGCCTGCCGTGGGCGCGACCAGACGCAACGGGATCCGAAGCTCTCTTCGCCCCCGATGCGGATTCTGAAGGTGCCGGCGATCCCAGTGAGGAAGCTCCCACAGCCATCTTCCGCAAGGGAAGTGACCTTGCCACGGCGTTGTCGCCGCGCCCTTACCTTCATCCGGTGACCACCCGCGGCGGCATTGTGGTGACAGACCACCTTGCTTCGGACCACGTGTGGCATCTCGGCGCCGGTTTCGCGCTGCAGGACGTCAACGGCAGCAATTTCTGGGGTGGGCGCAGTTATCGCCGGTCGGCAGGAAAATACGTGGACCTGAACGACCACGGCAGCATCGGGATCGCCGGAGTCACCCACGGACCGGACCACTCCACGGCGGACCTCCACTGGCTGGCCGCCGATGGCGGCTTGCTCTTGGAGGAGCGTCGCACTTTCCGTCGTTCGCTCGTCACCCCGCGAACGTGGCGGCTGGACATCACAACGGAACTCACCGCCGTCGTGGATGCCTCGCTGGGCAGTCCTGGCTCGCACGGTGCCGCGGGAAGTGGCTACGGCGGCTTCTTCTGGAGGCTTCCTGTCAATGCCTCTCCGCGAGTGTTCTCCTCCACAGCCGAGGGCGAACCCGCCGTACATGGTTCAGTGACGCCGTGGCTGGCGTGGACCGGAGAGTTCGACGGCGGGCCGGCCACGTTGGTGTTTGGCGCACCTTCCGAGTCCCCGGACCCATGGTTTGTGCGATGCAGCGGCTACCCGGCCGTGGGTTCGGCGCTGGCTTGGGACACCGCAGTCGAGTTGGCTGCGGGCGATTCGCTGACCCGTTCCGTCAAGGTGTGGATCAGTGACGGAATACTCGGCACCCCTGACATCGAGGAATTGGTGTCAGCTCGATGAGTTCCAACGCCCCGGCATCACCACTCCTCGCGACGAACCTCACGGTGGAGGGCCGAACGCAGTGCCTGATGGCCCCGGCACTGCCTGGGTTCGCTTGGCAGCTGGATGCCGGTCCTTCCGCTGACACGGGGCAATCGTTCCAAGGTGCGTACCGCCTCCGGGTGATGGACCGCGCCGGAACAGAAGTGTGGGATTCGGGCACTGTTGTCACGGACCAGCAGCACCACCAGTCCTCCACAAGCCCCGAAAACAGCCCCAACCTCAGCCCTGACAGTGACTACCAGTGGACCGTGCAGGTCACGGACGCCACCGGCGCTGTGGGCGCGCCGAGCGCGCCGGCCCCCTTCAGCACAGGGCTCTACGAGTCGGGAACAAGCGGCTGGAACGCCGAGTGGATTCATCGCGCCCCGGGAGGCCGCGCGCCGCTGGAACTGGTGGAGGGTTTGCTGCGTGTGAGCGGCTCGCCACATCTTCCTTGGCCCGTGCCAGCCAGCGGCAACACGGTCATCAATGCCCGCTTCCGCTTGCGTCTGGGTACTGCCGGAATTCTCCTTCGCAGCGAGGGACCCGGAACCGGGCTGCTGCTGGAAATGAAACCCAACCGTACAGCCGTCCTCCGGCAGGCTCCCGATTGGGAGATCGGAGCCATGGCTGCGCCCGCCACGGAGGCACTGGCCGAAACCCCGGCCTTTGAGGCAACCGCTGTTTCACGGGCGGGCGCCACTCCCCACGACGGCTGGCAGAATCTGGTGGTCACCGACGACGGGCAGCGCATCACCGTCACCATTGACGGCACCACGGCCTTGGACTCGGACGTCGCAAACACCGGCGGCACGGGCATCGCCTTCCACCAGGGGCCACGGAGCCAGGCCGAATACCTCTCCCTTGATCTCCGGAGCGACGGGAAGACCCTCCACAGCAGCGACTTCACCGACCCCGGCTCGCTGGCAGACTGGACCACCACCACTCCCCTCCGCCAGCCCGACGAGTGGACCCTTGCCAAGGCAACCTTCAGCCCCAAGCAGCCCGTGGTCCGCGCCCGTCTCTACGCTGCGGCAAGCCACCACGCCGCGTTCACCCTCAACGGCAGTCCCTGCCTGGAGACCACCAACTTCGGCTACCCGGGCGAACACTTCTACAACGCCGCCGACGTCACTGACACACTGCAGTCGAGCGGCACCGCCACCCTGACCGCCGTCGCGCATTGGTACGGTCCGGGCCAGGGCCGCGCGGCCGGCCGCCCTGGTCTGCTGGCCCAGTTGACGGTGGAGTACGACGACGGCACCCGGGACGTGTTCGGATCCGGGCCCGCTTGGCTGGTGGCCGAGGGTCCCTACCGCCAGAGCGGGTACCGCAACGATGAGGGCGACCCGATCGAGCATTTCGACGCCGCAGCCCAGCCGGAAGACTGGCAGCCTGCGCTTTCGATCGGAGCCCATCCCGTCCCCGATTTCCCGGTCCTCAATCCACATCACGCCAGCGTCGCGCGGAACCATGCTCCCGCCGTCGACATTTTCACGGCCGACGACGGCACACCGGTGGCAGACTTCGGCGCAGTGATCCCCGGGCGCCCGGTGGTGGAGTTCCTCCGGGGCCGGCACGGACGGACCGTGATGGTTCGGGCAGGGTACAACCTGCGGGCCGATGGTCGGGTGGACCCAGGAAAGACACCCAGCCAGAACACGGACATGGCGTTCCCGTATACGCAGAAGGACGGTCCGCAGCGCTACGAGGCAGCGGTGCACTTGGGGTTCCGCTACCTCGAATTTCCCGGCGTGGGCATCGCTGACCTCGGTGCGGTGGGGGCAACGGTCATCCATGCTGAACACCCGGCCGAAGGCAGCTTCCACAGCTCCGACGACACCCTGAACAGGGTCTTCGCGCTCCTTCGGGACTCTGCGTTGCTCGGTGTGCAGGAACAGTTCGTGGACACGCCCACCCGCGAGAAGGGCCAGTTCCTGGGCGACGCCGTGAACATCTCCTACGCCACCATGGCGTTGTTCGGTGAGCGTCATTTCACGGCCAAGGCACTGCGCGAATTCGCGGGATCAGCCAAGCGCTACTGGGATTCACCCGATCAGCGGGGTCGCTACAACGCGGTGTATCCCAACGGCGACGGCAAGCGCGACATCCCCGACTTCTCGCTCATGATGCCCGAATGGGTGGAGGACTACCACCGGCTCAGTGGGGATGACGCACTGGTCCAGGAACTCCTCCCCTGCCTTCAGGACACGGCCGGGTACGTGCTCCGGCACATCCCCGGCAACGGTCCCACCGCCGGGCTGGTCACCGACCTTGGCGGCGGTGCGGGCCCGTACCTCCACGGCATCGTGGATTGGCCGGCGCCGGGCCGCTTCGGCTACGACATGGACTGCGCGGCGCGCACCACGGTGAACGCCCAGTCCTGGTCAGTGCTCGACGCCGTCAGCCGGCTCTGCGGGTCTGCAGGCCTTGCGCACGAGGCCACCCGGTACAAGGAAGCGGCCGAGGAGCTGGCGGGGCACATCAACACCCGGCTGCGCGTGGAAGGCGTGATGATGGATGGTTTGTACACCGACGGCCGGCCGAGCCTGAATGCCTCACAGCATGCGACGTCGTTCCCGTTGTCGCTGGGCATCACCCCTTCCGTGCACGCGGCCAAGGACGCCGAACGCATCGCCGGAATGGGGATGCGGCAGGGCCCCATGACGGTGCACCGACTGTTCCGGGCGCTGCTGTCGCAGGGGCGCGTGGACGCTGTCCTGGATCTCCTGACGGAGCCAGGCCAGCCTGGCTGGGCACGTTTGCTGGAAGCCGGTGGCTCCTTCACCTGGGAAGCCTGGGAACTCGATGAGGGCAGCGACTACAGCCAGTCCCACGCTTGGTCTGCTTCCGTAGTCCGGGAGATCCTTGAGTACCTCCTCGGTGTCCGGGTGACAGCGCCGGGGGCGTCCGCCGTCGTGATTCAACCGCCGGTGTGCCGGCTGGAACGTGCCGAGGGCAGCGTGCCCACCCAGCGCGGAGTGGTTGCTGTTTCCTGGCAACGGACGGCCGACGGCATGGAGCTGGAGTGCAGCATTCCCGCAGGCATGACGGCCCAGGTGGTGCTCCCGGACCGTACAGTTCCGGCCGGACCTGGCACGTGGACTTTCAGCCCCCGAGACGGCATTTAATGACAATGTTCCTCGTCTGAACTGTCATTAAATGCCACCTCGCTGGGCCTCAGTGAACCTAACCCAGCGCGCTCTTGGCTTCGTCCATGGCCTTCTTCGCAGCGTCCGCGGGTGACATCCGGTTGAAGTGCACCTCCAGGCCGTATCGGCCAAAAGCCTCGACGGCGGAACTGGAACCTGCCGGGGGTACCGGCACTGCGTCTCCCAACTCGGAGGAGATCCCGTCAATGAACTTTGCCGTGGCTGCGTCCTCCGGTGTCAGCTTGGGAAGGACTGCGGCGCGGACCTCCGAGTTGCCCGGGATTCCGCGGTCTGCGAGGGCAATCTCGCCGGCCTCCACATTGTTGGCCAGGAAGTCGATGAGCTTCTGCACCTCCGCCGGGTGCTTGGTGCGGGAACTCGCAGACCAGAACTGTGAAGACTTGTAGAACTGCTTGGCACTGGCGGCGCTGCCGTCAGTGCTCGGCGGACGGTGGATCTCCAAGGGCTGGCCGGACGCTTTGGTCAGGGCACTCAGCTGGTTGGACCAGTACCACGCGAGCCCGAACCTGTTGGTAGCCAGGCCCTGTTGGTCTACAGAAGCGGTGGCGTCCTCTGTCATCACCGAGGCGGGCGGCACGGCCTTGGAATCGCGGAGTTCGGCCTGGTATTCGTACCAGCCCGTGAGGTCGCCCTCGTCAAAGCCGAACTTGCCGTCCGAGGTAAACAGCGACTTGCCGTGCTGGCGGAACCAGAGATTCATGGGAGCGTCGCCGCTGACGGCTCCTGAGCCATAGACGCCGCTCTTGCTGCCTTCGGTGATGGCGGCCGCCGTCTTGTTGTATTCGTCCCAGGTCCAGGTCTTGTCATCGGGCAACGTGACACCGCTGGCCGACAGGAGCGATGGGTTGGCCAGAACTACCTGCGCGTTCACACCGGCAGTGACGGCATACTGCTTACCTTCAACCTTGCCTGCATCTGCAACGGCAGAATCGAACTTGCCAAGGTCTACGTCCTTAAGTTCCAGGAGGGCACCGCGCTCGGCGTACTCGCCCAGGTAAGCGGCATCCATTTGAATGATGTCAGGAGCGTCCTGCGAGGCAACCTGCGTAGCGAGTTTGTCCCAATAGCCGGACCAGTCGCCGTATTCGCCCTTGACCTTGATGGTGGGATTCTCGGCCTCGAAGGCGTCAATAAGTTTTTGGGTCATCTTGTGGCGGACATCCGAGCCCCACCAGCTGAAGCGCAGGGTGACTGTGCCGTCGGAGGCGGCCTGCGGCGAGCTGCCGCAGCCTGTCATGGTGATGGCTACAACGGCCGCGGCGGCTGCAGCTTTGAGCGCGAACTTCTTTGTTGCACGGATCGACATCTGGGGTCCTTGTCTGGGCAGGGTGAGTCTTGCAGATGCACGTCGGAGAAAACGCTTTCTCAGCCTAGGTGTGCTCTACGTCACCCTTCAAGGAAACTTTGTTTGTTTCCTCCCAAACTTTCACAAAACCGCTCATCGAGATGTACGAGCTCAGCGCCGGCGTCTTGAGAAGCTCCACAGCAGGAAACCAATCACAGCAGCCGAGGCCATACCCAGCGCACCGGTGACCACCAACCCAGTACGGACGCCAAAATCCTCCGTCAGCCATCCCGCCAACAATCCACCCAGCGCGTGCCCACCCAGAAGCAACGGGAAATAAAGGGCCAGGACCCTGCCGCGAACGCTGGCGCCGGCCTCCAACTGGACGGCGGTGGCAGCACTTGTGAGGAACAGCAGCGTCATGAAGCCCACCACAATGAGCATCACCACAAACCATTCCTGCGTAGGCATCACGGCGGCGAGCAATTGCGTCAGGCCAAAAAGCCCGGCACTGGCAACAATCCCCCTGCGGCCAAAGCGCTTGATCCGCGTGGCCACCAAAGCACCCGCCAAGGCCCCCAAGGCGCTGACTGTGTTGAAGAGGCCGAATCCAGCTGGACCGCTGTGCCACACCTGGTCCGCGAAGGCCGCCAGGACCACGGGTCCGTTCATGCCGAAAGCGCCCAGCAAGCCTGCCAGCAGCATGGTCAGAAGCAACGGCGGGCGCGCCCGGACAAAGCGGAAACCAGCCAGGATCCGGCCCCGCCGCGGCTCCTGCCCACTGACTTCGAGTGAGTGGTGGAGCTCGCCTGGTCTGATGGACATGATCATCACCAGGACGGCCATTCCCAAGCCGGCATTGGCAGCGAACGCCGCGGCCGGACCTGCCTGGGCAATAACCACGCCGGCAAGCGCGGGTCCAACCATGGCACCCAGTTGGCTAACGGCGCTGTTCAGGCCGATGGCTGCGGGGAGTCCGGTATCGCCCACCACCTCGTTGACGAACACCTGCCTCGCTGGTCCATCGATGGCACTGGTGACGCCCAAGGCGATGCAGGAGGCGTAGACCACCCAGACGTCGGTGCCGCCGGTTGCGTTCCACACCGCAAGTCCGGCAGCCAGCAAGACCGCAACAGACTGGCAGACAAGGAGGATGCGTCGTTTGGGGAAAAGATCCACCAGCACACCACTGATGGGGCCCACCACCAGCATGGGCAGGAACTGCAACGCCACGGCGAGGCCCACAGCGGCCGGGCTCCCCGTGAGCTGGAGAACCAGCCAGTCCTGCGCCAGCCGTTGCATCCACACTCCGCCGCTCCCCACCAGCGAGAGTGCCACGAAGATCCGGTAATTGTGGTGCCGCAGCGGGTAGTGCCAGGTTTCCGTGGAGCGTGTCCGTGCGGCGGATGCATCGGTTGAAATGGTGGATTTGGGGCGCGGAGGGAACTGGCGCGGCGACACGGGGTGGACTGCTCGATTCAGCGGGTTGGGGGCGGATTCTTATGGAGTTTTTGTACACATAACGCCCTTAAGGAGGCTCCTAAAGGGCATTAGCTGTACAAAAACTCAGCGATTGGAGCGGATCTTAATGGCTGCGGCGGCCAGGACCAGGGTCCCGGGCACGATCACGAACAACGCCTGCAACATCCAGACGAAGACGACCGCCATGAAGAGGGCGGCGAGCAGCAGCAAGGAACCGCTCCAGTCACGCACCGAGTCATCCTTGGCGCTTGAGTAGGCAGCTGCCCAGCGTTGCTGGCCCGGCACCTCAACAGGCTGCCGGCCTGCATCGCCGTCCCAGTTCACGCCACCGCTCCAGTTGGCAGCGGTGCGGAGCAGGAGGATCGCCCCGGCCGCAGCCAGAATCAACGTGGCCGGCAGGATGACTGCACGGCCGGGCAGTTGACCCACCAAAGCGAGCAACAGGTTCAGGACAATCACGACGGCGGCTACCGCCGTCGTGATGCCAAACTTCCAACTGCCGGGAAGCGCACGACGGAAATTGCCCCACAAGCTCCGCAGGGAATCGTCCCTGCCGCTGAGGTGCCTTTCCAGGTGCGCGACGCCGGCCGCATAGGCAGCCGGCGCCGTCACCAGGGGGACGGACAAGAGGAGCACGATGACCCCGGCCAGGATGGTCTCGGCAAAGAGGGCAAAGCGGTTGACCGGAATTCCGGGCTTCCCCGAGGACTTGCCAGTGGCGTTCATAGTGCTCATTCTCTGTTATCCCTTAGCCTTTGAGGCCTTGTGTGGAGACGCCTTCGACGATGTAGCGCTGGAAGACGAGGAAGAAGACCAGGACCGGGAGGAGGGCCAGGACGGACATGGCGATCATGGCGCCGTAGTCCGAGGACTGGGTTTGGTCCACGAAGAGCCGCAGCGCGAGTGGCAGCGGGTATTTTTCGGGGGTGTTGAGGTAGAGCAGCGGGCCGAGGAAGTCGTTCCAGCTCCAGATGAAGGAGAAGATCGAGGTGGAGATCAGGGCCGGTTTCATGAGCGGGAGCATGATGGACCCGAAGATCCGGACGTGCCCTGCACCGTCGATCCTGGCTGCTTCGTCCAGTTCGGCCGGGAGGCCACGCATGAACTGGACCATGAGGAACACGAAGAACGCGTCCGCGGCGAGGAACTTGCCGATCAGCAAGGGCACGTAGGTGTCCACCAGGCCAAGCTGCTGGAACACGATGTACTGCGGGATGATGACCACGTGGAAGGGCAACAGCAGCGTGGCGATCATCATGCCGAAGAACAGTCCGCGGCCGGGGAAGTTGATCCGGGCGAACGCGTAGGCCGAGATGGACGCCGAGAGGACCGTTCCGACGACGGCGCCGACAGCCAGGATCAACGAGTTGGTGAAGAACGTCAGGGTGGAGACCCCGCCGATGCCTTCCATGGCCGTGATGAAGTTGTTGACGCTGAAGTTGGCCGACCACAACGCGTTGTTGGCGCCGCCGATCTCGGAGTTCGGCTTGAAGGACGCGGAGATCATCCACAGGGCCGGGTAGAGGACCATGGCCACCAAAGCCAGGGCGACGATGTGGAAGATGGTGCTCT
Source organism: Arthrobacter sp. WCS2018Hpa-7 (assembly GCF_031843805.1). Lineage (NCBI taxonomy): Bacteria > Bacillati > Actinomycetota > Actinomycetes > Micrococcales > Micrococcaceae > Arthrobacter > Arthrobacter sp. WCS2018Hpa-7. Next base: position 48,490 of record NZ_JAVTJB010000014.1, read on the forward strand.
TGATCCGTTTGACCGTGGTGGACTCGGACTTCGGGTTGTAGACCGGTGCCGGGGTGGCGGGCGTGGTGGGTTGGTTTTGGGTGGGTGTTGCCATGGTTGTCATTTCGAATCACCGCTGTAGTGGACCCAGGACTTGGAGGTCTTGAAGAAGATCAGCGTGATGATGCCGACCACGATCACCAGGAGCCAGGCCATGGCCGAGGCGTAACCCATCCGGAAATCGGAGAAACCGCGCAAGTACAGGTAGAGGGTGTAGAAGAGGGTGGAGCCTGCCGGGCCGCCTTCACCGTTGGAAATGATGTAGGCCGAGGCGAAGATCTGGAACGCGTGGATGGTTTCCATGAGCAGGTTGAAGAAGATCACCGGGGAGAGCATGGGCCAGGTGATGTTGATGAACTTCCGGACCGGGCCGGCGCCGTCCATCGAGGCGGCCTCATACAGGTCCGTGGGGATCTGCTTCAGGCCGGCCAGGAAGATCACCATGGGGGCGCCGAACTGCCAGACGGTCAGCAGGATCATCATGCCCATGGTCATGTTGGGGTTGCCCACCCAGCCGCCAAGGTTGATCCCGAAGAAGGACAAGCCCTGGTCCACCGGGCCGGAATCGCCGAACATGGCCTTCCAGACGATCGCGATGGATACCGAAGCACCGATCAGCGAGGGTGCGTAGAACGCGGACCGGTAGAAACCCTGCCCCTTGCGTTTGCTGTTGAGCAGCATCGCGATCGCCAACGCCGCCGCGAGCTTGAGCGGGGTTCCGAAGACCACGTACTGCATGGTCACGCCCACCGACTGCAGGAACCGTTCGTCCTGGAAGAGGGTGACGTAGTTATCGACACCGATCCACTTGGGGGCATCGAAGAGGTTGTAGTTGGTGAAGGACAGGTACAGCGAGGAAATCATCGGGCCCACGGTCAGGGCGATGAATCCCAGCAGCCACGGCAACAGGAAGGTGTAACCGGCGCGGGTGTCCGCCCCACGCCGCCGCGATTTGCGCGGCGGCGTGGGAGCGGAGGCGGCACGCCTGCTCAGGGTTGGGCTTTGCGTCACGAGAATAATCCGTCAGTTAGGAAGGCCGGGATCAGACACAGAAGGTCTGAATCAGGCGTTCTGCTTGATAAGGTCTTCGGCTTCCTTGAACCACGCATCAGCTGCGCCGTCCACGGTCAACTTGCCGTAGTTCAGGTCCTGCGTGACCCGCTTGAACGTGGACTCCAGGGTGCCGAAACCAACAATGGGCGGCTCCGGGGCATCCTTGAGGTACTTCTCGATGGACTTCTCGTAGTCCACCACCAGCTTGTCCGTGCCTTCGAACGTGGTGCCGTCGCGCTGGGTCTTCGACGCCGGAACACCGCGGGAGGTCTTGAAGATCTGGCCCACCTCGGGATCGTTGACCATGAAGTCAATGAACCGGGCAGCAGCGTCCTTGTTCTTGGTCTTGGCGCTGGCCACCATCAGCATGGAGGGCTTGAGGAACAGGCCCAGGTTATCCGGATCATCCGAGGGGACCGGGACGAGTTTGAGTTCCTTGGCGCCGGAGTCGGCGAGGTAACCGGCCATGAAGTTATCCCAAGTGACCTCAGTGGCGGTCACGTTGGAACCGAACGGGGACTTGGGCAGCAGCTGGGTAGCCTTGTCCTCGCCCACAATCGCACCGGTACCGCGCAGGTCCGCGGTGAGGTTCCACCACTTCTTCAGGTCATCCTTGGAGAAACCAAGCTTTCCTTCATCGGTGAAGGCCTGGATGTTGTTCTGCCGCAACCAGATGTTGAAGTTCCACCAAATACCCGTGTAGTCGGTGCCGCCGAACAAGGTGCCGTTGCCCTTCGCGCCAACCTCGGCCAGGAAGGTGTTGAACTCCTTGTAGTTCCAGGAACCATCCGGCTCCGCGATACCCAGCGAAGCGAGCTTGGCGGGGTCGTAATACACCGCGAAGGCATTGGTGCTGGTGGGGATGCCGTAGGTCTTGCCTCGGATCTGGCCCGAGGGAAGGAGGGACTTATCGAACGCGTCCGTGTTGATCTTTACCGTGCCCAGATCCAGGAGCTGGTTCCGCTGGCCGTAATCCCGCAGGTAGGACAAATCCCACTGCATCACGTCCGGCAAGCCACCGCCGGCAGCCTCCGTGGCCCGCTTCTGCCAGTACCCCGCGAAGTCCGAGAAGTTGCCGTTGACCTTCACGTCAGGGTTCTTGGACTCAAACAACGCAATGGCCTTACGGGTGCGCTCGGCACGGTCGTCATTGCCCCACCACGTGTACGTGATGGTGACGGGGTTCTCCGCCGAACCAGTCTGGGCCGGTGACGAAGACTGGCCACACGCGGCCAGGAACGCGGCAGACGCAGTGCCCAGAGCCACCGTACCCAGGAATTTCCTTCTATCGATCATGAGAGCCTCCTTGCTCAGTTGGTGCAAGCTGGTCGAGTTCTCTACAACGTGGCAGTGATCTCGCTTACACTCGTTCTGAATCGATACAATATCCCTAATTATCAATCTGGGCAAGCGTTTTCCAAAGAACCTGCTTCGCAGTGATTTCATCGGTACGCTGCTTGCATACGCTCCGGCCACAGCAGAGACTGAAACCGCCACCATGACGAAGGAGTCACCTTGACCTCCCCCGAAAACACCAGCAGCGCACCTGTCTGGAACAGCATCGACGGACTCGCCTACGGTGGCGACTACAACCCTGAGCAGTGGCCCGAAGACATCCGGCTGGAAGACATCGAGCTGATGAAGGAAGCCGGCGTGAACTTCCTGAGCGTCGCCATCTTCTCCTGGGGACTTCTGGAACCCACCGAAGGCAACTACGACTTCGGCTGGCTGGACGATGTCCTGGACAACCTCCATGGAGCCGGAATCAAAGTGGCCCTCGCTACCGCCACCGCTTCTCCCCCGGCCTGGCTTGCCCGCGCATACCCCGAGATCCTTCCCGTCACCGCGGAAGGAGTGCGGCTGGAACGTGGCTCGCGACGCCACTACACGCCGTCGTCGGCTGTCTATCGCAAGTACGCCACCGCCATGATGCGGGTTATCGCCGAACGCTACAAGGACCACCCCGCCCTGGCGCTGTGGCACGTGGACAACGAACTTGGCTGCCACGTTGGCGAGTTCCACGGAGAAGAAGACGCCGCCGCTTTCCGGGCTTGGCTGGGGCGGCGCTACGGCTCCATCGAGGCCCTGAACGAGGCCTGGGGAACAGCGTTCTGGTCCCAGCACTACGCCTCATTTGCTGACATCATCCCGCCGGGCGCGGCTCCCACCACCCTCAACCCGGGCCAGCAACTGGACTTTGCCCGCTTCAACTCGTGGGTGTTCATGGACTACTACCGCGAACTGCTGGCCGTGATCCGCGAGGTCACCCCGGCCATCCCGGCTACCACCAACTTCATGGTCTCCAGCGCCACCAAGGCCCTGGACTACTTTGACTGGTCCAAGGACATGGACGTGATTGCCAACGACCACTATCTGGTGGCCGCGGACCCGGAACGCGAAATCGAGCTCGCGTTCAGCGCAGACCTCACCCGTGGCGTAGCAGGCGGACAGCCCTGGATCCTGATGGAACACTCCACGTCGGCCGTCAACTGGCAGCCGCACAACCAGCCCAAGATGCCCGGCGAAATGCTCCGCAACTCACTCGCCCACGTGGCGCGCGGTGCCGATGCCGTGATGTTCTTCCAGTGGCGGCAGAGCAAGGCAGGCTCGGAGAAATTCCACTCAGCCATGGTTCCCCACGGTGGCCGCGACACCCAGGTGTGGCGCAATGTGGTGGACCTCGGCGAGGCACTGGCCAGGCTGGAACCCGTCAAGGGATCCCGGGTGGAGTCCCGGGTGGCTATCGTGTTCGATTACGAGGCCTGGTGGGCGTCGGAGCTGGACTCGCACCCCAACAATTCGCTGAAATACCTCGATACGATGCGGGCGTTCCACCGCTCCCTGTACCTCCGCGGAATCACCGCGGACTTCGTCCATCCCTCAGCGGACCTCGCAGGCTACGACCTCATCCTGGTCTGCACCTTGTACTCCGTGACGGACCAGGCCGCTGCTTCGATTTCCGCCGCTGCGGACCGTGGCGCCACGGTCCTGATCAGCTACTTCAGCGGCATCGTCGACGAGCGCGACCACGTCCGTTTGGGCGGTTACCCCGGCGCTTTCCGTGACTTGCTGGGCATACGCAGCGAGGAATTCCACCCGCTGTTCCCCGGCACCTCGGTCACGTTGAGCGATGGAACTTCCGGCTCCGTGTGGAGCGAGCACGTGCACGTTGCCGGGTCCGCCGGCGCTTCGGCCGAGGTCCTGGCGACCTTCACCGACTACCCGCTCGACGGCGTCCCGGCACTGACGCGTCGATCCGTCGGAAACGGTTCGGCCTGGTACCTCGCCACGCTCCCGGATGCCGCCGGCATCGATGCCCTGACCGCTCGACTGGTGGACGACGCCGGGGTGACGGCCGTGGCCGAGGCGACTGCCGGCGTCGAACTTTCCCGCCGGCGCTCCGACGACGGCCGCAGCTTCCTGTTCGCCATCAACCACAGCAGGGAAGACCTCACGGTCAAGGCCGACGGCGCCGAACTGCTCAGCGGCCTGCGCTTCACCGGAGTCGTCCCCGCCGGAGCCGTGGCTGTCATCGCGGAAGATTAACCCAAGTAAGTAGCAGATCATGCCGTTCTCACGCGTCAGAACGACATGATCTGCTACCCAGTTGGGCCGGCACACGAAGGCTGACGCACACGAAAAAACCGCGCCCCGCCGGATCACGAATGATCCGTCCGGGGCGCGGTTGTTTTCTGAGGAAAAGTTAGCTGATGGCGGACTTCATTTCGTCCACAGCCTTCTTGCCGGCCTCTTCAGTGGAGAGCCTGTTGAACAGGACCTCCGAGGTGTACCGCTTCACAATTTCCTGGATGGAACCAGCGCCCTTCGGCGGTGCTGCAGGCGCTTCGCCAAGTTCGCCCTTGATCCCGTCAATGAAGCTGACAACCTTGACGTCGGCCTTGGCCAGCTTGGGTGCGATGGCCTCACGGATCTCGGAGTTCGGGTACACGCCGCGGTCTGCCAGCAGAGCCTCGCCGGCCTTGACGTTGTTGGTCAGGAAGTCGATGAACTTGGCAGTCTCTTCCGGGTGCTTGGTACGCGATGACGCGGACCAGAACTGGGAAGCCTTGTACCAGAGCTTGGCGTCTTCAGCCTTGCCCGTCTTGGACGGGAAGCGCAGGATCTGGAGTTCGCCGCCGGCAGCCTTCTCGAGTGCCGGGAGCTGGTTGGACCACCAGAAAGCCAGGCCGTTCTTGCCGGTAGCCAGACCACTCTGGTCCAGCGGAGCGGCTTCGGCTTCAACAACCTCCGATGCCGACGGAACAGCCTTCTTCTCGCTGAGTTCCTTCAGGAAGCCCCACCATTCGGCGATGTCCGAAGGCTCAAAGCCCAGCTTGCCGTCCTCCGTGTAGAGGGACTTGCCGTTCTGGCGGAGCCATACTCCGAGGGATGCTTCATCCGTGCCGTAGGCGGCGGCGCCGTAGGTGCCCTTGGGCGACTTGGCGGTGACCTCGGCGGCAACGCGCTCGAAGTCTTCCCAGGTCCAGGTCTTGTCATCCGGAATGGCGACGCCTGCTGCCTGGAAGACTGCCGGGTTGGCCAAGATGGTTGCGGCGTTGATGCCTGCAGCGATGCCGGTCAGGCCTTTCTCGCCCTTGCCGGCTTCCAGCGCGGCTTCGTCGAGCTTGGAGGTGTCGATCTGGTACTTGGAGAGGTCCAACAGGGCGCCGCGGGTGGAGTACTCGGTGATGTACTTTTCGTCCATCTGGATGATGTCAGGAGCATCGTTGGCTGCCACTTGGGTGGCCAGCTTGTCCCAGTAGCCGCTCCAGTCGCCATACTCGGGCTTGATCTTGATGTTGGGGTTCTCGGCTTCAAACGCAGCGATGGCCGCCTGGGTTACCTGGGCCCGCTTGTCGCCGCCCCACCAAGCGAAGCGCAGCTCCACCTTGCCGTCGGCGCTCTTGGCGTCCGATCCTCCGCCGCCGCCGCAAGCGGTGAGGGCGAGGACGGCTGCTGCCGTGGCAGCGACCAACGCCGAGGCGCGAAGTTTGCGCTTGTTACGCCGGGCTTTGGGAGCCTGGGCTGCGGGAGCCGAAGCTGTTGACCCTGCTACGGGGGCGACTGCCTCACCTTTGGGATGTACCGGCACTGTTGTCTCCGATCTTCATTGATCCTGATGCGATTGGGAAAGCGTTTTCTTACTGATGATTATGATACAAGTCACAATCTTGTATTACAAGATGCAAACTTGTCTTAGTTGTTCAAAGGCTCGACGCCGGTACCCAGTGTCGTCGGCGCGCATGTCGACGGCGGTACGCACCGCCGTCGACACCTGGCCCCGGGCGTCACTCGCCAAAAGGGGGCGGCAACCGCCGCCCTCTTCCGGCGATACTCGCGGCCTATTTGATGCCGGTGGTGGCGATGCCCTTAATGAGGAACCGCTGGCCGAACAGGAAGACGAGGAACACGGGGAGCAGGGACACGATGGACATCGCGAAGAGCGATCCCCAACTGGTGGCCGACTGCGAGTCAACGAATGCCCGCAGTGCCACAGGGACGGTAAACATGTCCGGGTCCGTCAGGTAAATGAGGGCTCCGAAGAAGTCGTTCCAGGTCCAGATGAACGTGAAGATGGTGGTAGTGGCCAGGGCCGGGACCATCAGGGGCAGGATCACGCGGAGGAAGATCCTGGGGTGGCCGGCGCCGTCGATGCGTGCTGCTTCATCGAGGTCCTTCGGGATACCGCGGATGAACTGGACCATGAGGAACACGAAGAACGCGTCAGTGGCCAGGAGCTTGGGTACGATCAGCGGCCAGAAGGTGTTCACCCAGCCGATCTGGGAGAACAGGATGTACTGGGGCACAATCACCACGTGGAACGGGAGCATGATGGTCAGCAGCATGATGCCGAAGAAGATCTTCTTGCCGCTGAACTGCAGCCGGGCGAAAGCGTAGGCCGCCATGGAGCAGGAGATCAGGTTGCCCAGGATGGAGCCCAGGACCACGATCGCCGAGTTGATCATGTAATGCCCGAACGGGTGGGTCAGCGCGGACCAGCCATCGGTGTAGTTGCTCATTTCCAGGTTCTCCAGCCAGAGGCCGGGTTCGCGGAAGATGAGATCGTTGGGCCGCAGGGAGGAAACCACCATCCACAGCAGCGGGTAGATCATCACACCGCCCACGATGATCAGGATGGCGTGCTTGATCAAACCTTTGATGCGGGCACTGCGGCTGAAAGCGAGGCTGCCACGGGACTCGCGGCGGCGCGGGCTCTTTCCGGACTTGCCAGCCTTGGCGTCGGAGGAAGCTGCGGGGAGGGTCTGGAGTTTAGTCATCGTAGAACACCCAATACTTTGAAGCGATGAAGTTGATGGCAGTGAAGACACCGATGATGACCAGCAGGAACCAGGCCATCGCTGAGGCGTAACCCATATCGAACTGGCCGAAGCCCTTTTGGTACAGGTACAGGGTGAAGAACATGGTGGAGTCGGACGGGCCGCCGTTGCCGCCGGAGACGATGAACGCCTGGGTGAACGACTGGAACGAACCGATGATCTGCAGCACCAGGTTGAAGAAGATGATGGGGCTCAGCATCGGAAGGGTGATCCGCCAGAACTTCTGCAATGTGGTGGCGCCATCAACTTCGGCTGCCTCGTAATACATCACAGGGATCTGGCGCAGGCCGGCCAGGAAGATGATCATGGGGCTGCCGAAGGTCCAGACGTGCAGCAGGATGATGGAGCCAAGGGCGGTGTTGGGGTCTGAGATCCAACCGGGGCCTTCGATGCCCACCATCGCCAGGACCTGGTTGACCAGGCCGGTGGTGCCGAAGATCTGCTTCCACAGGATGGCAACGGCAACGGAGCCGCCCAGCAGGGACGGCAAGTAGAAGATGGAACGGTAGAACGGAAGTCCGCGGAGACCTTTGTCCAGGACCAGCGCGATGATCAGTGCCACCGCCAACTGGAGCGGAACACCCACCAGCACGTACGTGAAGGTCACACCCAGCGAGTTGTGAAGACGGGCATCGCCGAACATGCGGACGAAGTTATCCAGGCCTACCCACTCAGGCGGCTGCAGAAGGTTGTAGTCCGTGAAGGACAAGTACAACGACATCAACATGGGGCCAACAGTGATGGCCACCAAACCCACCAACCATGGCGAAAGGAAGATGTACGCTGCCTTGTTGTCGCGGCCGTTCGCCTTCTTTTCCTCCTTGGTCATGGGGCCCTTGCGGCGGGTCATTGTCGAGAGTTCGCCAATAGCGCTCATCGTTTCCCCCTCGCCGGCCCGCGAACGCCTTGCGGCGTCCCCGTGTGTAATACAGCGGCCATGTGGTCTCCTTTGGTCATCGTGGCCATCCACGCACTTCGAGTCTGGTTGGTGCTTGCCTTCCGGGGCGCCGATGTTCCGGCGCTTCCCCTGAGGGGCCGGGATTCAGGTCCCGGGCTTCAGCGGCTCCGTACCAAAGTAAACGTTTTCTTGACCCATGTACAGCCTTTTGCTAATTTTTGAGAAAGCGTTTTCTGATGAAGCCGCCCCATCCGATTTCCCCACGCTGAAGACGCCCGGCGTGCGCCCCCGCACACCCTCGACGCATCGAAAAGTCAGGACACCATTGTTCCCCACCGACTGCGACTGCCGTGAGCGCTGCTGACATGGCAGATACACCCACCCGTCCAAGCGCATTGGCGCGCTACGAAGACTGGCCGGACTACGCCCTCCGCCATCGCTTCACCGCGGCTTCTCCGGCCGCGCAGCAACTGGCCGACACACTTGGCGTACCTTCCGTAACACCGGACCTTGAGTACACGGTGCACTCCGAAACAGCGCACGACGACGTCACCACCTCCCACTTGTCCTGGCAGTTGGGCTTTGGGCCGAGGACATCGGCCTGGTTCGTTCGGCCCACCGGGGAAACCGGCCCGCTGCCGGGCATCCTCGCCCTGCACTGCCATGGTGGAGTCAAGGCCTACGGCGCGGAGCGGCTCGTGTCCCTTCCGGGCAACTCACTTCCGGCCGACAAAGAAGATCACGACGGCGGTGCCTCCAACGCGGGCGGCTCCGGCCAGGCGCTGCGTCCCTTTGGCCCCATCCCGGCCGAGGTGCGAAAGAAGCTATATGACGGCCGCGCACTCGCCACATGGATGGCACAGCAGGGCTTCGCAGTGCTGGCCCACGACACCTTCATGTGGGGAAGCCGGGGCTTTGGCCTGGACACCCTGCCCTGGCGGACCGCCACCGCCGTCAACGGCCAGCGGGCACTCTGGCGGGAGTCCGGCGTCGAACCTTCCGCAGCTGAACAGTACAACGCGGCAGCAGCTGCCCACGAGGAAACCGTGGCCAAAGCCGCGACGCTGCTCGGCAGCAGCGTCGCCGGAACCGCAGCGCACGACGACCTTGCCGCGCTGGGCATCCTCGCGACGCTCCCAGGGGTGGATTCCGAACGGCTCGGCTGCCTCGGTTTCTCCGGCGGAGGCGGGCGTGCCATGGTGCTCGCTGCCTTGAGTCCCCTGATCCGCAGCTACGTAGTGACGTGCATGATGACCACCTTTGGCTCGCTGCTGCCGGCGTACCTGGATGCCCACTCATGGTTGCTTCACTCCCCCGGTCTCTCGAAGCTGGGGGACTGGCCGGACCTGGCCGTGCGCTCCGACGCCAAGGTCCTGGTCCAATACGGCATGGCTGACCAGCTTTTCCCGGAACAGGGAATGCGCGATGCCCACCAGCACCTGATGGAGCACCTGCCCGCCCGGTACACCGGCAGCCTTTGGCCCGAACCCCACGTCTTCACCCAGGCCATGCAGGACGAGGCCGCGGTCTTCCTTGCCGCAGCCCTGAAACCCACCCAATCCGGCAATTCCCCCGCACCTGACCTCACTAGGACAGCCTCATGACCCAGCCCTTAACAGCCTCCGCTGCGGAGGTTCACTCCCGGCTCCCCCGTGTCGCACTGGTGGGTGTCCACGGCTTCGGCGAACGGCACCTCGCCAACCTGGATCGGCTGGCTTCGGCCGGCACGCTGGATCTGGTGGCCGTCGCCGATCCGCGTCCTCCCGCCGACGGAAAACTTGGCCCTGGCGTTGAGGTCTTCCCTTCCCTGGATGAGCTGTTGGCGGCAGGAGTCGAGCCGGATGTCGTGATCATTTCCACGCCGATCCAAACGCACGCTCCCCTGGCCCTGGCGGCGCTCAAGGCCGGCGCCAACGTGTACCTTGAAAAGCCCCCGGTGGCCTCCATGGAGCAATACCAACAGGTCATGGCAGCAGCCGCGAGCGCCGGCCGCCTGGTGCAGGTGGGCTTCCAAAGCCTGGGCTCCGAGGCCCTCCCCGCCATTGAAGCGCTGGTGGCCGCCGGTGAGATTGGAGAGGTCCGCGGGCTCAGCGCAACAGGTTTGTGGCTGAGGACCCAGTCTTACTTCAAGCGTTCCCGTTGGGCCGGCACGCGCAGCCTGAACGGGACCGACGTGGTGGACGGTGTGGTCACCAATGCCTTGGCACACGCTGTGGCTACGGGGCTGCGGCTTGCCGGGGCACGAACGGTCTCCGACGTTGCCTCCGTGGAGACGGACCTCTACCGGGCCAATGACACCGAGAGCGACGACACCTCAGTAGTGAGGGTCCGAACCACCAAAGGCACTGGGTTGGCGGGAGGACCTGTGCTGACGTGCGCCTTGACGTTGTGCGCACCGGTGCAATCGGCACCTGCAGTCACCGTCTACGGCACGGTGGGGCAGCTGACGCTCTTCTATACCGAGGACCGCGTGGAGATCACCACGCCCCAGGGGGTCAGGACCAAGACCTTCGGACGGACCGACCTGCTGGAGAACCTGCTGTCCGCCGGCAGCGAGGAGGATCTCCTCAGCCCCCTCAGTGGCGTCGGCGCGTATGTGTCGGTGCTCGAGGCGATCCGCACTGCGGAGGCTCCCCGGCTGATCCACCCGGACTTTGTCACGTGGGAAGGCGAGGGCGACGACGCCCACCCCGTGGTGCACGGCATCGAATCGTTGATCCGCCGGGCAGCGCTGGGGCAAGCCACGTTTGCCGAGCTCGGAGTGCCCTGGACAGGTGCCGCTGCAGGCTCCGGGGCCGCCCCTTCGAAACTGCCGGAATTCCGCGTCGATGGCACGCACGTCGCCACGCTCCAGGACGGAACGAGCATCCGCCCCACGTCGTCACCCCGGCCTTACCTGCACCCAGTGCGAACACTTGCGGGGACCGTGGTGACGGATCATGTCCCGGAAGACCACGTGTGGCATCTGGGCGCGGGCGTCGCCATCCAGGACGTGGACGGCATCAACTTCTGGGGCGGGCGCACCTACACCCGGGATGCCGGCGCCTACGTCTGGCGGAAGGACCACGGCCGCATCGTCACGGAGTCCGTTGACCACTCCGAGGGGCAGCGGCGTGAACAGTTGAGCTGGCTCGGTTCCGACGGATCACCGGTACTCCGCGAACAGCGCGAATGGCGCTGGGCCGCCGTCGGGCCTTCAGCATGGAAACTGACGCTGGACTTCACGCTGGAGTCCGCCACCGGACGCCCGGTGCTGCTGGGCAGCCCGGGTTCCAACGGGCGGCCGCAAGGTGGTTACGGAGGCTTCTTCTGGCGGCTGCCGAAAGTCAGCGACGCCACCATCTGGACCCCGGATTCACGCGGTGAGGACGCTGTTCACGGCACCGCGGCGCCGTGGTTGGCGTGGTCGGGAACGTTCGACGCCGGAACAGCCGGCGCCGCGCACGTCACCGGCGACCCCGGGCTGGGTCACCCGGCAACCCTGGTGTTCCTTGCCTCACCGCAAGCGCCGGACCTGTGGTTCGTGCGGCACTCGGGCTATCCCGGCGTCGGCCTTTCCCTGGCCTGGGACCGCCCGGTATCGGCCGAACCCGGCCACCCTGTCCACAGGACCGTCACCGTGCTCGTCACGGATGGCTTCCTGGCAACACAAGACATTGAACAACTCATCTCAACTTTGGGGGAACCGGCATGACCACGCCTACTCAATCCACGCCGTTCACCGGCCAAGCGCCAACGCAGGCACCAACGACGGTGAGCGCAGCGGCGCCAGCCCGCACGGCGCCCGGCAACACCGCGCCCGGCAACGCCGCAGACCGCGCAGTGAAGCGCCGCCGCGTGTTGGACATCCTGGACGCCGCCGGCCGGGATTCGCTCCTTCTGACGTCCAACACAGCGCTCACCTGGTACCTGGACGGGAGCCGGGTCCACATCAGCCTGGCCGGCGACCCCATCGCAGCCCTTCTGGTGGACCGCGACGGCGACCACCTGGTGACGTTCAACAACGAGGCCGGGCGCATCGCTGCCGAGGAATTGCCCGGTGGCGTCAGCCTTCACACCGTGCCGTGGCATGGCCAACTGCATGCGGTCGCGGCCGGGCTGGCCGTTGATGGTGACCCCTTGGTGGAAGCAGCCGTCACCGCGGAACTGCGCGCGGCCCGCCAGGAACTGCTCCCGGCCGAGGCTGCCCGTTATGCCGAACTGTCCGCTGATGCCGCCACGGCCATGACCGATGTCCTCACCGCGGCAACCCCGGAGACCACGGAGTTCCAGCTCGTTTCGGACCTGGCCGCGCGGATTGTGGCGGTGGGAGCCGAACCGCTGGTCCTGCTCTGCAACGGTGCTTCCCGCAGCGACTTCCGCCATCCGCTGGCCACGCACTCCCCCATCGGACGGCGTGCCATGGCCGTGGTGTGCGCCCGCCGGAATGGCTTGGTTGCCAACGTGACCCGGTGGGTGGCGTTCGACGCCGGCACTCCCCACGAGCTCGACGCCGAGGCCCGGATTGCTGCCGTGGAGGCGGACATCTTCCGTGCCACTGTCCCCGGAGCCCGGCTCAATGAGATCTTCGCCGAGATCAAGCTGGCTTATGCACGGCATGGTTTCGGCGAGGATCAGTGGACGCTGCACCACCAGGGCGGGCCGGCAGGTTACGCAGGCCGCGATCCCCGGGTCACGGCAGATGTGACGGACGCGGTGGTGCTCAACCAGCCCTTCACGTGGAACCCGTCCGGCCCTGGTGTGAAGATCGAGGACACTGTCCTGCTCACGGATTCCGGCGTGCGCGTCCTGACCACCGACGACCGGTGGCCGACCACCGACGTGGACGGCCGCCGTCGTCCGCTGACGCTGCGCCCGTAGCACCTGCACCCAACGCAAAAGGGGCGGGGTCACCGTGATGGTGACCCCGCCCCTTTATCGTGTGCGCTTACCCAAGTAAGTCGCAGTTAATGTCGTTTTGAGGGCTCAGAACGACATTAACTGCGACTTAGTTGGGTGCGGGCGGGGGGTTAGCTGAGCGTCAGCACGCCGTCCACGCGGCGCGGGATGCCCAGCGGGTTGGCGTCGTGCAAGGCCGGGTGCAGGACCGTCTCCGGAGCATCCTGGTAGGCCACCGGACGCTGGAAGCGGCGTACGGCGGTAGCTCCCACGGAGGTGAACAGCGATGTGGTGGCCGGGTACGGACCGCCGTGCTGCTGGGCCCAGTTCACGGCAACACCCGTGGGCCAGCCATCGAACAGGACCCTGCCAGCCAAACCGCTGAGCTGCTCCACAAGTGCAGATACATCTTCACCCGGTTCCGCGTGAACGGTGCCCGTGAGGCTGCCCGGAACCTTTGCAAGGGCTGCGGACAGTTCCTCCTGGTTGGCGTACTCGATAAGCAGCGTGGTGGGGCCGAAGCACTCCTCCAACAGCTCTTCGGGGCGCTCCAGCACGTTGGCTGCACTGGTGGAGAACACCACGGGTGCGGCGCCGTCGGCCAGGCTGTTCTGCTGCACAGTGCCACTGACGACGGCGACCCCTGGCTGGTCTGCGACGTTACGGAGCCCGTCCGGGTAGGCCTCGGCGATGCGCTCGGTGAGCATGGCAGCGGTGGGCTTGTCCTTGCTGGCCTCGGCCAGGTGTGAGGCAAAGTCCGTGCCGGCCGGGATGAAGACCAGGCCCGGCTTGGTGCAGAACTGGCCGGCGCCCATCGTGAACGAGCCCGCCAAGCCCGCGGCGAGCTGCTGGCCACGTTCGGCCAAGGCATCCGCAGTGATAACCACGGGGTTCAGGCTGCCGAGCTCACCATAGAACGGAATCGGCTCCGGACGGGAGGCCGCGAGATCAAACAGGGCTCGCCCACCGGGAATGGAGCCGGTGAAGCCAACGGCCTTGATGGCGGGATCCTCGACCAGGGCTGTGCCTGCCTCGCGGCCGCTGACCAGGGCGAAGATCCCTTCCGGCGCTCCGGCCTTGGCCAGAGCTTCGCTGACAACCTCGGCAGTCCGCTCAGAGAGCCGGATGTGGCCGGAGTGCGCCTTGACGATCACCGGGCAACCCACGGCCAGCGCGGAGGCGGTGTCGCCGCCGGCCACGGAGAAAGCGAATGGGAAGTTCGACGCCGAGAACACCGCCACAGGGCCGATGGGTCGCAGGATGCGGCGCAGGTCGGGCTTCGGCGGGGTGGACGTCGGATCGGCGTGGTCAATGACGGCCTCAAGGTAGGAGCCCTCGGTGATCACGTTGGCGAACAGCCTCAGCTGACCGCTGGTCCTGGCCACCTCGCCGGTGAGCCGGACGGTCCCCAGGCTCGTCTCGGAATCGGCGATGGCCACCAGTTCGGTCACGTTGGCGTCCAGGGCATCGGCGACAGCGGTCAGCCAGGCCGCGCGCTCGGCATCGGTTGCTGCTGCGGTCACCTTTGCGGCTTCGGTGGCTGCGGCGGTGATGGCTGTCAGGTCAAGAGTTGCTGTACTCAATGCGGTTTCCTTTACTCTCAGGGGCGGCGGTCTCAGGGGCGGGCTGTTTCGCGGTGAACTCAAAGCCCAGCCCGGGCCGGCCTGTGCTGCTTAGGGTGCTCTGGCCGTTGCTGTTGGTGATCCGTACCGGCGAAGGCCCGGCCAATAGTCCGAGTTGCTCGAAGGACGCGTCTTCCACGTCCTCCACGCTCACGGCTTCGGCAAGGGTGAGCGCCAGCTGCCCGGAGAGCTCCGGAAGCAGGTGCGGCGCCACCCTGATGCTGTTGGCCCGGGCCAGCTCAACGATCCTGCGGAACGGCGTAATGCCGCCCACCCGGACGATGTTGGGCTGGATGATGTCCACGGCTTCGGCTTCGATGAAATCGCGGAAACGGTAGATGGTGTGCACGTTTTCCCCCAAGGCAATGGGTACCGGAGAGTGCTTGCGCAAACGCCGGTAGGCCCAGAGGTCGTCGGCCCGGATCGGTTCTTCCAGCCATTCCAGTCCGTACTCCCCCAAAACGTCCAAGGCACGGAAGGTATGGGCCAGGTCCCAACGCTGGTTGGCGTCGATCATGAGCAACCGGTCCGGACCGATGACCTGCCGGACCGCGGCGACGCGTTCGGCATCTTCCCGGAGTTCGGGCTTGCCCACCTTGATCTTCACGGCATTATGCCCGGCAGCAACCCATCGCTGCGCCTGCTCCACGAGCTGCTCCAAGGTGTAATGCAGGTTCACGCCAGAGCCGTAAACCTCCACCGATTCCCGGCGCTGGCCCAACAGCCCCGTGACCGAGGTGCCGGCCTGCCGTGCTTTCAGGTCCCACAGGGCCAGGTCCACGCCGGCCATCGCGATGGTGGTGAGGCCTCCCCCGCCGGCCTCATGCAGCCGCTTCCAGAGCTGGTCCCACACGATCTCCGGGTTGGCTTCGAGGCCAAGGATGAACGGTGCAATGTCGTAATCCAGAAGGGCTTTGACCGCCTGGGGACCAACGGTGGGTGTCCACGAGAATCCGTGGCCCGTGCCGCCGTCGTCCGTGGTCAGTTCGGTGACGATCACATGGTTCTCGGGCGCCTCGGCACCCCAGCTGCGCAGCAGCGGGACCGTGATCAGCCGGGTGGTGAGGCCCGTGATGCGGGCCGGCATCAGCTGCCGGCCAGCTCGTGGCCCTTGGCCAGGATGGACTTGAGCTCCAGCAGTTGTTCTTCGCTGGGGTCCACCAGCGGAGGACGGACCGGGCCAACGGGCAGCCCGGCAAGCCGCAGGCCTGCCTTGATGAGGGAAACGCCAAAGCCCGGGGTCTGGTCGCGGAGCCGGACCAGCGGAGCGTAGAAACCTTCGAGCAACGCGTGACGGCGCTCTTCATCACCGGAGACGTAGGCGTCGTAGTAAGCCTTGGCGATTTCCGGTGCCATGGCGAACGCTGCCGAGGAGTAGAGCGGGATGCCAAGGCCACGGTAGGCACCCTGGGTCAGCTCTGCGGTCAACAGGCCGTTGAACAAGGCGAAGTCAGTGCGGCCGCTGGCGTTGATCGCGGAGACGATTTCCTGGGCCAGGCCGACGTCGCCGATTCCGTCCTTGAAGCCCACAACCTTCGGGTTGGCGGTGAGGCGCGTGATCGCCTCGGCGGTGAACTTGGCCGTGCCGCGGTGGTACACGATCACCGGCAGGCTGCTCGCGGCGGCGATGGCCTCGACGTAGGCCACAACACCGTCCGTGGGACCGGTAACGAGGTACGGCGGGAGCACCAGGAGGGCATCCGCGCCGGCTTCCTCGGCGACCTTGGCTGCCGCGATGGCGTGACCCAGCGGTCCACCGGCACCGGAGACCACGGGAACAGCTCCAGCAACAGCCTCGACGGCGGCGGTCACCACGGTGCGGATCTCATCGATGGAGAGCGCATGGAATTCACCGGTGCCGCAGGCGGGGAAGACCCCGCCCGGGCCGAACGGCAGGCGGGAGGTGATGTGCTCCTTCAGCAACGCCACATCCACGGTGCCGTCTTCAGCGAAGGGAGTGACGGGGAAGAACAGTACGCCGTCGAAATTCATGGGGTCTCCTTGGTTGCTCCCGCCGGGACCAGGCCGGCGTGGTTCTCGTCATTGAGTGCTGCGGGTTTGAGTGCTGCTTGGTGGTTCTCTTGGCCGGATGCGGTATCCGCGCCTTCGTACGGCGGGGTGAGTTCAGTGCGCCACGAACGCTTGGGTTCCCAGCCAAGGAGCTCGCGGGCTTTGTCGATGGAGAACGCCGGGCTGGTGCCGGTCAGCTGTTCGGTGAGGGGCCCGCTGCCCGGCAGGAAGCGCGGGAACAATTCCGCCAAGGGCGCTGTAGCCAAGGCATCCTTGGCGCCCACAAAGAAGACCTGGCCGTTGGGGATGCTGTCCATCTTCTCCAACAGCACGTCCAGGAAGTCGGCCACATCCCGTGCGTCCACGTAGTTGAACAAGGCCGGTGCGGACAGTGCGGGATCGTCCAGGCGCTGCCGGATGGTGTGCCCCTGTTGCGTCAGGGCGCCTTCCCATTCTTCCGGGGACAGGACGTAGCACGGGCGGAAAGCCGCATACCGGATCTTGTCGCCCTGTGCTGCGGCGAACATCTGCACGGTTTGCTCGGCGATCAGCTTGGACAGCGCGTAGGCGTTCCACGGCGTGGGCGGCGTCTGCTCGTTCAGGGGGAACGACGGCGGCAGCCACCCGGCCGGTGAGCCATAGCCCAGGGCGGTGGGGCTGGACGCCGTCACGATCTTCGGGACGCCCGCGTCGGTGGCCGCACTGACCACCGCGTAGGCGAGCCGGGTGTTCGTGCTGAAAATGACGTCCTCGGGTGCGCTGAAAGGTACGGCAATAGCAGCGAGGTGGATGACGGCGTCGGGCGCTGTTTCGCGGATGAGCCGCTCCGCTTCCCCCGGTGCCAAAAGATCAGCGGTGTACTGCTCGGCTCCGGCGGGCAGCTGCTCCGCGGGAATGGCGTCCCGGTCCACCGAGATCACCTTGTGGCCGGCGTCTGCCAGTCCAGCCACAACGCTGCGTCCGAGGCGACCGGAACCTCCGGTGACGAAAATCCTGCTCATGGTCTTGTCCTTGTTTGGTAGTGAACCGGTCAGGCCTGGCTGCGGCTGAGGTCGGCGCCGAGGCCAAGTTCGCTGATACGGACGGGCTGGTCGGTCTCCAGGGACTGGTTGCCGGCGATGCCCACCGACACGGAACGGAGTCCGTCGATGTAACCGGATGGACGGCCCAGAGGATCAATGCCGGGACCGTTGAAGAGGTCCGAGAGCAGCAGGTTGTCACCGCCGCCGTGGCCGCCTTCGCCGTTGACGATCGGAACTTCGTAGGCAGCCTCCCAGTGGCGCTGGACCACCAGGCGTTCACCGTTGCGGCGTACGGCGTCCTCTTCCTCGATGGGAGTGGCGCTCGGGTCCACCACGGTCTTCTTGTCGGTGCTGGACTCGACGGCGGCGCGTTCCACCACTTCGAGTTCGGCCCGGCCTTCGGTGCCGTTGACGGTGACGCGGTAGCCTTCCCACGGGCTGTGGGCGTTAAGGGAGTAGCTCAGCGTCGGGCCGCCCTGGTAGTCCACCACGAGGGCCAGGTTGTCCTCGATGGTGATGCCCTCGGTGAAGACGTCCTGGTCACGGATGTAGCCGTCAAACTTTTCGTTGTCGTAGTACAGGGCCTTCAGTCGCTCGTCGTCGCGCATGTCCAGGCGGAAGGGATCGTGCTCGAGGCCATCAACGGTGCCGCGCTCCGGCCGGGCTCCCAGGCCGCGCTCTGCAGCGTTCTTGTCGCCGTAAAAGCGCAGGCCGCCGGAGGCAAAGACTCGCTCCGGAACATCGTTGATCCACCAGTTGACCAGGTCGAAGTGGTGGGAGGCCTTGTGGATGAGCAGGCCGCCGGAGTTCTTCTTTTCACGGTGCCAGCGGCGGAAGTAGTCGGCGCCGTGCACAGTGTCCAGGACCCAGCTGAAGTCGATGGAGGTGACCTTGCCAATCACGCCGTTCTGGATGACTTCCTTCAGTGCCGTGTTGCGGGGCGAGTAGCGGTAGTTGAACGTCACCACCACGTTTTTGCCGGTTTTCGCCACGGTTTCGGTGATGCGGCGGCAGCCGTCGACGTCGATCGTCAGCGGCTTTTCAACCACGACGTCGGCACCGGCCTCGAGCGCCTCAACGATGTAGTCCGCGTGGGTGTAGTCGGGCGTCGTGACGATGACGCGCTCGATGTCGTTGGACTGGATGAAGCTGGTGAGCTGGCCCGGCTCGAAGGATGCAACGGGCTCCGTTCCGCCAAGCTCCTTGATGAGCTCCTGGTAGAAGTCCACCCGGCCCTGGTTGACGTCGGAGAGCGCAATAAGTTCTGCAACGTCCGAGTGCTGCCCGTAGATGGCCCGGATGTACATTTCCGAGCGGCCACCGGTGCCGATGAGGGCGATGCGTGTCCGCTTGCCGCCTTCGGCCTGGGCTGTGGGTGTGGCCGTTTCGGTCTGGGTCTCGGCTGAGTCGACGGTGACCATGTGGGATGCCCCTTTCAAAAGGCAGGAGTGAACCGCTTGACGGCCCGGCTTCGTATGGGAAGAATCATGAGAAAGCGTTTTCTCAGAGCGTTATAAGCTTTGTATCAAGACTCTGGTGGTCACGTCAACCACTGCTCCAACGACGGTGCATTCGGGAGACGACCAATGGGAAGGGGCCACATGGCACGCAGGAACACCAACAGGCGCGTCGGGATAGCTGATGTCGCGGAGAAGGCCGGCGTCTCGCACGCCACCGTCTCACGCGTCATGAACGGTAACGCCGCAGTGGATCCCGGGATCGCAGCGCGGGTTCGGGCAGCCGCCGCGGAATTGAAGTACCAGCCCAATCCGGTGGGGCGCAGCCTTGCCCTGGGCAAGACGGACACTATCGGCATCGTGGTCCCGGATCTGGCCAATCCAACCTTCCAGGCCATCCTCCGCGGGCTCAGCATCGCCGCCGCCCAGGATGGTTACCGCGTCCTGATTGCCGACTCCTCCGAAGTCACCAGCGAGGAAGCCATCCTGGCCGGGGAAGCCCGTCGTCGCTGCGATGGCGTGGTGCTCTGCGCACCCCGCATGGCCGACGCCGAACTTGAAGAGCTGGCGCCCACCCTGCACCCGCTGGTGCTCATCAACCGCACCACCATCGCCACCAACACTCCGAGCCTGAGCGTGGACTACGGGCAAGGCATCCAGGAACTGGCGCAGCATCTGGTCTCCCTGGGACACCGCCGCCTGGCGTTCCTCTCCGGCCCCGAGCACAGCGCCTCCAACCGCCAACGCCTGGTGGGCCTGGACCAGTTCCGTGCCGAGCACCCGGAGATCGAACTGCAGATGCTCCACGGTGGATCCAACTTCGATTCCGGCCATGAGTCCACCGAAGCCATCATTGCCAGTGGTGCCACCGGAATCCTGGCCTTCAACGACCTCGTGGCCATGGGGCTGCTCAGCGGCCTGCACGAGCGCGGGGTGCGCGTTCCGGAGGACATCTCCGTGACGGGCTTCGATGACATCCCGTTCGCCAAATACACCACTCCCCCGCTGACCACCGCTGCCGTGCCCATCAACGAGCTCGGAAGCCTTGCCTGGCGGAGAATGCGGGAACAGATCCAGCAAGCCGGCGAAGCCACCACCCAGGCGCAGGACGAGTTCTCCCCCAGGGTGGAGATCCGCAAGAGCACCGCGGCACCCGCCCTCACGCCCGCCAGTTGACACTTATTGCCAATGTTCGGCGCGAACATTGGCATTAAGTGTCACTTCGGCGAGGGGTTTGCGCCCACTCCGGCCTCCGTGTAGAAGCCCTGGATGTGGGCGGCCACCAGCTCAGCTGCCTTGCCGCCGTCGTGGTTGTTCACCGCGGTGAGGATGGCACGGTGCTCGGCCCGGAGCCTGGCTGAGGTCGCGTTCCAGTCCGGCAGGTTCCCCGTCAGCTCACCTGCGTAGTTCTCGATCGCGCCGCGGAGCGAAGCCATCATGGCGCTGACCACCGCGTTGCCGGCAGCCTGCGCGAGTGCCACATGGAAGCGGGCGTCCAGGGCAAGGAACGTATCGATGTCCGGGGCGGTGTCCATCTGATCCAGCAGCTCCGCAGCTTCCTCCAGCTCCGGCACTCCCACATGGGCCCGTTGAGCCGCCCACGATTCCAGCAGGACGCGGGTCTCCACGATGTCCGCCACGGGAAGATGGCGTGTTGCCACGTGCAGCCTCAGCGTGGAACCCAGCGCGGAGCCCGGCTCGGCAATCACCACAGTGCCGGCATCCTTGCCCGAACCCACGCCGGCACGGACCACGCCCATCGCCTCGAGGATACGGACTGCCTCGCGCACGGAGGTCCGGGAAACCTTCAGCTGCTCAGCCATGGCGCGTTCACCCGGCAGCCTGCCGCCGAGGGCAAGGTCTCCGTCGGACAGCTGCTTCTCGATCCATTGCAGGACCAGCTCGTGGGTACGCATAACGGAATACTAGTTGATGTGGTCCAACCACATGGATTACAGTGTGGTTAGACCACAGTGGTAAGACCACAGAATTCAAGGGAGAACCGCATGACCGACACCCTCGATCCCAAGATCACGGCCGCGCCCGCCAACGCCGGGAGCGACGAAAACGTGACACGTCCCCCCCAGCCGCGTCCCGCCGTCGGGCTTCCGCCGGCACTGAAGCGCCGCATCCCCAAGGTTTCGGACCTGGCGCCGCTGATGCAGTTCAAGAAGCCCGAATTCAGCAAGACCGCGCGGCTCAAGCGCGCCAGCACCATTTGGGAACTGCGCGACATCGCCAAGCGCCGCACCCCGCAGGCGCCCTTCGACTACACCGACGGCGCCGCCGAAGAAGAGATCACCCTTCGCCGCGCCCGCCAAGCGTTCCAGGACATCGAATTCCGTCCCGGCATCCTGCGCGATGTCTCCAAGATCGATCTCCGCACTGACATCCTGGGCAAGGAATCACGCCTGCCGTTCGGCATCGCACCCACGGGTTTCACGCGCATGATGCAGTCCGAGGGCGAGTACGCCGGGTCGCAGGCCGCTGAAGCTGCGGGCATTCCCTACACCCTGTCCACCATGGGCACTGCGTCCATCGAGGACGTTGCCGCGGCTGCACCGAACGGCCGGAACTGGTTCCAGCTGTACCTGTGGACAGACCGCGACCGCTCCCTGGAATTGATCGAACGCGCCGCCAAAGCGGGCAACGACACCCTCATGGTCACCGTGGACACGGCGGTTGCCGGCGCCCGCCTGCGCGATGTCCGCAACGGCATGACCATCCCGCCGGCGTTGACCATCAAGACCGTCCTGGACGCGTCCTACCGTCCGGCCTGGTGGTTCAACTTCCTCACGCACGAGCCCCTGACCTTCGCTTCGCTTTCGCGTTACACCGGCACCGTGGCCGACCTCATCAACTCGATGTTCGACCCCACCCTGACCTACGAGGACCTGGACTGGCTCCGCGAAACCTGGAAGGGCAAGCTGGTGGTCAAGGGCATCCAGACCGTCGAAGACGCCCGCAAGGTAGTGGACCACGGCGCCGATGGCATCATCCTGTCCAACCACGGCGGTCGCCAGCTGGACCGCGCACCCATCCCGTTCCACCTGCTGCCGGAGGTCACCACGGCACTGAAGGCGGACAACAGCAAGGCCGCGGTCATGCTGGACACGGGCATCATGAGCGGCGCGGACATCGTTGCAGCCCTGGCCTTGGGCGCAGACTTTGCCCTGATCGGCCGCGCGTACCTCTACGGCCTCATGGCCGGTGGACGCGAAGGCGTTGACCGCACCATCCAGATCCTGGAGAAGGACATGACCCGCACCATGGCACTGCTGGGTGTCAGCAAGGTAGCGGACCTGAACCCGGACCACGTGCGGCTGCTCCAGCACTAAACCGCCCCCATGTAGGTAGCAGTAGAGGCCGTTTTGAACGCTCAAAACGGCCTCTACTGCTACCCAGTTGGGTAGGCGGCGCTAGATCAGGCCCTGGGCCAGCATTGCGTCGGCTACCTTGACGAAGCCGCCGATGTTGGCGCCCACCACGTAGTTTCCGGGCGCACCGTATTGCTCGGCAGTCTCGGCGCAGCGATCGTGGATGCCCACCATGATCTCGGTGAGGCGCTGCTCGGTGTGCTCGAAGGACCACGAATCGCGGCTGGCGTTCTGCTGCATCTCCAGCGCGGACGTCGCCACACCACCGGCGTTGGCGGCCTTGCCAGGTCCGAACAGGATCCCGGCTTCCTGGAACACGGAGACAGCGGACCGCGTGGAGGGCATGTTGGCACCCTCGGCCAACGCGATCAGACCGTTGCTGACCAGCTTGGCGGCAGCATCGCCGTCGAGCTCGTTCTGGGTGGCGCACGGAAGCGCGACGGTGCCGTTCACGTCCCACACCGAACCGCCGGCAACATGGCTTGCCCCGCTGCGGCGCGCGGCGTACTCCGTCAGGCGGCCGCGCTCCACTTCCTTGATCTGGCTCAGAAGCGCGACGTCGATCCCCGCCTCGTCCACGATGTAACCGGCGGAGTCGGAACAGGCCACTACGGTGGCGCCGAGGGACTGGGCCTTGGCGATCGCATGGATGGCCACGTTGCCGGAACCGGAGACCACGACGCGCTGGCCATCGAAGGACTGGCCGCGGGTTTTGAGCATCTCCTGGGCGAAGATCACCGTGCCATAACCGGTGGCCTCGGGGCGAACCAGGGAGCCGCCCCACGAAATGCCCTTGCCCGTAAGGACGCCGGATTCATAGCGGTTGGTGATGCGCTTGTACTGGCCGAAGAGGTAGCCGATCTCGCGTCCGCCCACACCGATATCACCGGCGGGAACGTCGGTATATTCACCGATGTGGCGGTACAGCTCAGTCATGAAGGACTGGCAGAAGCGCATGATTTCGGCATCGGAACGTCCGCGGGGATCGAAGTCCGAGCCACCCTTGCCGCCACCGATGGGCATGCCGGTGAGCGCGTTCTTGAAGATCTGCTCAAAGCCGAGGAACTTCACGATTCCCAGGTACACCGAGGGGTGGAAGCGGAGCCCGCCCTTGTAGGGACCGAGCGCGGAGTTGAACTCCACCCGGAAGCCGCGGTTCACGTGGACGCGGCCGGCATCGTCGGTCCACGGGACGCGGAAGATGATCTGGCGCTCCGGTTCGCAAAGACGCTCCAGGACGGCGCCCTCGAGGAACTCAGGATGGCGATCGTGCACGGGGCCGAGGCTTTCGAAGACCTCAGTGACGGCCTGGTGGAATTCCTTCTCCCCCGGATTCCGTGCCAACACGGTGTCGCGGACAGCTTCGAGCCTTGAATCCATGCGTGTTCCTATCCTCAGTGCGCCGACCCGCGGCGAGACGATTAGTCCCGCTCATGGTTGCACCGAGGGACATGGGATCTCCATCCGGAGCCAATGTGACCCTCACAGCTGAGTTAACACAACTGTAGAAAATCGTTGAAAACACAAGGAAACGCAAGGTAAACAACAACTCACAATGTGATGAGGATCACGTTAAGTAGGGGTGCGCTACCGCTTACGCCCGAACTTGGGAAGGTTGGGCAGGTTCGGAAGGTTGGCCAGGAGGTCAGCAGCCTTAGTGGCAGCGCGGCCCACGGTGCGGCCGATCTGCTGGGGAACGGTGTCGTCGGAGGCGGGGTCAAGCGAGACGGGCGTTCCACTCGCGTGGACCTTCACGGCCTGCCCAATGGCGTCGGCACGGTTGGGGGCTGATGCGACGTCGGCCTCCGCGGGGGCCGCTGTGGCGGCCACGGGCACTGCCGTTGCGGCAGCGGCAGAAGCCTCCGCAGCAGCAGGCACGACGACGGCGGGAGCCGGGGTTCCGACGTCGAACGTTTCAAGCCAGCTCGCGACGCCGGCAAGCGGCTTGGGATTCAGGGCATAGAAGCGCTTCTGGCCTTGGGCGCGCATGCTGACCAGATCAGCCTCGCGGAGCACCTTCAGATGCTTGGAGATTGTGGGTTGGCTCGCAGCCAGTTCTTCCACCAGTTCGCCTACTGCTTTATCCCCAGAGCGGAGGGAGACCAGGATGTCGCGCCTGGTTGCCTCAGCTATGACGGCAAATACGTCGTCAGTCACCATGCCTCCCACCCTAGCGACATATACGCCAATTGGCATCCCTGTTTCCTGCCACGACGGGTACCAAATCGTTGACCCTTTGGTGGGCCGATGCTACAACGGAGACACGGTCCGTCCGGGCTCCCAGGCCCCGGCCGCCACAAGCACGGGGTGCATGGCCATGACTGAATTTTTTCGGCGTCGCATCTTTGACATCATTGCCGGCGTGTTCCTCGCCTTGTTCGTCCTCGTGTGGACCACTGTCCTGGTGCGGGTAGGGACATGGGTGCCCACGGGAACGGCCGAGTCTCCGGAATTGAACGGCGCCCTGGTGACCGCCGCGGGAGTCCTCGCCACGTCGCTGAGTTCACTGACGGCGTCGGCCCTGGGCTTCACCATTTCCGAGGTCAAACGTGACAATGCCGACGCCGGCGCTCCCAGTCCGTTGGTCAGCCCGGCAGACGTGGCCACGAGGCTTTCCGGGCGGGTGATCTTCGCGATCATGGTCTACATGACCATGGGCATGCTGGTCCTGGTGCTGTGGCTCTTCAAGGGGCAAGCGTCCACGGACCTCATCGGTGCGTTCGCGCTCTCGCTGCTCGGTTGGCTGGTAGGGGCCGCCGGGGTGGTTTTCCAGACGGAGAGGACCGGGGCGTAGCTTTTGGGAGCGAAGCGTCAGTCGAACCAGGGGTCCAAGCCATACAGGGGGAAGATTTCCTTGCGCGTGGCAATGACCGTCCGGTCCACCTCGTCCGCGGGGTCGTAGCCCACCTCCCAGGAGCGCCACCACACGTCCACGTCGTCGCCCATGGACTCCGGAGCCCACACGCCGTAGGTTTCGCGCACATACGTCCGCCAGGCTTCCGGCACGGGCATACTGAGCGGCACCGGACGTTGGGTGACCATTCCGATCAGGTGGCTCCACGCGCGCGGCACAACACCGGTGACGTCATAGCCGCCACCGCCCGTAGCGATCCAGCGGTTGTCGCAATAGCGGGCGGCAAGGCTCGCGACGGCGGACGCGGCCTCGCGCTGTCCGTCGATGCTGAGGGTCAGGTGGGTCAGGGGATCGTCCCGATGGGAATCGCAGCCGTGTTGGCTCACGATCACCTCGGGTTGGAAGGCACCCACGAGCTGCGGGACCACGGCGTGGAAGGCCCGCAGCCAGGCCGCGTCCCCCGTGAAAGTAGGGAGCGCAACATTGACCGCGGTACCGGGTGCGTCCGGCCCGCCGGTTTCATTGGCAAAGCCGGTGCCGGGGAAGAGCGAGAGGCCCGTCTCGTGGAGGCTGATGGTCATGACGCGGGGATCGTTCCAGAAGATACTCTGCGTCCCATCGCCGTGGTGCGCATCGACGTCGATACTGACGATCCTTTGCACCCCGCCGTCGAGCAGTCGTTGGATGGCCAGCGCGACGTCGTTGTAGACGCAGAAGCCGCTTGCCCGCTCGCGTGCAGCATGGTGCATCCCGCCACTGAAGTTCACGGCGCGGACGGCTCGGCCCGAAAGGATGGTGTCAGCCGCCAGCAGCGAACCACCGGCAAGGCGGGCACTGGCCTCGTGCATCCCGGCGAACGCGGGATCGTCCTCCGTGCCCAGGCCACGGCTTTCGTCCGGCGTGGACGGATCCTCGCTGACACGTCGAACAGCGTCGACGTAACCGGCGCTGTGGACGGTTAAAAGTTCGACGTCGGATGCCACAGCGGGTGCCTCGACGGCCACATGCTGGTGTCCGAACAGTCCCAGGGACTCGGCAAGGCGCGCTGTCAGTTCCAGCCGCTGCGGTGCCATGGGGTGGCCGGGGCCAAAATTGTAGGCAGTCATGGCTGGGTCCCACACCACCGTCGTTGGCAGTGCGGAGCGCGTAATGCTGGAAGCCGGTGTTCCAAGCCTGGAGTTCATCCAGAACAGGCTACCTGAGCCTGGCGGACCCTACTGCCCGGTTACGCCGCGGGAATAGTGGTTTACTACTCAGGAAAGCTTGTTCAACCGAGGAAGAGCGCCATGTCTCAAAGCCAGTCGCGGTCCACGAGCCCGGCCAACTGGCAACCCAACCAGCAGGAGCGGGAAGGTCTCTGGATCTTTACCCGCGTGCGCGACTTCATCGACAACATTGCCAACACCTCACCGGCCCGCTTGGCGTTGACCGTCTTCGCTGTGGTGATCCTGGTCTTTACCGGTTTGTTGTCCCTGCCTGCGGCTTCCTCCGCAGGCACTGTCACGCCCCTGCACCAAGCCATGTTCACGGCAGTTTCCAGCGTGTGCGTCACCGGGTTGACGGTGGTTTCCACCGCCACGCACTGGACGTTCTTTGGCCAACTGGTCATTCTGATCGGTATCTTCGTGGGTGGTCTCGGCACCTTGACTCTGGCCTCGCTGTTGGCCCTCATGGTCAGCAAACGGCTGGGTGTGCGCGGCAAGCTGATCGCCCAGGAAGCCATGAACAACGCGGGCCGACTCGGTGAAGTGGGTACCCTGCTCCGGATCGTGATCGTGACTTCGGTGGTGATTGAGGCCGCCCTGGCCATCGTGCTGATTCCCCGTTTCATGGTGCTCGGTGAGAGCTTCTGGCAATCCGTATGGCACGGCGTCTTCTATTCGATTTCCGCGTTCAACAACGCCGGATTCACGCCGCACTCCGATGGCATCGTCCCGTACGAGACCGATCTGTGGATTCTCATCCCGCTGATGTTGGGCGTGTTCCTGGGCAGCCTCGGCTTCCCTGTGGTGATGGTGCTCCAGCAGAACGGGCTCAACTGGAAGAAGTGGAACCTCCACACCAAGCTCACCATCCAGGTCTCGTTCATCCTGCTGGCAGCGGGCACGGTCCTGTGGGGCTTGATGGAGTGGGACAACGTGCGGACCATCGGCACCATGGACCTCGGCGACAAGATCACCCATTCGCTGTTCGCGTCTGTGATGACGCGATCGGGCGGCTTCAACCTGGTGGACCAGAACCACATGGAATCCACCACCATGCTCCTCACCGACGCCCTGATGTTCGCCGGCGGCGGCTCTGCGTCCACGGCCGGCGGCATCAAGGTGACCACCATCGCCGTCATGTTCCTGGCCATCATGGCCGAAGCCCGCGGCGACGCCGACGTGAAAGTCTATGGCCGCACCATCCCCCAGGGCACCATGCGCGTGGCCATCTCGGTGATCGTCGCCGGCGCCACCTTGGTGTCGGTGGCCGCGTTCCTGCTGCTCTCCATCAGCGGAGCGTCGTTGGACCGGGTGCTCTTCGAATCCATTTCCGCCTTCGCCACCGTGGGACTGAGCACCAACCTCAGTGCCGAGCTGCCGCCGTCGGGCGTTTATGTCCTCACCGCTTTGATGTTTGCCGGCCGCGTCGGCACCGTAACCCTTGCCGCCGGTCTGGCCCTGCGCCAGCGCAGCCAGCTGTACCACTACCCGGAAGAGAGGCCAATCATTGGCTAGTACCACGGGGGCTGGCAACCGCCCCGCACACAACGCACCAGTGCTGGTCATTGGCCTCGGCCGGTTCGGATCCGCCACCGCTGACCAGCTGGTCAAGCAGGGCCGTGAAGTCCTGGCCATCGAACGTGACCGCACGCTCGTCCAAAAGTGGGCACCCGTGCTGACTCACGTGGTGGAGGCCGACGCCACCAACATCGACGCCCTCCGACAACTCGGCGCCCAGGAGTTCAGCTCAGCCGTAGTCGGCGTGGGCACTTCCATCGAGTCCTCGGTGCTCATCACCGTGAACCTGGTGGACCTGGGCATCCAGCATCTGTGGGTCAAGGCCATCACGCCCTCGCACGGCAAGATCCTCACCCGCATCGGCGCCAACCACGTGATCTACCCCGAGGCAGACGCTGGAGTCCGCGCAGCGCACCTGGTGTCCGGGCGCATGCTGGACTTCATCGAGTTCGACGACGACTACGCGATCGTCAAAATGTACCCGCCAAAGGAAACCGTGGGCTTCACCCTGGAGGAATCCAAGGTCCGTTCCAAGTACGGCGTGACCATTGTCGGCGTGAAAACACCGGGTGAGGACTTCACGTACGCGCGGCCGGAAACCAAAGTGTCCGGCCACGACATGTTGATCGTGTCCGGACACGTGGACCTGCTGGAGCGCTTCGCAGCGCGCCCGTAGCCGATGGAGTTTTTGTACAGCTAACGCCCTTTAGACGCGCTCTTAGCAGCATCAGCTGTACAAAAACTCCGAGGTTAGCCGAGCTGCTTGGTGATTTCTGCTGCCCGGGCGGCAGCGGCGCGGGCGCCGTCGGCGATGATCCTGGGGATCCCGCCGTCGTCAAAAGTGGCAATGGCCCGCTCGGTGGTGCCCTTGGGGCTGGTGACGGCGACGCGAAGTGCGGTGGGATCTGCTCCCGGTTCGGCCAACATGAAGCCGGCTCCCGCCACGGTTTCGCGGGCCAGCATGACGGACAGTTCCTGGTCCAGGCCGAGTTCGACGCCGGCAGCAGCCATGGCCTCTGCCAGATAGAACGCGTAGGCCGGGCCGGAACCACTGATGGCGGACAGGGCGTCCACCTGTTCTTCGGGAATCTCCACCACCCTGCCGGCACCTGCCAGCGCCGTCTTGGCTTTTTCGAGCTGCTCAGGCGTGCAGTGGGTTCCCGGGGAGACAGAAATGACGCCGCGGCCGAGCCGTGAGGGCGTATTGGGCATGGTCCGGATCACCGGCTGGCCGTCCGGCAGCGCTGCTTCAAGCTGGGCGATGGAAACCGCTGCGGCTACGCTGACAACAATCGTGTTCTTCCCCAGGGCCGGGCTGATCTCCCGTGCCAGGTCCAGGATGCCCACCGGCTTGACGCCCAGGATGACCATGCCCGAGCCCTTGGTGGCCAGCTTGTTGTTGTCCGGCTCCTCTTCGCCTGCGATGGCCATGACGCCATGACGCTGGGCCAGTTCGTCGGCCCGCTCAGCGCGGCGGACGGTGGCGACAATGTCTGAAGGGTCCGTCCCTGCGGCGAGCAGGCCTCCCAGGATTGCCTCGTTCATGGATCCACAGCCAAGGAATGCGATTCGGTTGCTCATGGCTCCATCATTGCAGTTGGCCTTGGACGGGGTCTAACGGATTCCAGATTCACAGCTTGCTCACAAGGTTATTGCAGGCAGCACTCATGGTTGGTCCGTAACTTAGTAGTTACCTCATTGAGGGTGCGAGTGATGAGGCGGGCATGGGGATGTCCGCCACAAGCACCGGTGGCCGGGCGGGTTTTCCCCCATTTCCCGATTCGGCCGCCGGTGCTTTCGCTTTTAAGCACTGCCGCGGCCGCGCCAAACCCGCAGTTGCCCGCCTGACACACCGGTGTGGGCGCGTCAGGCGAACAAGCCCCAGGACCAGCGTTCGACGCCGTTAGTTGTCTACGCTGCGCAGGAGCGGAACGCTGAGGTGCTGCCGCGCGAAGCGCAGGGTTTCCGCCAACATTTCCTCACGCTCCCCCGCTACCTTCGCCTTGCGGGTTGAAATCTCCGCCACCACCACGCCGTCGAAACCCGTGGATGCCAAGTGCTGGAGGGCGTCCGCGCACTGCTGCGTACCGGTACCGGGCACCAGGTGCTCGTCCTTGCCTGACCCCGACCCGTCCGTGAGGTGGACGTGCCGGAGCTTGCTGCCCAGGGCCTTGAGGGCTTCCAAACTGTTGGCCCCGGCAGTGGCTGCGTGCGAGAAGTCCCACGTGACGTCGTCGTAATCCTGGCCCAGCGGATCCCAGTGCGGCAGGTAGGCCACCGCTTCCCGGCCGCGGACACGCCATGGGTACATGTTCTCCACGGCGATATGCACCTGGTACATGGCCGCGATCTCCCGGACGCCTTCCACGAAGTTCTCGGCGTAGTTGGACTGCCAGCGGAACGGCGGGTGGACCACTACGGTGTCGCAACCAACATCCGCGGCCATCTGGCACGACTTCTCAATCTTGTTCCACGCAGTGCCCCACACCTGTTGCGTCAGCAGCAAGGTGGGCGCGTGGATGGAGACGATTTCCTGGTGGTAGCGGTGGCTCAACTGGACCAGGGCGTCCGGGTTCTGACTCACCGCGTTGTTGGTGACCATCACCTCCACGCCCTCGTAACCCAGGTCCTGCGCCACGGCAAAAGCGTCGTGGACGCTCAGGGGGTAGACGGACGCGCTGGACAGCGCTACGGGGATCTGGCGGTCATTCACTTCAGGTTCGACGTCGTTGCTCATCTCAGGAGGCCAGCCCGCCTGCCACAGGGGCTGGGATTGGTGCAGGGGACGGCGTATTTACGGGGACAGGAAATTCCCTGACTCCGGGGTGGGAATCATCAGTATCCACCGTCTTGGCACCGTCCTTGGCTGCTTTCTTTTTTGACTTGTCCTTCTTCCGCTTGCCCACGTGGGGAGCGGGATCCAGGGCCTCTTCGAAGACCAGCTGGTCAAGCCGCCGCAGGATCAGGCCTTCCCGCAGCGCCCACGGACATATTTCCATGGTGGGGAACTCAAAGAGCTCCAGCGCGGCCTCGGCCACCAGTGCGCCCGCCAAGAGTTGGCGGGCACGGGCATCCGAGACGCCCGGGAGGTACAGCCTGTCCTCCACCGTCATGGCGGAAATGCGCTGGGCCCAAAGACCGAGGTCCGCTGCGTGGAGTTCGCGCTTCACGTATGGTCCGGCTGCGCTCGGAGCGGCACCGGCGATACGGGCCAGCGAACGGAAGGTCTTGGAGGTGCCCGCTACCAGGTTCGCGCGGCCCAGTTCGTGGAAATTGCGGACCACAGGCTTCAGCGTGGAACGGATGTAGCGACGCAGTTCCTTGACGCTTTTGGCTGTTGGAGGATCATCGTGCAGCCAGTCCCGCGTCAGGCGGCTGGCACCCAGCGGAACGGAGGTGGCGAACTCCGGGAGTTCGTCCGTTCCGTAGGCCATTTCAAACGAGCCGCCTCCGATGTCCAGGTCCAGGATGGGCCCTGCGCCCCATCCATACCAACGGCGGACGGCGAAGAAGGTCATGGAGGCTTCTTCGCTGCCCGTGAGTTCCTGGAGGGTCACCGTGGTTTCGTGTTTCACCCTGGCCAGGACTTCCGGGCCGTTGGTGGCCTCGCGGATGGCCGACGTACAGAACGCCAGGAGGTCCTCCGCTTTGTGGCTGGCCGCGAACTCCCAGGCTTCCAGCACGAACTCGATGAGCTCGTGCTGGCCGGCGTCGTTGATGTTGCCGTCACCGTCAAGGTATTGCACCAAGGACAGCGGACGTTTATGGGATGCGAAAGCCACCGGGCGCGCGCCCGGATGAGCATCCACAAGCAGCAGATGGACGGTGTTGGAACCGATGTCTAGAACGCCAAGACGCATTCTGCCATTATTCACCGATTCGAAGCCCGCGAAGCAACTTGGCGACGACGTTTCGTCGACGGAAGGGTGGCCGAATGGTGGGGCCGGCCCTATTCCGCGGGCTGCCCTGCTTCGTCAGCACGCTTGAAGTCACGGCGGATATTGGCGATGCCTTCGGGATCAATTTCGAAGCCGAACTCGCTGCCCGGGTTGATGACCATGCCAAGTTCATCACCGATGTTGCCCAGGATCGCCGAGCCCATGGTGCCCAGGACGTGCGGGGCTGCTTCGAGGAAGCGCTCATCGACGCGGCTCGGGTGGCTGAAGACTGCAAGGACGGGTTGGCCGTCGGCGTTGGAAAGCACCAGCGGCTCCACCGACGAGTCCGGGCCGTCCACGGCTTCGGAGCTGACCAGGTAGACCTCGTTGTTGAGGAAAGCGAGGATGACATCCACCGGGTTGGCGTCCGGCTGTTCGGCCGAGGCGAGCTTCGCCTCGAGGTCGTTCAAGGGTTCGTTGTCCGGTGAAACGGTCTGTTCAGTCATGGTTCTACTCGACCACGATGCCGGCCGGGACGCAATTCGCGCATGCTGTCCCGGCCTTCGGTGAAGCTACTTCTTGGCTGCGGTCTTCCTCGCCGGTGCTTTGCGGGTGGTGGTCCGCTTGACCGGGCCCTTGGCCCGCTTTTCTGCCAAAAGTTCGACGGCGCGTTCCCGGGTCAGTTCCTCCAGCGAGGTGGTGCGCGGGACCGTGATGTTGGTGATGCCGTCTGTGATGTAGGGGCCGAAGCGGCCTTCCTTCACCACGATGTTCTTTTCCGAAACAGGGTCCGGGCCGAACTCGGCAAGCGGCGGTACAGCCGCACGGGCGCCCCGCTGCTTGGGCTGCGAATAGATCTCCAGTGCCTGTTCCAGGGTGATCGTGAAGATTTCCTCTTCCGATCCGATGGAGCGGGAATCCGTGCCCTTCTTCAGGTACGGACCAAACCGCCCGTTCTGCACCGTGATGGGGTTGCCTTCAGCATCCTCACCGAGGACGCGCGGCAGGCTCATGAGCTGCAGCGCCTCGTCCAAGGTGACCGAGTCCACGCTCATCGACGCGAACAGCGAACCTGTGCGCGGCTTGGCCTTGACGGGCTTCTTGGGCGGCTTCGGCTTGCCGTTCTTGTAGTACTCAACGGGCTGGTTGGCCAACTGTTCCTCGGTCATCTCCGGGATGATCTCGGTGACGTAGGCTCCGTAGCGGCCGTTCTTCGCCACCACGGTGTGCCCGGTGTGCGGATCAGCGCCCAGGACGCGTTCCTCCGGGGCAGCAGTCTCCATGAGCTCAATGGCCTTGGCGGCCGTGAGCTCATCGGGAGCAAGTTCCTCGGGGACGTTGGCCCGGGAGGACTCAACTACCTCGCCGGTCTTCTCGTCGATGGTCGGGATCGAGCTTTCCAGGTAGGGCCCGAACTTGCCGACGCGCAGTGTGATGCCTTCGGCGATGGGCACGGAGTTGATCTCGCGGGCGTCGATTTCGCCGAGGTTGTTCACGATGCTCAACAGGCCGGGATCGGCGTCTTCACCGTAGTAGAAGTGCTTGAGCCAGGCAGCGCCTGCGGCCTGGCCATTGGCGATCTTGTCCAGGTCGCCTTCCATGTCCGCGGTGAACTCGTAGTCCACGTAGTCCGTGAAGTGCTGTTCCAGCAAACGGATCACCGAGAAAGCGATCCAGCTCGGTACCAGGGCGGAACCCTGTTTCCGGACATAACCGCGGTCCTGGATGGTGGAGATCGTGGAGGCATAGGTGGACGGACGGCCAATGCCACGCTTTTCCAGTTCAGCAGTCAGCGATGCTTCGGTGTACCGCGGCGGAGGTGACGTTTCGTGGCCAACAGCCAGGATGTCGGACGCTTTCAGGGAATCGCCCTTGGCAACGTTTGGCAGGCGCCGTGCTTCGTCCGATTCCTCGTCCCCACGGCTCTCGTCCTTGCCCTCTTCGTAGGCGGCCAGGAAGCCGGGGAAGGTGATGACAGTACCGGAAGCCGAGAATTCGGCGTCGCGTCCGTCAGCGGCCACCGCACCGAGGCGGATGGTGGCGGTGGAGCCCTTGGCGTCGGCCATCTGCGAGGCGACGGTGCGCTTCCAGATGAGCTCGTACAGCCGGAACTCATCGCCGCTCAACTGCTTGGCCACCTGTGCCGGGGTGCGGAAGGAGTCTCCTGCGGGACGGATGGCCTCGTGCGCTTCCTGGGCGTTGGCGGCCTTGTTGGCGTAAACGCGCGGGCTCTGGGGCACGTACTCGGGGCCGTAGAGCTCTGCCGCCTGGCGGCGGGATGCCGTCAGGGCCTCATCGCTCAACGCCGACGAGTCGGTACGCATATAAGTGATGTAGCCGTTTTCATACAGGCGCTGGGCTACCTGCATGGTGCTCTTGGAGGAGAAGCGGAGCTTGCGGCCGGCTTCCTGCTGCAGCGTCGACGTGGTGAACGGTGCGGCCGGACGGCGGGTGTACGGCTTGGTATCTACGGAGCGTACGCGGAATTCGGCGTTTTCCAGGCCCGAGGCCAAGGACGTGGCGAGTTCCTCGTTGAGGTGCACCACGGTAGAGGAGGTGAGCTGGCCGTTGTCATTGAAATCACGGCCGCTGGCAACTTTGGAACCGTCCACAGCTGCAAGCTTGGCCTTGAAGGAACCCGAGTCGGCACCGAACTGGCCCGTCAGGTCCCAATAGGACGCTGCCCGGAAGGCCATGCGTTCACGTTCGCGGTCCACCACCATGCGGGTCACCACGGACTGCACACGGCCGGCCGAGAGCCCGCGGGCAACTTTGCGCCACAGGACAGGAGAGATCTCGTAGCCGTACAGGCGGTCGAGGATGCGGCGGGTTTCCTGGGCATCGACCAAAGCGGTGTCTACATCGCGCAGGTTATCCATGGCACGGTGGATGGCTTCCTTGGTGATTTCACCAAAGGTCATGCGATAGACGGGAACCTTGGGCTTCAGGACCTCCAGGAGGTGCCACGCGATGGCCTCGCCTTCGCGGTCCCCATCGGTTGCGAGGTAGAGCGCATCAGCGTCTTTCAGCTGGGCCTTGAGCTCGGCAACCTTTTTCTTCTTGTCCGGGGAGACAACGTAGTACGGCTTGAAGTCGTTTTCGATGTCGACGGCGAACTTGCCCAGCGAGGTCTTCTTCAGTTCTGCAGGGAGATCAGACGGCTGCGGGAGGTCCCGGATGTGGCCGATGGAAGCCTCGACGATGAAGCCTTCGCCAAGGTACTTGGCGATGGTCTTACTCTTGGCGGGAGACTCCACGATCACGAGTTTCTTGCCGGTTTTTGCCTTGCTGGGCACGGTGCTCCTACAGAAAAAATGTGTAATTGGGCTGCTGCCCATATTGGCCTAGTTCACCATAGTTTGCAGAATCCTGCGTTTTGGTACGGAAACCAGGGCGGTCATTCGGTGACCGGGCCGGAGGGTTATTGCCCGGGTGCCACGCGGTCATCCGGGATCATTGACCACAAGGTTGCCACACGTTCGGCACCTTCGGGAATCTGCGTGGGATCCTCGAGCTCGTACTCCCTTACTACCTCGCGGATTCTGTCCGCCAGTTCCTTCCGTTGCGGGTTGGTGAGATAAAGCAGGTTGCTGGAGAGGACCACCGATACCGGTTCGTCTCCCCCTTCACCGCGCTGGCGGCGTTCCCCCCGGGCTTTGGCGAAGGCCGAAGCGCGTCGACGGAATGCATCGAGCTCCAGGTCAACCACGGCAATCTCGGGGCTGGCGACGCTGCCTCCCGAAATGGTGAAGTCCGTTCCGGCCGCTTTCCAACGCCGCTCACGTGCATCGCCGGCATTTTCTGCCGGTGCCACGATTCCCCATTTCTGGAGGGCGCGGAGGTGGTAGCTCATGGCGCTGGGGGTGAGGCCGGTCCGGGCAGCGAGTTCGGTTGCTGTGTGGCTCACCTGGGTGGCGTAAAGCTCTGAGATGACCTCGATGCGGGCAGCGTGCGCCAAGGCACGGATGGCCTTGGGATCGGTGATCTCAACCGTCGTCTCGGCCCGCTTCCGCCGCGGAACGTCGCCTGACGTTTGGGATGTCTCGTTGTTCGCAATCACTTGATCAGTGTAGTCAGGGTCACTTGCGGGACCATCGGAGTTCGTCTCCGGCGGCGTCGCGTCGCTGCTCATTCGCTGCTCATTCGTGGGTCTGCGCTGGGTCCGGGAGCAGGAAACCCTCAAGGACGAGGTTGGTCACGTCCCGGTAAAGGCCCTCCCTGAAAGCATCCTCGTCAAAGTCCTCGCCCCCGCCCAACAGCGACACCAGGGCCGCGACGATTTGGCGGACCGACAACTGTCCGTCGCAGGCAGAGGCGAAACCCGCGAGCTCCGTGCTGAGCAGATTGGTCCTTCGGAGGCCTGCCCCCTGCCTCAGGAGAATGACACCGGGGTGGGCAGCTCCAGGTCGCTGGTGGCGTTCTTCGGTCACGTCCTCCGCCACTACCAGATGTGCTTCGGCCACCGGGTTGGCGGCCACCCAATCGGCCCGTTCCACGGCCGCGCCCAGATGTGGCCCGATGGGTTGTTCAAGGGGATAGGTGATCTCTTCGAAGCGGTTGATGACGGGTCGGTGTCCGGGCTCGGGACGGCGCAGCCAGATCATGCCGAAGCCAACCCCCTCGACATTCCTGGAGGCAAAGTCATCAAGGTAGGCGGCGTACGACTCCTTGTACTGCTCACGGTCACGGTTCTGCGAGGCATCCTGCAGCCAGGTCTCGGCATACTGTTCCGGATCCACTTGCTCGCGCTGGATGAACCACACGTCAAGCCCCGAGTCCTTAAGCCACGCAGTGGGACGGTCGTTCCAGTCCGACCCCTCGGAAACCTCCCAGTTGCCCAGCATTTGCGCTGTGCCCCCAGGTTCCAGGACGTTGGCGAGGGATTGCACCAGCGCCGCCACGATCCCGTCACCGGGAAGTCCGCCGTCACGGTAGGTGAACTGGTCCGACGATGATTCCCCTCCCGTCCTGGGTGTGATCACGAAGGGAGGGTTGGACACCACCAAGCCGAACTGTTCGCCCTCCACAGGTTCCAGGAGCGATCCCAGGCGCAGGCTCACCCGGCTTTCCAAATCCTGGGGATCCAGCTCAAGCTCCGCCGCGTTCAGCAGCAGGTTGAACCGGGTAAAGGCCAGAGCCCTCGCGGAGATGTCCGTAGCTGTAACGTGCTCGCAATGGTGCAGGAGGTGGAAGGTCTGGATCCCGCACCCGGTCCCCAGGTCCAGGGCGCGTTTGGTGTGTTGCCTGAAGGTGGTTTGGACCAGCGTTGTGGAAGCGCGCCCGATGCCCAGGACGTGGTCATGACGCAGGACTCCCGGCTGCTGGTGGGCTGCGAGGTCACTGGCAACCCAGAGCTCGGCACCGCCACTGCCGTCTGCGTTCGCATCCCAACCGTAGGGGCGCAAGTCCACCGTGACCCGGACGACCCCAGCATCCACGGCGGCCAGGCCGAGTTCCACGAGTCCTTGGGTACGGATTCCGGGCAGGGCGGAGTCGACGTCAGCCACGGACTGCGGGATGGCGAGCAACCAGAGACGGACAATCACAGTCAGTGACCGGACAGCAGGATCCGGCGAGTCCAGCAGCCGCTCTGTGGCAAGGAGTGCCGGAACCACTTGGTCCCTGCTGAGCGCTGCTGAGGCCGACTCCCCCAGCAGGGCAGCCACGCCGTCCACGGTGTAGGAGAGGGCGCGAAGGTCCCCGGCAAGCACCTGGAGCAGCCCGGGTTGGTCGCTGCGGGGAGCATCGTCAGTGTTGCCGGCGGTAAACAAGAATGCTGTGTCAGTCACCCTGCAAGTGTAGGTGCGGCCCGCTGGGCCGGGCGGTGCCGTTCCGGGCTATGTGGACAAAGGACGCCGCTGGAACCCGGTAGCGTGGAATCATGCTCAACTTCTCCTCCACAAGGCGCCGCGCGGGCCTTGGTGCCCTGGCCGCTGCTGTCCTGCTGGGGGTCAGCGCCTGCCAGGCGCCGGTCAACATCGCAGATGCAGACGTTCCCGCTTGGAAGGAAAAGGTCCTCCCGGCAACAAGCGGCGCGGTCCTGGAGGACTCCGGCAAGATCCTCAACCGGGATCCCGTGGTCAAGGAATCGCCCAGCGTGCCCGCCGGGACCTATACGCTCACCATGGCGTGCGACGGCGGCGGCAAGGCCTACTTCGCAGTCTCCTCGAGCGGAAACAAAATCGCCGATGCGGCTGCAGCATGCAACGGCAGCCTCGATGTGGTGAAAATCAAAGTGCCTGCCGCCGGCCCTCTCAACATCTCGACAAGCAGCGTCGATGCCCCACTGATCTACGCATATCACCTGGCTCCGACGGCAGTCTAGAAGGCCCCGGATTCTTCCACCGACAAGTCTTCAGACAATGGCCGCCCGGGCGTAAAGTCAGTCCATGGGCAGCAAGGCAGCTTGCTCGGTGATGTCACAGCGGCTGGCGAGGGCCGCCGTCGTGCTTCTCGTTGTCCTGTGCGGCGGCATTGCCGGTTGCGAATATACCTACGAGGACGGTGGGAGGCCGGAGGCCACCGCCACCTCCACTGCAGGAAACGTCGCACTTCCGCCCGATCCGGCCCTTGAAGAAACGGTCACCGGCGAAGCCCTTGACGAATGGGCGAAGGCTGCGTTGCCTGAGTCGCAAGGTCAGTCGTTCTACTCGAGCAGCGGCTACCTGAACCCCGGTGAGTCCAAGTCCGAGCAAACGGTGCAGCTGCCCGGAGGAACATACGCCGTGACTCTGGCATGCCGTGGTACCCGCCGGGTGACGTTCGCCGTGACGTTGAACGATGTGGCCCTGGTGGACCTGACGTTGGGGTGTGCCAACGCGCGGGTAAGCGTGGTTCAGCTGGACAAGGACGCCATCCTGTCCATCACCGTCGGTTCCAGGTCCGATGCCAATTTTGCCTACCGGGTAAGCAGGCTTTGAGGCCGCACTACGCGGCTTCGCAGCCTCCGGGGCAGCGCAGCGTTTCCGGGCTTGAGGCGCATTCGGCACAGTACAGCGTCAGGGTGCGGCAGCTGAGGTTGGAGCAATTCTCGAACTTGTTGGTGGGAGCAGCGCAGCGGACGCATTCGCCGATGGTTTTGGCGTCTTCGCTGAACTCGACGTGCATGCGCTTGTCGAAGACATAAAGGGAACCTTCCCAGAGCCCCTTGTCCTTGAACGTTTCTCCGTAGCGGACAATCCCGCCATCCAGTTGGTAGACCTCTTTGAAGCCCCTGTTGACCATCAGGCTGGACAAGACCTCGCAACGGATTCCACCGGTGCAATAGGTGACCACCGGTTTATCCTTGAGGTCGTCGTACTTGCCCGAGTCAAGTTCCTTGATGAAGTCGTGCGTGGTGTCTACGTCCGGAACGATCGCATCCTTGAACTTGCCAATCTGTGCCTCGAAGGCGTTGCGGCCGTCAAAGAACACCACGTCCTCGCCACTGGACTTCCTGGCCTCCACCAGCGCGTGGAGTTCCTCCGGCTGCAGGTGCTTGCCGCCGCCCACCACGCCGTTGTCGTCAACCTTCAGTTCCCCGGGAGCGCCGAACGACACGATTTCATCGCGGACCTTGACGCTGAGGCGCGGGAAATCTGCGGCGCCGCCCTCGGACCACTTGAAGTCGATCCCATGGAAGCCCTTATATTCACGCGTGGTCTTCACGTACTGCTTCATGTTGTTCAGCTCGCCGCCCACCGTGGCATTGATGCCGTCCTTCGATATGAGGATCCGGCCGGTGAGGCCCAGTTTTTCGCAGAGGGCGCGCTGCCACAGACGCACGGCGTCGGGGTCGGCGATCGGAGTAAAGCCATAGAAGAGCACAATTCGGTTCAAAGCCACTATTCAAGGGTACTTGGTGCAGTAAAATCGCCGGCCGGACACAACTTCCTGACCGGCTGGCGGAGCGCCTGCCGGTAGGAGAAGTCACAATTCCATAAGCAAGCATTCCGGGGCTGATCCGGCTCTGTTGCTTCATGGTGCGCTGGCATACTCTCTCTACATGAGTCCAGACGCCTTGGTTGAAGATATTGCGCATCTTTTGGAAGTCTGGGTAGCCGGCTGGTCCGGCTGCCGCGGCTATGAATCACGTCTGGAGGGCCGCTTTCCTGCTGCACTTCGTGCCGACAAAACCGGTGACTGGGAGTATTTTGCCCATGATCCTTCGGACGAAGAGTTCACTGCCCTGGCGGGCAAGACCGCAGAGGCTCCCACTCGGATCCTGACGGTCCTCACCAACGACGTCCAACGCTACAAGTACCTGGCTGAACAGCACGGGCTGACCGTGACGTCGGCATCGCAAACCATGATGATCGTGGACATGGAGACCCAGGATTCCGAGGATCCGTGGCTGCCCGACGACGACCTTGAACTCGCCACCTCCGAATCCAACGGAGTCCACTACGCCGTGGTCCATTCCGGCGAGCAGGTGGCTGCCAGCGGACGGGTCTTCGTGGTGGACCGTACCGCCGTCTTCGACAAGATCGTCACCGAACCGGACTTCCAGCGCCGTGGATTGGGAAGCTTCATCATGAAGGCCCTCGCCGCCCAAGCGTTCTCGCATGATGTGGAGAACGGGCTTTTGCTGGCATCCCTTGACGGCCAGAAGCTTTACTCCCATCTTGGCTGGGACGTGGTGTGCCACGTACTCATGATGTCCTCCAGCGGCGCTGAAGGGTCCGACCTTTCAGGGGCGTAACTGCTCGGTCCGACAGCTGGTTGAGCCAGGTCCGACGGCGGCGCCCCCGGGTGCCGCCGTCGGCCTGCCCGCACAGTGACAGAATGATTCGGTGGCTGCACCTCATTCATTGATCTCCTTGCTGGGCCGGACGCCGGACCCGGAGCAGCTGCGCCATGTCCACACCATCCCCGCAAGGAAGGCCGTCAACGAGCCTTGGCCGGACTGGGCCCACCCCGACGTCGTGGGGGCCTATGAGGCCCTGGGTATCCACGAACCGTACCGGCACCAGGTCCAGGCCGCGGACCTCGCCCACTCCGGACAGCACGTGGTTATCGCCACTGGAACCGCCTCCGGAAAGTCGCTCGCCTACCAACTGCCGGCTTTGGACGCGATACACCGTTCCGAGTTGCGGGTCCTGGCCGACCCCGGGAAGATCCACGACGACGGTGCCGTCACCCTGTATTTGTCCCCCACCAAGGCACTGGCGGCCGACCAACTCGCGGCGATCCGCGCGCTGAAACTGCCCACAGTACGGGCAGAGACGTACGACGGCGACACCGACGTTGCATCGCGCCGTTGGATCCGCGATCACGCGAACTTCATCCTGGCCAACCCGGACATGCTGCACTTCGGAATTCTGCCCAACCACACCTGGTGGGCAAAGTTTTTCCGGCGGCTGCGCTACGTGATTGTGGACGAAGCCCACAGCTACCGCGGTGTCTTCGGCTCCCACGTGGCCAACCTGATGCGGCGCCTCCGACGGATCTGTGCCTATTACGGTGCAGGAAACACGTTCCCCGAGCCGGTATTCATTGCGGCATCTGCCACGGCATCTGACCCCGGGGTTTCCTTTGGGCGGCTCATCGGCGCCCCCGTCCGGGAGGTTTCCGAGGACTGCTCGCCTCATGGTTCCACCACGGTTGCTTTTTGGGAGCCGGCGCTCACAGACATCAAGGGGGAGAACGGAGCTAAACAGCGGCGGACCGCCGTTGCCGAAACAGCGGACATCCTGGCAAACCTCGTTTCCTCGCGAGTGCGGACCATCGCGTTCATCAAGTCGCGTCGCGGGGCCGAGTCCATTGCCTCCATCACCAAGCGACTCCTGGATGAGGTGGACCCCAGCTTGCCAGGGCGGGTTGCTGCCTACAGGTCCGGGTATCTGCCCGAAGAGCGGCGGGCGTTGGAACAAGCCCTGAGGTCCGGTCAACTGCTGGGCGTTTCCAGTACCTCGGCCTTGGAACTGGGCATCGACATTTCGGGGCTCGATGCTGTGCTCGTGGCTGGATGGCCGGGCACGCGGGCTTCGCTTTTCCAACAGATTGGACGGGCCGGGAGGGCAGGGCAGGATGCCATCGCCGCTTTTGTGGCCAGCGACGACCCCTTGGACACGTACCTGGTGAACCATCCCGAGGCCATCTTTGACGTGTCCGTGGAAGCCACAGTCTTTGATCCCGGCAATCCGTACGTGCTTGGTCCCCACTTGTGTGCCGCGGCCGCTGAGCTGCCGATCGGGCCGGCCGAGCTTGATCTCTTTGGCCCCACCTCCGAAGGGCTGCTTGACCGTCTTGTGGTCCAGGGGTACCTCCGCAAACGGCCCGCAGGATGGTTCTGGACCCATCCGGAGAGTGCTGCCGGGATGGTGAACCTCCGGGCGGACGGAGGCGGTCCGGTGAGCATCGTTGATGCTGAAACAGGATCGCTCCTGGGGACCATGGACTCGCCGCAAACCCATTACCAGGCCCACACAGGTGCGATCTACGTCCACCAAGGCGAGAGCTACCTGGTGGAGGACCTCAACGAGGCCGACCACTGCGTAATGGTGCGCCGGGTCAACCCCGATTTCTACACCACGGCGCGCGACGTGACCCAGATCGAGGTCCTCGAAACGTCGCGCTCGGTCCAATGGGGCGACATCACCGTGCATTTTGGCGACGTCAAAGTGACTACACAAGTTGTCTCCTTCCAACGCAAGGCTTTGATTTCCAACGAGATCCTCGGTGAAGAACCCTTGGAACTGGGTGCCCGGGACCTCTTTACCAAGGCCGTCTGGTTCGTAGTGGATAACCGCTCGCTTCACGGGGCAGGTCTGGTGGAAGCAGAGTTCCCAGGGGCACTTCATGCGGCAGAACACGCTGCCATTGGGCTCCTTCCCCTGGTTGCCTCCAGTGACCGCTGGGACATCGGCGGCGTGTCCACTGCCCTCCATGCCGACACCGGTGTGCCCACGATTTTCGTCTACGACGGACATCCAGGTGGCGCCGGATTCGCTGAGCGGGGCTTTGAAAAGGCCAAGATCTGGTTGACGGCTACCAAAGAAGCCATCCAGGCCTGTGAGTGTGAGGCCGGCTGCCCGTCCTGCGTCCAGTCCCCCAAGTGCGGCAACAAGAACAATCCGCTGGACAAGGCAGCCGCCATCACGCTGTTGGGTGTGTTGCTGAAGGACGCCAGCTAGGCCCCCATAGGTCAGCCCTGCAAACACCGGCGCCTATGGGGGCGGCCCTGCCCGCGCCCGTCCTGTGGCGACTCCCCAATCGAAGGGATGCGCCAACTCGGTAGCCACGTCAGCTACGTTCCCTCCAGTCACGGTGCAGGATGTGACTGTTGCATCGTGCCGCGCTGCCACATCGGATGCCACCGCGCACGGTTCCCCAGAAGTGAGGCCCCTGGCAGCATCGGCGGCGGCGAGCGCAGCCAGGTCTGCAGCGGACGCAGCCTTGGACGCCATGACCCCCGCCTGGGCCAGCAGGAGTACACCAACGAGCAATGCCATCACTACTGCACCCAGCGTCAGCGCGAGAACTGTTCCCGCCCCGCGCTCAGGATGGACAGGCCGTGGAAACAGATTCATGGGATGCCAGCCCCTGAACCGCCTGATTCGGCACCAGCCCCCGAACCCGCTGATTCTGCGCGGGCGGAAGCCGTGGCCGACAACGTCCAGGGGATCAGCGACCCCAAGCCTCCGCCTACCCGCGACGTAGCTGTCACCGTGAGCCACCCGGCGTCGTCGGTGACGGAGGAGCTGACGCCGTCACCGGCAAGCCGCCTCACGATTCCTTCGACGGCACCACCCGTCTCGCCCCGCGCGGAGGCCCGTGCTCCTGCCGTAGCGGCTTCCTCCAATCGCAGTTGTGTGAGTCCCGCAGCGCCGCCTGCCAGCAGAAATGCCAAGAGCAAGACCACGGCCGGCAAGGCAACGGCGAACTCCGCAGTCACGGCGCCCGACTCCTCCTCGCCCGCCTTCTGGCTGGACGGTGGTCCGGCCTTCTGGCTGGATGGTGGCCCGGCCTTCTGGCTGGATGGTGGCCCGACCATCTGGCTGGATGGTGGTCCGGCGCAGGCAGCAGGTGACCTCCCGCCGGCAGGCGGCACGTGCGTCATGGCAAGGACAGGGCCGTGCGGATCAGGTTGAGCAGGAAACCGCGGACTTCTTCGCTCCGAAGAAGGACCACCAACAGGCCTGCGAGACCCACTGCAGCGAGGGTAGCGATGGCATACTCGGCCGTGGCCATTCCGCTTTCCGCACCCTGAACCATTCCCCGTGTGCGGAGGCGTTCATGGCTCCCCCACAGGCTCCTCCCATGATGCCGCCATGACCGCCTCCGCAGCGACCTCTTGTCCCGGAGGTCT
The DNA here is from genome assembly GCF_031843805.1 of Arthrobacter sp. WCS2018Hpa-7. NCBI lineage: Bacteria > Bacillati > Actinomycetota > Actinomycetes > Micrococcales > Micrococcaceae > Arthrobacter > Arthrobacter sp. WCS2018Hpa-7. The sequence continues at coordinate 92,928 of NZ_JAVTJB010000014.1, forward strand.
TCCCGGTTCCGCACGGCCAGGGCACCGTGCGACGTAGTGAGTTGAAGGTCCGTTCCAGTGGCCCGGAAGCCGGCTTCGCCGAACCCTGAATCCTTGAATTCCTCGAGTTCAAACTGCTCAATGCCAAGGATCCTCGTTCCAGGCTTCCCGATAAGGGCGGATCGATCCAGCGTGGCTCGATCCGGGCCAGCAGCACGACGGCCCTGACGGCGGCCGGTTTCGGCCCTGAATAGTGTTCTCACAATGGGGTTCCTTTCAAAAAAGCCAGCGGGTCCGCCGACTGATTCGACTCTTCCGTGGCTCGGCGCTGCCCGTAAGAAGGGGATTCCTCCAAGTGGATAACCCCGGCGATCACACGATGTGGAGGGAGAGTGGGCGCTGTTCGCAGCCCACTCTGCGCCGATCTCCTTGGACAGTTCATCCGGCAGGAAGCATGGCGATCAGGACAGGTACGATCCCCAAGCAGATGAATGCCGGCAGCGAGCAAAGGCCCAAGGGCACTACCAGTTTCACGCCCAAGGCAGCGGCTCGCTTCTCGGCAGACCGGAACTGTTCACGCCGTTCCCTGGCGGCTTGCGCGTAGAGGATCGATGCCGAGGGGGCGCCGGTTAAAGCTGCGAAAGCCAGTGCCTCCTTAAGGCGGACCACCTCAGGCACGTGCTGGGTGGGGGTCCGCCACGCCGTCTCCCAGTCCGCGCCGATGGCCAGCGCGGCTACCACTGGCCTGAGCGATCGCCTGATGGGTGGCGATGCGCACGCGGAGATGAGTTCGAGTGCCCGCCCGATTCCAGCACCGGCGTCGAGCATTGACGCCACCAGTTCCAGCATCATCGCGGTATCTCGGAGACCGTCGGACGGACCTTTTGGATCAGGCGGATCCTTGAGGGCCAGCCCTTCCCCGGAATCTGGCTGCCTTCGGAGGTCCGACCCCTGAAAGATGTCCGCGGCGCCGGCTGGACCACGGCGGGAAGAACGCCTCAGCGAGGCGGCGTCGGCATTCCGGATCAGCACGCGCGCCCTGGCACGAGTCGGCCCCGTGAACCACACGAAAGCCGCCAATCCCAGGACGACGATCATCACCAGCGCCGGCGCCCCGGGCATCAAGCACTCCCGGCTGCAGAGGCCACCAGCCGTGAGGACCAAACGCGGCCTGCCACCGTCAGGAGGAGTCCGGCCGCGAAGGTGGCAACTCCCAGAACGTTGTCCAGCAGGATTCCCAGCGGGTCCACGCCCAACGCCATCCCCAGCACCAGCCCAAATACGGGAAGCCACGACAACAGCTTGACTGTGGCTTTTGGTCCGGCGAGCGCGGTTTGCCGTGCGGCCTCTGCGTCTTCTTCGGCTTCCAACTGGGCGGCAAAACGGGTGAGGAGGTCAGCCAGCGGACAACCGCTGGTTTCTGCAACCTCCAAGCATGCCGCCAGTTCCATCCACACCCGTCGCTCAGAGCTTCCGCGCCGGGGATACGCCCGTGCGGCAGCATTCCGAATTGCTTCAGCCGAAGAATTTCCCAGGCTGGATGCCGACCTGGCTGCGGCCACAACCAGCAGCGACTCCCGGCTGAGTGCTGCAGTCACCGGTTCTGCCACCGTGTCCGGGCCGCCATCTTTGATCAACCGCGAGCCATGGACCATCCAAAGCTCGTCCCACAACCGCGACGTTCCACGCCCACCACGCAGCAAGGCCGCGAGCTGTTGCACCAGCACCACTAGCGGTAAGGGCTCAGTTCGCTTTCGCCGCCATGGGTGACGGAACCTCGAACCAGAACGGACGCGGAAGGCAGCACCACTCCCTCCTCCCGGCTCCCCCAAGCTTTTCCGCACACGTCGGCCATCAACACGACGTCCACGGAAGTGCTGCCAGGCCGCGAGTGCTGCAACGAGGACGAATGCGCCGATCACGACGTGGGCCAGTGGCTCGGCGAACCAGTCAGGGGCGCCCAGCCCCCGCCCGGCGCCGCGTCCGGCTGCGCGTCCTGCTGTGGGTCCGGCACCGCGTCCGGCACAGCGTCCGGCACGGCGTCCGGCACAGTGGATCCTGATACCCCGTCCACTGACCACGTCTCAGCTGACGTACCCGGTGCCCCGCCGAAGACTGACCAGTCGAACCCGGCAGACAACGCCGGAGCAAGCCGGCGAACGAGGGCAGGCCAAGCGGGCCCACAGGTCATTCCTGTCGGATGCCAGTGAAGGGCGGAAACCACCCTCTGTCCCTCGGAAGTATCAGTCAGTACCCCTATCGAAGCCACTTTCCGCCCCTTGGGGGTCCGATCCACGTGGATGACGACGTCCAGGGCACTGGACACCTGCAGCCGCACGGCCTCAGCGTTCAACCCCGCCAACGCTCCGAGGGCCACCAGCCGCGCGGGCACGGCCTCTGCCGCATTGGCGTGGATGGTCCCTCCGCCGCCTGTATGCCCGGTGTTGAGGGCCGTCAACAGTTCACGGACCTCAGCACCACGGCATTCTCCGACGATCAGCCGGTCCGGCCGCATGCGCAGCGCCTGGCGGACCAGTTCGCCGAGATCCAGCGCACCCCCGCCCTCAAGGTTTCCGTGCCGGGATTCAAGCGTCACTACGTGGGGGTGGACAGGGTTGAGTTCGGCGGCGTCCTCGATCAGGACCAAGCGCTCCGTCGGGTGGCTCAAGCCGAGCAGGGTGGAGAGCAGAGTGGTCTTTCCCGAGCCGGTAGCGCCGCTGATCAGAAAACTCAGTCTTTGGCTCATGATGGCCCTGAGAACCCACTCGCCTTGCTCGGAAAACATGCCGCTTTGCCGCAACTCCTGCAAGGTGAACACGTTCTCGCGGCGGATACGGATGGAAAGAAGGGTTCCGGTAGTGGATATCGGCGAGAGGACCGCATGCACCCGGTAGCCGCCGTTGAGGCGCACGTCTACACAGGGCGACCCATCATCCAACCGACGGCCACCAGCGGAAACCAGTCGGGAGGCCAGGGACCTGATCTGTTGCTCAGTGTCGAAGTGCACCGATGACCTTTCCAGCCCCTGTCCACGGTCCAGCCAGACGGAGTCGGGGCCGTTGACGAAGATGTCCGTGACAGCCGGATCCTGGGCCAACTGTTGCAAGGGGCCCAACCCGTTCAGCTCGGCGTTGATGGACTCAGCGGCTTCCAAGGCGCCAGCGGTTCCCAGCAGCCTGCCGCTTGCCTGAACCGCCGCTGCGATGGTGGACGGCGTGACTGGCCCGTTGCCCGCGAGCACGGACTCCCGCACGGTTTCAAGGAGCAGGGAATCAAGTTTCCGGCCCTGTCTGCGTCGCGTTCCCTCGAACGGGTTCACTGGGTACCACCGTCGAATCCCAGGACTGACGTGGCAAAACGGCTGACCGGCCTGCGTCGGCCGAATTCAAGGATGCGTCCCATTTCGGTGCCGGCTGCCACGCCCCTCACCTCGGGAAGGATGCCCAACAACGGCAGTCCCAGTGACTCGGCAATGAGGCCGGCATCCACGGAGGAGGCACTGCTGCCACGGACCACCAACCCTGCTTCGATGGGCGGGAGTTCGCTCAGGATGCGCCCTGCCGCTACTGCGGATTTAAGGTGCGCCTTGGCGAGCAGGACAATCCTGTCGCAATCCCACGCAAGGTTCCGCACTCCTTCTCCGCTCCGCCCGATGTCCACCAAGATGAGCTCAAAGCTGCGGCGTGCGGCGTCCAGGACCGCGGCTACTGCACGCGTGTCCGGGCTGTGGATCGCGTCCCGCGTTCCGGGCCAGGACAAGTAAGCGAACCCGCCTGCGAACGGCAAGGAATCCCGAAACTGCGCGGGATCTATGCTTCCGCGGGTTTCGGAGAAGTCGGGCCACCTGAGTCCGGGGATGTCCTCGGCCGTTACGGCCAGTTCAAGGCCGCCACCCCAAGGATCGCCGTCGATGAGCATGGTGCTGACTCCGTGATCGGCGGCCGCCTGGGCCAGCCAGATGGCTGTAGTGGTTGCCCCCGCTCCGCCGCTGCCACCGATGATGCCCATGACCGTCCCCCCGGGATCGGGAGACCCGGACATGCTGAGGTGTTCGGCCAGCCAGGCCGCAGCTTCGGGGAGAACGGCGACCCGTTCAGCCCCCAGGGAAGCAGCCAACTCCCAGAGTCCGTCCCCGTCGGAGGCCCTGCCGAGCAGTACTGTGGGCGAGCGACGCCGAGGGGGTAACTCCCGGACATCGCTGCCCACCAAAACAACGTCGGCGCTGTCCCATCCGTGCACAGCTTCGGTCACGTCGGTGGCTGTCGTGAGGCTTCCACCAGCGGCAGCAACAATCCGTTTGGCCTCTTCCTGCAGGTAGGTGTCGGCGGAAACGAGCAATATACCGGCAGTATCGTGGGGAACCCAGGTTCCGTCCATGTCCGGTTCAGGTGGCTGGTTGATGGGTTGCCTGTGCCGGCGATCTCGCTTGCTCATTGATCCACCATCGTGGACCAGGCGGAACACCATAAGGGGCTGAAGCTCCTATGTGCACAAAGTGGACTGAAACCACCTGGCCCGGCACCGCTTGTGGAGGAACAGTGCCACGGCATCTCCGCACACAGGGCAGAATGGAGACCATGTATTTGCTGCTTGCCGCCCACCCGGAAGGCGCAGCCATACAAAGGATCTCTCCCACCGGAAGAGCCACGGCTGACGCACGCGTCGTCACCCGCGGTGAGCTGCCCGGCGTCGTGCGTGAATTCGAAGCCCAGCGGCCGCGCTGGGTGTGGCATCGCGCCATGGACTGGTATCCGGAACTGCTGACCCAGGGCATTGAGCTGGAGCGGTGCCACGATCTGGCCCTGTGTGGGGCCATTCTGGCGCACTCGGAATTCACGGCGGACACGGACTACGCCCGGCATGCGGTCAAGCTCACGCAGGACGACGACTCGGCGCCGCCACGCGTCCTCCAGCCCCCGGCGCCGCCGGCAGACCAAGGCGCCCTGTTCGATGACCTCGCGCCGTCCACTGCCAAAGCGGGGCTGGCCGAACTCAAAGCCGAATTCGCAGCCCAACAGCAAGCAGTCGCCCACGTCACCACCGACGAACAGCGAAAGCAGCGCCTCCAGCTGCTGCTCGCCGCCGAATCAGCCTGCGCCATCATCGCCGTCGAAATGCAACACGCCGGCGTCCCGTGGCGCGAAGAGTTGCATCAACAGATCCTCGCCGACGTCTTAGGCACCCGTCCGCCCATGGGACACCGGCCTCCGGCCCTTGAAGCGCTTTGCACCGAGCTCCGGGCCATCCTCAATTCCCCCGGCTTGAACCCGGACTCCCCTCAGGACCTCATGCGGGCGCTGCACCGGAACGGGATTGAGGTGAAGAGCACGCGCCAATGGGAGCTGCAGGAATCCAAGCACCCTGCCATCCAACCCCTGCTCGCCTACAAAAAGCTCTCCCGGCTCCACACTGCCAACGGCTGGGCATGGCTGGACGCATGGGTGCGGGACGGCCGGTTCCACCCGGAATACGTGGTGGGCGGCGTTGTCTCCGGTCGCTGGGCGTCCCGGGGCGGCGGTGCACTGCAAATCCCCCGGAACATCCGGGGCGCGGTGCATGCCAATCCCGGCCACAAACTCATCGTCGCCGATGCCTCGCAATTGGAACCCCGAGTGCTGGTTGCACTGGCCCAGGACACGAAAATGGCCGAAGCAGCACGCGACAAAGATCTCTACGCGGGCATCGCCGCGCAGGGCTTCGGCGGCGACCGGGCCAAAGCGAAGATCGCACTTTTGGGTGCCATCTACGGCGCCACTACTGGCGAATCGGGCCGGCTCATGCCGCAGCTCACGCGCACCTATCCACGCGCCGTCGGCTTCGTGGAGCAAGCGGCCCGCCAAGGCGAGGCCGGCAGGACGGTCACTACGCGGCTTGGCCGAAGCAGCCCACCGCCATCCACGGGCTGGTTGCGCAGCCAGCAATCCACCACTGCCGAAGAACAGCGCCGCGCGGATAACCTGGCCCGGTCCCGTGGCCGGTTCACCCGCAACTTCGTGGTCCAGGGCTCGGCTGCTGAGTGGGCGGCGTGCTGGCTCGCTGAATTACGACGGCGGTTGCGGGCCATGCGTGCCGAAGGCTCACCTTCCGGGGAGCTGGTCTTCTTCCTGCACGACGAAGTGATGGTTCACGCCCCGGACGACGCGGTGGAAGCCTGTATCCAAGCCATCGAAGAGGCAGCCGCCGCGGCCAAGGAGCTCATGTTCGGACGTATCCCGGTCGAATTCCCGGTGAGTGTCGCCGTCGTCGAGTCCTACGACAAGGCGAAGTAGCCGCACAGTACCCACAACCTCGTGGACTATCCAGTCATATCTCGCCATATGAGGCGGAATGACCGGTACCGCCAAGTAACTTTCGTTCTCCCCTGGTTCTGGCTACTTTCACTATGTGGGTACTTCGCTGGTCCACATATGTGTGCAAGGAAGCATCAAGGGGGAGCATCAATGGCTGGCAGGTTTGAAATTCTCAAAGACAACGACGAAACATACCGGTTCCGCCTGACCGCGGCCGACGGAACCATCGTGGCCGAGTCACCGACGTTCAGGCACCTCGAGGGTGTGATTGCAGGCATCAAAGCCGTCCGCGAAAACGCTGCGACCGGACTGGTAGTGGATCGTTCGACGGCGGCACGCAGGGCCGCCTGACAGCGAACCAGCGCTGTCATTTTCAAAAGTCGTCCGCACTCGATCCCGCGGATTTCCGGCGGCAGTGCAAATGACTGTGACCTGAGAATGTCAGGAGTCCCCTGGCCGTCAGGCACCGGCAATGTCCCTGGCATCAGATAGAGAGCGCGCCATCCGGTCGAGCTTGGTCACCACGAGCGTATCGCCGGTCGGCAGGCTGCCATTGCTTCGCTGAGGCCCGGGCGCACCCTGTTCGTGCCCGTCAGACCGTGATCGACGAAGATCTGCTTTTCTCACCGCCCAGGGTAAGGAGGGCGTTTCGTTGGGCAGTGAGGTCCTGCTCGTTCGTCGAGACCCGGGCATAGCCGATCTTCATTCGGGTCATAAAGACATGGTTGCAGTAATCCCCCCGTCACCGTGCATTTCATCGTGCGGGTCTTACGTACATGGCCTTGGCCAGCAAGCGCGCGGAACATGACGACAGGCTTTGGCAGCACGGTGATCGACCGGCTTACGGGCATGCGGCAATGGTCCTAGTTGGGGTCCAGACCCATGTCCGGTTCCGTTTCGGGCCATGGCACTATGGCTTTGTGATTATCGAGTCGATGAACGAGGCCATGAGGCCCCTTCGTCTTTTGGCACAGCCCTTCGTTGAGTCCGGCAGCTTGGATCCCCGGATGCAGGCTGAAGTCGTTGAAGGGCTGACGATTCGGGACGGGTGTCTACTTTTCGTCTCGCAGCTGCACAACATCCGGCACTCGAGCGTGACAAGTCTCGGTGGTCCCACCGGATTCGAGGGCTACATTAACAAGCTCCCGCTGGATCAACTGATCGACGGCGCCGATAGGTCGGCTTCTTGGCTGGCCTTTCGTGGGCACGAGCGAATGGGCGGCCCGCTGTCTGGCCCAGGGCATGATGCTGGGTCGCGGCATCGCCTCGGCTGCCGCTGATCTAGGAAGCAAGCCGGTCGACGTCTGGATATCCGTGGATTATGGTCCCGACGAGGAGTACCCCTCCGCTGCTTTCCGCTTCGTGACCTACAGGGCAGACGACCTCTGGGCTGGCGACTTGGCGGCCTTCGAACAACCGGTCTTTCGCATGACTTCCCAGCTGGACCATAGAGATGGATGAAAAATGAACATTGATTCAGAGGCCTTCATGGGCTGGTTGAAGGCAAACGATTCACTCTCAGAGTCAATGCTCCATAATTTGTCTCTCGAAAAATATGGCTATTCCGTCCAGGCCGTTTTCAGACGCGTCATCGATAATGGCGGTGACGTGCTCAGCGTTCCATATGATGTCGAGATTCATCTGGAAGCAGTGGACTCCCTGAATCTCGTAGGAGCCCTAATGGATTATTCTGTGGAGCATCCTGAAGAGGTCAACTGGGGTTTCAGCGAAGTCTCCCTCGTCACCTTAGAACCGGAGGATGGCCGCTTCCGCCTCAGGGTCGTCTGGGAGGGCTGGGATCGGAAAATAGAGATCCTTTGTCGTCGGGTGTGGGTATCGATACCTAACCACGCAGTCAATGGTTAGGTGCCCCGCGTGGAGTCTCCCTCGATAGCGCCGGTAAGCCGGTAGCTCTCCAACCGCTCCCAGCACACGGTGAAGGAAGAGAGTTCCTCAGTCAAATCGAATTCGACCTCTTATCGCTGGGGTTCGACCCTGGCGAGGTGATTCATCGTTGAGTCAGCTTCTTCTCCAGGCTCGAGGGCATGCCCGTTGCAGGATCCTCGACCGAACACAGGATGGCTGCTAGGTATGCAGAAGTGTGTCGTGAACCGCCACGTGCTCGCCGACACGCACGATCAATTCGCCGCCGATTCCTTCCCATCGGGACCAAACGTGGAACTCAATGGCGCCGTGCTCGTCTCGGACACTGATCTTCACCGGGGTCTCTCGTTCGATAACAAGGCGCACCTCGTTACCGATGGTCCAGCGGATCCTCGCTGACCCAGCGATCTCGTCCCAAGTAAGCGTTACGGTGCTTCCGTCCTGCGCCCACGCGACCAGAGAGACCACCCAAGGCTGCTCAGACGGTTCGACCATAATCCCGATATCACTCAGGTCTTCAAGCCTAGGAACTTCAAGCTGTGCGCTCATAACCAAATGCTGCCATAACAGCCCGCCACAATGCTTTGGGCCAGATGAACGCTGATGGATCCCCTATCGTGCACAAATTCGCAGTGCAAACCACTTCTGACATTCAGTCCAGTCAGCTTCTGAGAATGGCAGCTGCTCAGACCCGTGGCGCTGCGGGGAGGCCCCTGTTGCTAGAGATCGACGTCGTGGAGTTTTTCCGCGTCCCAGGGGACGGTCCAGCCGAGTTCGTCGAAGAGCCCGCTCAGGACCATCCCTGTGAAGCCCCAAACCAGCACGCCGTTCACGGTGAAGCCCGGGCTGGTGTACGTGCGTCCGAAGCGGGAAATGGTGGCCGTGACCCGGTTGACGGGATCCAGGAGGTCGCGCACCGGAACCCTGAACACCTGTGCGGATTCGGCGTAATCCACTACGCGGACAGGCGAGGGCGCATCCCACCAGCCCAGCACGGGTGTCACTCGGAAATTGCTGCGGATCAGACCAAGCTCGGGGATGACGCCGAGAACGCGGACTCCGCCGGCGTCCAGCCCGGTTTCTTCCACTGCTTCCCGCAATGCCGCAGCCACCACCGACTCGTCCTCCGGGTCCACCATGCCGCCGGGGAAGGCTACCTGGCCAGGATGGTCGTCAAGGGTGTGTGCCCGCTCCAGCAACAGGACGTCAAGGTCGGCCGGTGCTATGGGGCGCCCGGACTCAGCCGGCACGTCATCCAACACGCCAAAAAGCATGAGTACGGCTGCGGGCCGGTTGGTTTCCGGGAGGACGGGAAGCCTCTCCCACAGGGCAGAGTGCTGCTGTTCGCCAGCCTCGAAGCGGGTCACCAGCGCCGACAATTCCTCAAGCGCGGTCACCCGGGCCTCCTTTGCGATTCCATGCGGATTTCCGCGGCGCGGTGGGTTTCCGCCAAAAGCTGCTCCAGCAGTGCCTCATTGCCCGGGGCGAGCTCGTACTTCAGAAGCTTGGCTGCCTTGACCGGATCCGTCTCGCCGTCGCCGTAACTGGGACAGAGACTGGCCACCGGACAGGCACCGCACGCAGGCTTCCTGGCATGGCACACCCTGCGGCCGTGGAAGACCACCCGATGCGACAACATGGTCCAATCCTTGGGTTCGAACAGTTCGGCGACGTCGAATTCGTTCTTCACCGGATCATCGGAAGCCGTCCACCCGAAGCGCCGGGCCAGCCGTCCGAAGTGCGTGTCCACCGTGATCCCGGGGACGCCGAAGGCATTACCAAGAACCACGTTGGCCGTTTTCCGTCCGACGCCAGGCAACGTCACCAGGTCCTCCAGCTTGCCCGGGACCTCGCCGTCGTACTCATCCACCAGCCGGTTGCTCAGAGCCAGGACGTTCCGCGCTTTGGCCCGGAAGAAGCCGGTGGGCTGAAGGATGGTCTCCAACTCCACGGGATCAGCCTCTGACATGGCCCGCGCATCCGGGTACCGGGCAAACAGGATCTTAGTGACCTGGTTGACCAGCACATCGGTGGTCTGGGCGGACAGAACCGTGGCCACCACCAGCTCAAACGGGTTGCGGAAATCCAGCTCCGCATGCGCGTACGGATACTTTTCCGCCAGGACCCGGTTGATCTTACGGGCCCGGCGTTTGAGTGCGAGCAGCGAACCAGCTTCAGCGATGGCCACGGGATCCCTGCTTAGCCGCGTTCGATGTTGCTGAGCTCCCGAAGAACCCCAACCTTGCCGTCGGTGTCCTGCACCAGGAATTCATGCCCCCGGTCCTCCAGCGCGAGCACCCAGCCACCGGGTTCGATGCTGAAGGCAGGAGCTCCCGAGTGTTCGTCGTACGCAGTCCTCGGCTGGGCCACGGCAAACCAGAACGCCTCATAGTGCGGGGAATCGGATTCTTCCGGACGGCTGGCCGGGTCCACGGTGGCACCGATCGAGTCGCTGACTCTCCGGGTGTCGCCGGAAACGATGGGAGTGGCCATGGTGGCAGCCCACGGCTGTTGCGCGGCGGGTTGCTGGGAAGCAGGCTGTTGCGCTGCTGGCTGCGTCACGTGCTGGGTAGTGGCAGGCTCAGCGGCCGCCGGAGTCTCACCGGCTTCCGTCGCTGCCTCAGCACCCTTCTCTGGCTCCTGCGCCGGAGTGGGCGCGGAAGAAGGAGCGCTGGGCCCGGCCGGTGCTTGGCTCGTCGCGGAACCAGCCGGTGAGGGGCTGCCCATTTCTGCTGGCTTACTTTCAGATGAGGGACTGCCGTCGGAAGACTGGTCCGAGGGAATGCTGCCTGTTGAGGTGCCGTCCGCTGAATGCACGACGGCGGGAGCCTCCGTTGCGGCCGACTGTGCAGCTCCGTAGCTGGCTGGCGGAGCGAACGGGCTGGAACCGGTAGCACCAGCGCCTCCGGCACCCGCAGCACCAGCGCTGGAAGCACCAGCCCCGGAAGCACCGGTGCCTTGCGCTCCCGTAGGGGCTGCTCCAGTGGACGCCGCAGCCGCCGCCGCGGCAGGGACCTGGAATCCGGATGCCTGCGAGCCAGATGCCTGCGACCCGTGAACGGACGCGCCCGGAGCCTGGTGTCCGGGCGTCGATCCTTGGAACCCGGGCGCCGGAGCAGCCGCGGACGTTCCTGCGGCGGTCTTGGGAGCTGTGGGTTCCTTGGGCGCTTTGGGGGCCGCGGGCTTGCGGCTGGGCACAGCGGCTTCGCGGGCAACAACGTGGGCCGGCGTTTCGGTGCGGCCCTTGAAATCGGCCGACAGCCACGGAAGGTGCGGAGCAAGGACGGTTGCGGCCAGGAGGCCCACGGAGCCGATCAGGCCCAGCAGCACGCCGCCGTTGAAGGAGTTGGCGATGGTCAGGAAGAAGAGCGGGAATGCGAATGACGCCGTGACGGACGCGAACTGGTCAACAGACAGCGAACCTACGCGGACGATGGTTCCCGGCTGCAATCTGCGGGCAACAAAGAGTGCCACTACAACCAGCGGCAGAATGATTCCCAGCAGCAGGAAAAACAGGTTTCCAAGGTTCCAGAGGTTGTAACGCTCTCCGAACATGGGCAGCAGGGAAGCGACGAACATCAGCAGCGTGGAGCCGAAGACTGTCAGGTCGCGGATGGTGAACGGCCCTGCGACGGCGTCGTACTTGGTGGCGTCGTTCTTGGCAGCGTCAGGATTCCCAGCAGCGTTGCCACCCGGTGCGGTGGCCGTTCCAGCCGTGGTGTCCGGTCCCGTCCGGGGTGAGTCGTGCGGGCCTGGGCTCAGCTGGTTCATCTATTTCTCCTTCGTACGGCGGCGTCATGGGCAGTCCGGACAGGTGACCCCCGCAGGATTCCGCGGAAAACCGGTCACGCTCGAGGTGCGTCCCAAGACTTCTTCAGCCTATGCCACCCCACTGACAGGGTTCTAGCTGAAAACGGCCATCCGGCTTCGCCCACAGCAAACTCCAAGGTCCCTTACAGAAAGTGACTGTTCGCGGCAGCGCATGCTGCGGCGGCCATTCGCCGCCGTCGCGCAGGTAACTCGCGCGGGTAACTCGCGCAGGTAAGTCGCGCGTCATGTAAACGGTTCCCCACCCCCGGCGATGCCATTCGTCGCTAAATCCGCGCCGCTCGCTGGCACGTTTGTGACGACGCACACGTAGGACCTTCCAAAGCGATAGTGTTGATGGCGGACAGCACTCTGCGGACCTTTCGGGGAGACGTTCGACGCCGACGACGGCCCGGGCGGGAACCTCGCGGCAGGTTCCGCGCAGCAAAGATCGATGAATGATGAGGTTCACCATGTCCCAGGACACCACCGGATCCACGGCCACTGCTGCAGCTTCAACTGCTCAGAATGGTCAGGCCCCCCACGTGGAGGCACTTGAAAACCTCCTCCATGAGAACCGCAAGTTCGCGCCGTCGGCCGAATTCGCCGCGAACGCCGTCACAAGCGCTGACGCCTACAAAGAGGCCGAAACGGACCGTCCCGCGTTCTGGGCCAAGCAGGCCCGTGAGCTGTTGACCTGGGACAAGGACTTCACCGAGGCCTTGGATTGGTCCAACCCGCCGTTCGCCAAGTGGTTCGTCGGGGGCGAGGTCAACGCTGCGTACAACGCCCTGGACCGCCATGTAGAGAATGGCTTGGGCGACCGCGTCGCTATCTACTTCGAGGGCGAGCCCGGGGACACCCGCACCTACACGTATGCGCAGCTGACCGAAGAGGTGAAGAAGGCCGCCAACGCTTTCGAGTCCCTCGGCGTGGCCAAGGGCGACCGCGTGGCCGTCTACCTGCCCATGATCCCCGAGGCCGTCATCACGCTCCTTGCCTGCGCCAGGATCGGGGCCGTGCACTCCGTGGTCTTCGGCGGGTTCTCCGCCGATGCCCTGCGTTCCCGCATCGAGGACGCCGAAGCCAAGCTGGTGGTCACCGCCGATGGCACCTACCGCCGAGGCAAGCCCAGTGCCCTGAAGCCCGCAGTGGATGAAGCCCTGTCCAAAGAAGGTCATACCGTCCAGAACGTTGTGGTGGTCAAGCGCAACGGCGAAGACGTCAACTGGGTGGAAGGCCGCGACCTCTGGTGGAGCGACACTGTAGACGCCGCGGAGAAGGAACACACCGCCGTCGGGCATGACTCCGAACACCCGCTGTTCATCCTCTACACCTCCGGCACCACCGGCAAGCCCAAGGGCATCCTGCACACCACCGGCGGCTACCTCACCCAGGGCGCCTACACGCACAAGGCTGTGTTCGATCTCCACCCGGAAACGGACGTGTACTGGTGCACCGCCGACGTCGGATGGGTCACCGGCCACTCGTACGTCACCTACGCGCCGCTCATCAACGGCGCCACCCAGGTCATGTACGAAGGCACCCCGGACTCCCCGCACCAGGGCCGCTGGTGGGAAATCGTGGAGAAGTACAAGGTCTCCATCCTGTACACCGCACCCACTGCCATCCGGACGTTCATGAAGTGGGGCCGGGACATCCCGGACAAGTACGATCTCTCCTCCATCCGCGTCCTCGGCTCCGTGGGCGAATCCATCAACCCCGAAGCGTGGATGTGGTACAGGGACGTTATCGGCGCCAACGCCGGGAAGAACGGCGAAAAGAAGGAACACCCCGCCCCGATCGTGGACACCTGGTGGCAGACAGAAACCGGCGCGCAAATGATCGCCCCGCTGCCCGGCGTCACAGCCACCAAGCCCGGTTCCGCGCAGGTTCCGCTGCCCGGCATCGCCGTGGACGTGGTGGACGAAGCCGGCCAGCCAGTGGCCAACGGTGAAGGCGGCTACTTGGTGGTCCGCGAACCGTGGCCGTCCATGCTGCGCGGCATTTGGGGCGACCCCGAGCGGTTCAAGGACACCTATTGGTCCCGCTTCGAGGCCATGTACTTCGCCGGCGATGGCGCCAAGAAGGACGAGGACGGCGACGTCTGGCTCCTGGGCCGCGTGGACGATGTCATGAACGTCTCCGGCCACCGCCTGTCCACCACGGAAATCGAGTCCGCGCTGGTCAGCCACCCGTCCGTGGCCGAAGCAGCCGTCGTTGGCGCCGCGGACGAGACCACCGGCCAGTCCGTCGTCGCGTTTGTCATCCTCCGCGGTGACGCCGTGAACAACGGGGACGAAACCGTCCTGGAACTGCGGAACCACGTGGGCAAGGAAATCGGCCCGATCGCCAAGCCCAAGCAGCTGCTGATCGTCCCGGAACTTCCCAAGACGCGCTCCGGCAAGATCGTCCGCCGCCTCCTCAAAGACATCGCAGAAGGCCGCGACACCGGCGACGCCACCACACTGGCAGACCCCGGCATCATGCAGCAGATCGCGGATTCGCTCCGCAAGTAAGTAATGTACGACGGCGCCGCTCACCTTACGGGGTGAGCGGCGTCGTCGTGCTTTAGGGCAGGTCCGTGACGCGTGCGTGACGACGCCGCGACCCGATGAGCCGCCGGGCGGAGGGGCCGCGTCCTAGACTGGAGCCAGACTCAGCCCCCTGTTTGACGAAGTTCCAGAAAGGCCCTGATGCTTCAGGCAGCACGCCACTCCGCCATCATCGACGCCGTCCAGCGTGAGCGCGTGGTCCGGGTCTCTGACCTCGCGCAATTGCTGGGGGTCTCCCCCATGACCGTCCGGCGGGACATCGAAGCACTCGAGGAAACCGGCCGCGTGGAACGTATCCACGGCGGTGCCAAGCTGCCCGGTGATGCTAGCACCCATGAACCGGGCTTTGAGCTGAAGTCCACGCAGCTTACCGCGGAGAAGCATGCCATTGCCGTCGAGGCTGCCTCGATGGTGCAGGAAGGCATGGCGATCGGCCTCAGCGCCGGAACAACCACGTGGGCCCTTGCCCAGGAACTGGTCCACGGCCCCCGCATTACTGTGGTCACCAACTCCGTGCGCATCGCCGACCTCTTTCATCACGGGTCCTCATCAGGGCCCGCCCGGTTCGGTTCCACGGTGATCCTGATCGGCGGCGAGCGCACGCCGTCCGATGCTTTGGTGGGACCGATTGCTACGGCCTCCCTGAAGCAGCTCCACCTCGATGTCCTGTTCCTGGGAGTCCACGGCATGGATGCCCAGGCCGGTTTCACTACGCCGAACCTGCTGGAGGCAGAAACTGACCGGGCCTTCATGACATCCGCACGGAGCACCGTTGTGTTGGCTGATCACAGCAAGTGGGGCGTGGTGGGCATCGCCTCGATCGCGCAGTTGGAGGAGGCCGACGAGCTGATCACGGATTCGTTGCTGGGCGAGGACGCCCGACGCGTGCTGGCCGAGAATGTGGCCAGGGTGAGGATCGCCGGAGCGTAAGAGCTTAGGCTGCAGCCCCCACCCGGGAGGAGATGGCCGAGCCCAGCAGCAGTACCCGGAAGGTGCGCTCGGTAGCTTCCTGCAACAGCGTGGCTCCTTCGGCAACGGCCCGGTCCAGGTCCATGGGAATCGGGATGATCCCGGCGATCGCGTCAATGCCGGCGGCGTGGACGTCGGCTGCGTCCTTGCCAATGGAACCTGCGAACGCCAGCACGGGGACTCCTGCCCGCTGGGCGCGGCGTGCAACTTCTGCCGGGACTTTTCCCCGGGGTGTCTGGAAATCGATGGCGCCTTCCGCCGTGACCACCAGGTCAGCGTTGGCGATGTGAGCGTCGAGGTCGATCCCGGCCAGTCCTGAATCCAGCAAGAGTTCGAATCGCGGCACCAGTCGGCCGCCCACCGCGGCGAGACCGGCCCCGAGTCCACCGGAGGCTCCTGTTCCTGCACCGTTCCTGAGGAATTCCTCCGGCGTCCCGGTGGCTTCGGCCAGCAGGGCGGCCCAGTGGTCCAGGCCTTGGGACAGTTGTTCCACCTGCTCCGGCGTGGCACCCTTCTGCGGCCCGAAAACCCGGGCCACGCCCTGCGGACCGCAGAGGACATTGAACGGATTCAGTGCCAGCTCCAACCGGCATCCGGCCAGGCGCGGATCAAGGCCGGAGAAGTCCACGCTCCCGGCATCTGCCAGCGCAGCGCCGCCCTCCGGGAGGTCGTTGCCGTGGACGTCCAGGATTCTTACGCCCATGGCGCGCAAGGCGCCGGCCCCGCCGTCGGACGTTCCTGAATCCCCGCAGCCCACCACGATGCGTTCGGCACCCTGGTCCAGGGCCGCCAGGATCAACTCCCCCACACCTCGGGTGGTGGTCAGGCCGGGGTTTCGCATGGTTCCGGGGACCAGGCGCAGGCCCGCGGCAGCAGCCATCTCCACCACGGCTGTGGGCCGGTCCACTGTGCCGAGGACAGCAAAGTGGGAATCCACAGGCAGGCCTACCGGACCGGTGACCCGCGTACGGATGATCTTGCCCCCGGTCGCGCTGGCGAGCGCTGCGGCGGTGCCCTCGCCACCGTCTGCCATGGGGACTGAGTTGATGCTGACGCCCGGGATAACCCGGCGGATCCCGGCCGAAATCGCGGCGGCGACTTCCACGGCGTCGAGACTTTCCTTGAAACCGGACGGTGCAACCAGAATGCGTTGCGGAATGGACATGACCATGAGGGCACCTTTTTCTTGTGGGTTATGGCGAAGTGATGAGCGGCAGGCCCAGCAGGGGCCAGACCAGGAAGGAAAACAGCAGGACGACGACGGCGCTCAGGGGCGCCAGCCAGGCTGAGAGCCGGAGGAGATCCGCCGGCTGGTAGTTGGGCTGACCGTCCGTCTCGGCAAAGATGGCCACCGGTTTGGCTGAACTGGTGAGCGTGTGGCAGAAACCTGCTGCGGCGGTGGAAGCAAACGCAGCTGCCATCGGTTCCACGCCCATGGGCGCCGCCGAAGCCACCACGATGGGGATGAGGACAGCGGAACGGGCTGATCGGGATTGGATCACCAAGTGCGCTGCAGTGGATACCACCACCACAACCACCACGAAAAGGTAGGGTTTCGCCGCGCCGAACACGGCGACAGGTCCCATCAGGGAATTCGCAAGCCAGGCAGCCGCGCCTGTGGTCACCAGGCTTGATCCCAGGGCCAGGGTGGCGGCCATGAAGATCAACATGGACCAGGGCACCTTCTTCAGCGCGGAACCCAAGGTGACGGATCCGTAGCATGGCAGGGAAACCACCAGCGCTCCCATCAGGGCCACCAAGGCGGGGTCGAGTCCGTGGATCGGTTCGGTACACCACAGGGTCACTACGGCGGCGAGCAACAGAAGGGACCGTTGCTCGTCCAGGTCCAGTGGTCCGCTGATGCGTTGGGTGCTGTCCCTCTGCAGCTCGGCCAGGTCGATTGCCAGGGGTTTGGTCCTGTCACCGGCCGCCGTAAACAGCCTGACTACCAGTTCAGCCGCCATGAAGGACGAGACCAAAGCCAACGGCAGGCCCAGCAACAGCCACGAAGCAAAGTCAAAGCCGGGAAACCCAGCGGACTGAAGGATCTGGCTGGTGATCAAATGAGCTCCGGCGCCCAGGAACGAGCTCACCGCGGACAGGAGGATCACCGTGGGAAACAGCACTGCGAGCATCTTCACCACGGCAGGCCGGTCCTGGAGCACTTTGCGCAACGTGAGGAAGATGGGCAGGACCAGCGCTGCCCTGCCGGAGGTCGCCGGAATCGCGAAGGCGGTTACTACCAGGCCCAGGCAGGACAGATACGCCAACTGACGGACCGATCGTGCACCGGAAATGATGAAGGCAGCGCCCCTCGCCGCCAGACCGGTGGACGCGACGGCGCTGGCAATGACGAACGCGGCCATCAACAACCAGATGGTGTCCTCGCCCAGTGCAGCAAAGAGGCTCTGCGTGGGAAGAGTCCCGCTGATGACCAGCGCGACGGCGGCCCCCAAGGCTACGTAGGTGTCCTCAACGGGGGAGAAAATCCAGAACCACATGGCAGCCACAAAGATGCAGAGGGTCACCGCTGCATGGCCGTCCAGACCCCATCCGTTGACCGAGTTCACGGCGAACGCCACCATGATGGCCAGCGCCGCGACCAGTGCGATGGCTGCTGCCGGGCGGAGGACGCCAAAGATCTTCCTGCCCGTATCAACCTCCGCCGGATCCGCCGGTGTGGAGGGGGCTGAGCTGTAATAGACCTGCCTCATGTCAGCCGATACCCCGCGCCGCGGACGGTCTCCAGCCGTTCCGCTCCAATTTTGGCCCGGAGTGCGCGGACGTACACGTCCACCACGTTCGACGCTGGATCGAAGTCCATGTTCCAGGCGTGCGAAATCAACTGCTCCCTGGTGAGCACCTGGCCGGGATGGCGAAGGAAGACCTCCAGGAGCGAGAACTCGCGGGCTGTCAGGTCGGCTCCGGCATCACCAACACGGACCCTACGGCTTCGAAGGTCCAGGACCATGTCACCATGTGTGAGGTTCAGGACCGGCGAACTGTCAGCGTCATCGTTCAACCGCAACCGGATCCGGGCCAGCAACTCCGCGAACTGGAACGGCTTTGTCATGTAATCGTTGGCGCCGCTTTCCAGCCCGTACACGGTGTCAGCCACGGAGTCGCTGGCCGTCAACACGATCACCGGCGTCTTGGAACCTTCGCTGCGCAGGCGTTCAAGGACTTCGAAGCCGCTCAGCATGGGAAGGCCGATGTCCAGGATGATCATGCCGAACTCGCCGGAACGTGCCAGCAGCAAGGCGCTGGCGCCGTCGTCCACCACCAGGCACGTGTAGCCGGCGGCCCTCAAGCCCTTTTCGATGAAGTCGGCAATCCGACGATCATCCTCTGCGATCAGGATCCTGCTCACTGTTGGTGCTCCTTCACTTCATCCAGGCGTTCGGTGACGTTCCCGCCCGAGCCGGCATCGCCGTCGTCGTCGTATATCGGTGACGGAACCGTGATGCCGAACGTTGCTCCGCTTCCTTGGGTGCTGCGAACCCAGGCAGAACCATGGTGGGCTTCGGCGATGCTGCGGACTATGGCCAGTCCCAAGCCGGCACCCGGCCGGGCACGCTCGGTATCCTGCGCCGCCTGGCCCCGGTGGAAACGGCCGAAGATACGGGCCGCTTCTTCCTCCTCCACGCCTCGTCCTTGATCCGAAACCCAGATGGTGAACTGACGGGCGCCACCTTCGCCTTCAAAGCGCGACCCAAGGCTGACGGTGCTCTCCTCAGGGGAGTACTGGCACGCATTGGTGGCCAACTGCAGGACCGCCTGGGTCATCCGCTGCGTATCAACGCTGATGCTGCCCTCGGCAATCTCCAGGATGGGCCATCCCCTGGGCCCCAAAACCTGTGCTTTCGCCTCAATATCAAGCAGGAGTGTTGCGGCGTCGGTGCGCCGGGGCTGCGCGAAGCCCGGACGGTCCACCTTGGCCAGAAGCAGCAAGTCCGACACAATCCGTCCCATCCTGGCCAGCTCATCGTCCACCAGCGCCAGGGTGCGGGCCCTGTCTGCCTCGTTGTCTTCCATGAGTTCAAGATGTCCCCGGATCACTGTGATGGGCGTGCGCAGTTCATGCGACGCGTCATCGACAAACGCCCGCTGGGTCCGGTACGCCGATTCAATGCGATCCAGCATCGTGTTGAACGTGACGGCGAGCGCCGAAATGTCATCACTGCCCCTGACCGGAACACGCGCGGTCAGGTCGCTTTCGGAAATGTCCTCCGCCACGCGGCGGACTTCACGGACCGGCGACAGGATCTGGCCTGCCACCAGCCACGCAATGCCAGCCGTCACAGCCAACCCACCCAGCGACACGAAGAAGATGGTGAGGACTGTTCCCGCCACCTGTGCCTCACGCGGGGCCATGTAAATTCCCACAATCAGGTGACCCGTCTCGTTACCGGAAACCACGGGCAGGCGAACCCAGTGCATCTCTCCCTCACTGGTATGCGCGATCCCCGATGAAGCATCGCCGGTGCGGATCGAGTCCATCAACGCTTGATCCCGCGGGAGGTCGTGGCCGTTTGCCTGCGAGCTGAGCGCACCCGTGGGCGTGTAGAGGATGCGTTGGCCCACCGTTCCCACAATCACCTCGCCTTGCGCCGCCGACTGCCGGCTGAGGAAGATCTCCAGCATCTTCTCAATCGAGGTAAAAGGCTTGGCCGTGGTGGGGTCCACACCCTCCGCGGCGAAAGCACGGAATTCCTGGAGCTCCTGGGTGATGTCCTGATGTGCCTGGGTTTGCGCGCCGTTCAACAGCAGGGAACGCATGGTCAGCATCACGGCGAGCAACGTCAGGGCCGTGGTCAGCAGGATCCACCCCGCGATCCGCCAACGGGCCGGAACTTTCGAGCCGGACCGGGCGCCGGGGTTGCCAGTGCGGGGATGCCTTTCCGGGACGGCGGGCAGTGGTGCAGTGTTTGCGGTGGTGTCCATCATCGTCATCAGTCGTCCACCTCTCCAGCATCGTCATCGTCATCAATCACCACGGGCGGCACCACCGGAACAGGAACCACCGGCTGTGGCACGACAGGCGGGGCGGGATCCGGGGCCACCGGCGGAGGCGTCGTGGTGGGTGCAGGGGCGGGCGTCGTGGGCGCAGGGGCGGGCGTCGTCGGTGAAGGCGTGGGCTCAAGGCCCGGCGCCGGCCTGCCGTCAGGCCCAGGCCCCAACTCAATCGGATTCGCATCCACGGCCGGCGGTCCTGAAGGAGCCGCAAGCAGGGTTCCGGCCACCGCAAGAAGCACCGGAACCACCAGCAGCGCCCCCAGCAGGAGAACTCGTCGCATTGTTTGCATGCGTTCATCGTTGCAGGCCACTATGAGGGGTTGATGAAACGGGAATGAAGAAGTCTTCATCCGGGGCCTTGGGTCTCATACCCCGGGTGGAGGCGTGGCCGCAGAGTTCAACCGCGGGACTGACGCCGGCGGAGGCACCATTCGGCGAAGCTGGATTTATGAACGCCATCCTCCACGCCCAGCAACTCACCAAGCATTACCCCGGCAGCATTGCGCTGGACCACGTCGACTTCACCGCGAACGCCGGCGAATCCATCGCGATCATTGGACCCTCCGGTTCGGGCAAGACCACCCTGCTGCACTGCCTCGCCGGGATTTTGAGGCCCGACGCCGGTTCGATCACCTTGAACACGCCAACGGCACCATTGCGTCTGGATACCCTGGGCGACGCAGCGTTGTCCCGCCTGCGCAGGGAAGAGTTCGGCTTCGTGTTCCAGCAGGGCATGCTCCTGCCGGAACTGACCGCCGTGGAGAACGTTGCACTGGCGCTGATGCTCAACGGCACAGACCGCGCAACCTCCGAGTCCCGTGCTGCCGAGTGGCTTGGAGCGTTGGGCCTGGCCGGCATGGAGCAGCGCCGGTTGGGCGAGCTGTCCGGCGGACAGGTCCAGCGTGTAGCCATCGCCCGGGCCCAGGTCACGGGCGCCCGGGTTGTCTTTGCTGATGAGCCCACCGGTGCCTTGGACTCCACCACCTCCAATGAAGTCCTGGACGTCCTGCTTCGCTCGGTAGCAGCCAACGGGCGCACGTTGCTGGTGGTCACCCACGATCCCAATGTGGCAGCCCGATGCCAGCGGGTGGTGGAGTTGCGCGACGGCAGGATCGTGGCGGACAGCGGCGGGCCTGTTCAGCCAAGCCCGCAGGCTACACCGGCACCGTCCACCACCAGCTTCAAGGGTGCCTTCAATGTCTAGTCTCTCCATGGCCCTCCGGCTCACCCCGTACCTGGCACGAAGCAGCGGCAGCAGTCTCCGCGAAACAGGCCTCCGCGACGCCGGACTGCCGGTCCTCGCCTTCGGAACAGTCACAGCCCTGCTCCTGACCGTGGCCGGCGGCTCGCAGGTTTTCTGGTCCTGGTCGGACGACATCGCAGGCACTTACCAAGCGCTCGCCGTCGTCGCCATGGTCTTGCTCATCATCCCGCTCCTGACCCTCGGCGCCTCGGCCGCCCGACTCGCCGCCCGCCGTCGTGATGACCGCTTGGCATCCTTGCGCTTGTTGGGCGCGGACAGCGCCACAGTGGTCTGGATGACCGTCATCGAGTCCACGGTGCTCGCGGCAGTAGGAGCGCTCGCGGGGGCGGGGCTGTACGCCTGCGCAGCGCCCTTCCTGGGGCTGATCCAGTTCCGCGGCCAGGCCATCGCCGGCCACGCCTGGCTGTCCGTGCCCTCCATCCTCGGCTGCATCCTGGGCGTCTGTGTGCTGGCCGCGGCGAGCGCTGCCCTGGGACTTCGCAAGGTCGTGGTCACCCCGCTGGGCGTCAGGACCAGGCAAACGGCCGACGGCGTCCATTGGCTTCGCGGACTCATCGCGGCTGTTGTGGTGGTGGTCGGCGTAATGGCGATGGGTATGCTCAGCAGCTTTGGCGCGTTCATCGTGATCATCGCCGTCATGGGCGGTTGTTTTGGGCTGGCGTTGCTGGCGTTGAACCTGATGGGTCCATGGATCCTGAGGTTGCGGGCGTCCTCTCAGCTCAAGCGGGCCAAGCGGCCCGAGCAATTGCTGGCAGCCCGGACCGTGCTGGAAAGCCCCAAGGAATCGTGGCGGCAAGTTGGGGGCGTCGCGATGACCAGCTTCGTAGGGGTCTTCGTGGGCGTCGGCATGGCTGTGGCCGACACCATGGGCGGCAACGCCACGGATGAGACGGCCTTGTTGGTCCGGGACATCAACACGGGCGTGATGATCACCCTGCTGGGTTCGTTCCTGATGGTGGCGTGTTCAGCGGGTGTGAACCAGGCAGCCGCGGTGCTCGACCGGGCTTCGACGCTGGTGGCCTTGGATCGCGTGGGCATGCCGCGCAAGCTCATGGTGGCGTCGCGGGTCAAAGCCGTGATGTCGCCGTTGTTCCTGGTGGCCGGCATTTCGGCGGCCGCCGCGGCCGCGCTGGTCCTGCCGCTGACGGGCATGGTGTTGTTGACCCAGCCTGTGGTGTTCCTGACCATTGGCGGAGTGTTCGCCGCCGGTTTCCTGCTGGTCCGTCTGGCCGTCGCTGCCGGGACGGCGCAGATCAGCCAGGTGCTGGCCCGCCCGGAGCGCTACGCGAGCATGGACTCATAGCCGCCCGCCGCCGTCGTAACCTCCCGCGAGTTGGCAGTTCACACCCATGTTTTCCAAAAACATGGGTGTGAACTGCAACCTCGGCGGGCTATTTGCAGCCGCAGGACTGCCGGATGATCAGCTCGGTGGGCAGGATGTGGTGCTGTGGTTCCTCGGCGCGGCCCTTGCCCACCAACGCCCGAACGGCGGCTTCTGCCATCAGTTGGACCGGTTGGGCCACCGTGGTCAGTGCGGGCCAACTGTATTCGGAGTCCAAGGACCCGTCGAAGGACACCAGCGCCATGTCCTCGGGCACCCTGACCCCGGCCTCGTGGAAAGCGCGGAGGATGCCGATGGCCTGCATGTCGTTACTGGCAAAAATCGCAGTGGGCCGGTTGGCCATGGACAGGAATCGCTTGCCCACTTCGTAGCCGCCGGGCCGGGTGAACGGGCTGTGCAGCATGGGGCCATCCGGCAAGCCGGCCTCACGCAGCGAGGCCAGCCAGCCAACTTCGCGCCCGTCCAGTTGGTTGCCGGTGTTGGTGCCGATGGCCAGGCCGATGTTCGTGTGTCCATGGCCTATCAGGTGCTGGACAGCGGCCCGGCCGCCAGCTTCCAGGTCCACGCCAACGCTGGCGAAACCCGGCGGGGATCCTGCGTTGTTCAAGAGGACTGACGGGATTTCCGAGGCCTCCAACTCCGTGACGTCGGGGTCGAACACACAGCTGGCCAGGAACACTCCGTCCACTTGGCGTGCAGCCAAGGTCCGGATGTTCTTCCGCTCGCGGGTCAGGCTGCCATCGGAGTTGGTGAGCACCATCCCGTAGCCCAGTTCCGAGGCCGCCTCTTCCACGGCATGGGCCAGATGCGTGAAGAACGGGTTGGTGTTATCCGGCACCACAACGCCGATCGTCTCGCTGGAACCCAGCTTCAGCGCCCGCGCCGCAGCGTTCGGCCGGTACCCCAGGACACGGATGGCATCACGCACCTTGGCTTCCGTGGCAGGGGCTACGTTCTTGGGCCCACCGTTCACCACATAACTCACGACGGCGGTACTCACCCCGGCGTATCGGGCCACGTCTTTGCGTGTAACCGGGCCGCGCGGGGTTTGTACTGCTGTTGTTGTCATGAGGTAAATGCTAGCTACTCCACGGGAGCATCACCGAAGTCGCGGATGGGAAGCCGCTCCCCAGCACGAAGCGCGGATTCGTGGGCGACGATCCCGGGGAGGGTGAAGCGGGCTGCCACCCAGGCATTGACCGGTGGAAGCGTCCGGTTGTTCACAGCCGTCACGAAGTCGTCCACCAGGAATTGGTGGCTGCCTTCATGCCCGTTGGGTGCGCCCAGGAACTCGTCGGGCAAACGGGACTGATCGTGAACCGGTGCAAGGCCTGAGATGAAGGCGTCCCGCAGCTCGGGCGCCACGTCTGCCAGGGAGGGATCATCGGAGGACATGGTCGGTTTGGTTTCCACCTGCTCGGACACGTCCTGCACGGAAGACTTGTCCTGCCACACCGTGGTGGTAGCGAGTTGTTCAAAGCTGGCGTCCGTGCCGAAGAAGCGGAAGCGTGATTCCCGGATGTGCGAGGGGTAGCCGACGCGGCGCATCTCATTGGTGCGCATCGCACCGCCGTCGTTCATTTCGAACAGCGCCGTGGCGTTGGAAAAATCGTTGGCGAACATGCTGACTTCCCTGTCGAAGACACCGTCACCACGCTGGTCCTTCACTCCGATGCAGCTGACACTGACCGCGTGGCCGGGCACAGCGCCAAGGACGCCGCCAATTGCGTGGGTCGGGTAGAGCATGGGCGGGTAGCTGGCGGTTTCCTTCCAACGCTCTCCGCCGCTGTACTGGTAGGCCTCGTAGAATCCCAGGTCCATGTCGTGGACATAGTCGCCCTCGGTGTAGAAGATCCTGCCGAATTTGCCGGCGGCGTGTTGCTGGCGGGCGAACACCGTGGCGGGGTTGTAGTAGCTGGTCTCCCCCATCGCGTACACAAGCTTGGTCTCGCGGACGGCTTCGATGATCCGGGCGATTTCTTCTTCGGAAATGGCCATCGGCACGGCTGAATAGACGTGCTTTCCAGCGCGCAGCGCACGCTCGACCAAAGGCCCGTGGGTCCACCGCTGCGTGAAGATGGCGACAGCATCGACGTCGGACTCCAACAACTCTTCAAAGCTGCCCTTGACGCCATCCAGGCCCCAGCGTTCCTGGGCTGCAGCTGCACGCTCGGGGAGTTCATCCACTGCGTAGACCGCGCTGACGCCCGGGTGGAGCTTGAACAAGTGTGCGAACTGGCTGCCGAACTGCCCGGCACCCACAACACCGATCGAAAACGTCATTGTTTGCCTTTCCTGAAGCTGCAGGCGCAGCTTTCGAAGCGTCCCTTGTTGGGTTCTTCATGAGTCTTCCATCGGGATCTACACGAGTCAACAGATAGAACAGATTCGAACATTTATCACCAAAAATTGCTGTCATGTCTTGCGCTATCCAAATCTACTCGTGTAGATTCACATCCAGTTGTTACCCCCATCACAGTCAGGAAAGGGTCGACGATGACCACGCTAACCAAGCAAACCGGGAAGGCTTCGGGGCGTTCCGGAGGCAACCACGGACGCAAGCTCCAACCTGCCAAACGCAGCATGACCAGCCGCCTCGGCGACCTGAAAATCGCTCTCTTCTTCATCTTCCCGGCCGTGATCGGCTTCGTAGCTTTCTTCCTGGTCCCCACCATCCGCGGCATTTACCTCAGCTTCACGGAATACAGCATCCTGGGTGAGCCCACCTGGATCGGGATCAAGAACTACACCGCGATCTTCGCCGACGAACTGTTCTGGAACGCCATGGGCGTCACCCTCCAGTACGTCGGCCTCAACATCGGCTTCCAGACCGTCATTGCCCTGGGCCTGGCCCTGCTGATGCACCGGGTTGCCAAGTCCACGTTCGTCCGCGGGGCACTGCTGCTTCCGTTCCTGGTGGCCAACGTCATCGTCGCCCTCCTCTGGTTCTGGATGCTCGATTACCAGCTGGGCATCGTCAACGAAGTCATGAGCTGGGTCGGGCTTCCCCGCGTCGCCTTCTTCGGCAGCGAACAATGGGCCATTCCCACCATCGCGTTCGTGAACGTCTGGCGTCACATGGGGTACACCGCGCTGCTGATTTTCGCGGGCCTGCAATCCATCCCCAACCACCTCTACGAGGTAGCAAACCTCGACGGCGCGTCCCCCACCAGGACGTTCTGGAGCGTCACCATGCCGCTGCTCCGCCCCGTGTTGGTGTTGGTGCTGGTAGTCACCGTGATCGGCTCCTTCCAGGTGTTCGACACCGTGGCCGTCACCACCAACGGTGGCCCCGTCAACGCCTCCCGCGTGATCCAGATGTACATCTACCAAAAAGCCTTCGGCGAGTCCGACTTCGGCTACGCCTCCGCCCTGTCCGTGATCCTCTTCGTCATTCTCGCCCTGGTGGCCTTCGTGCAAATGAAGTTCCTCAAGGGCAATGAATCGGACCTGGACTAAGCCGGATGTGGACTAAGGAAACCGCCATGACTACCTCAACCCTGCCCCGTAATCGCAAGAAGCCCCTCAACTGGCGCCGGATCGGCGCGTGGGTGCTGGTCGCCGTCGCCCTCGCCATCACCATCGCACCGTTCCTGTGGATGCTGCGGACGGCACTGTCCAGCAACAGCGCGCTGGCATCCAACGCAGGCAACCTCCTGCCGGCCGACTTCAGTTGGGGCGCGTTCAAACGCGTGCTTGGCCTGCAGACCACCGAAGAAGCAATCGCCGACGGCGGCTCCGGTGCGGCCATCAACTTCTGGCTCTACCTGCGCAACTCCATCATCTTCGCCACCATCACCACAGCCGGCCAGGTGTTCTTCAGCGCGATGGCCGCCTACGCCTTCGCACGGTTGCGCTGGCCCGGCCGGAACAAAGTGTTCGCCATCTTCCTGACCACCATGATGGTTCCCCCGATCTTCACGGCCCTGCCCAACTTCCTGATGATCAAGAACCTCGGGCTGCTGAACACCATGGCCGGAATGTCCCTGCCGTTCCTGTTCATGACTCCGTTTGCCATCTTCTTCCTGCGCCAGTTCTTCCTCAGCATGTCCCGCGAGGTGGAGGAAGCGGCAATGCTCGACGGCGCCAAGCACCTGCGCATCTTCTTCCAGATTGTGCTTCCCAACGCCGCCGCCCCCATCGCCACCCTGGCGCTGCTGACCTTCATCGGTCAGTGGAACGAATACTTCTGGCCGCTGCTGGTGGGCCAGGACGAGAACGTCCGCGTGCTCACGGTGGGGCTGAGCGTCTTCAAGTCACAGTCACCGCAAGGCGCCCTCGACTGGTCCGGGCTCATGGCCGGAACCCTCGTGGCAGCGCTGCCGATCTTCCTGCTGTTCATCGCCTTCGGCAAGAAGGTAGTCAACTCCATCGGATTCTCCGGAATCAAGTAACCCCCTTGAAAACAACCCTGAAACCCCCTCTGTAAAGACCCTTGAAAGGTTCGCTATGAAGAAAACCCTCGGCGTCGCCGCTGCTGCCGCCGCCATCGCCCTGACCCTGTCCGCCTGTGGGGGCTCCTCCCCTGCTTCCACCGAGGCCAAGGGTGAGATCAACTACTGGCTCTGGGACGCAAACCAACTCCCGGCCTACCAGCAATGCGCTGACGACTTCACCAAGGCCAACCCGGATATCAAGGTCAAGATCACCCAGCGCGGATGGGACGACTACTGGACCACCCTGACCAATGGCTTCGTGGCCGGAACAGCCCCGGACGTCTTTACCAACCACCTCTCCAAGTACCCCGAGTACGCCGCAAAGAAGCAGTTGCTCTCCCTGGATGAGGCTGTGGAGAAGGACGGCATCAAGCTGGACGCGTACACCAAGGGGCTCCCGGAGCTTTGGGTCGGCCAGGATGGCAAACGCTACGGCCTTCCGAAGGACTGGGACACCGTGGGCCTGTTCTACAACAAGGCCATGACTGACGCCGCGGGGATCTCGGCAGAGCAGATGGCTTCGCTTGATTGGAACCCGAAGGACGGCGGCAGCTACGAGAAGACCATTGCGCACCTCACCGTAGACAAGAACGGCAAGCGCGGCGACGAAGCAGGGTTCGACAAGAACAACGTGGCCACCTACGGACTGGGCCTGACGGGCAGTGGTTCCGGCCAGGGCCAGACCGAGTGGAGCTTCCTGACCGCAACCACCGGCTGGACCGCAACGGACAAGAACCCGTGGGGCGGCAAGTTCAACTACGACGACCCCCGTTTCCAGGAGACCATCGCCTGGTGGGCCGGCTTGGTGGACAAGGGCTACATGCCCAAGCTGGAGACCACGGTGGGTGCCAGCATGCCGGACAGCTTCGGCGCCGGAAAGTCAGCGATCAACACCAACGGTGACTGGTTGATCGGCCAGTACCAGACCTACAAGGGCATCGAAACCGCCTTCGCACCCACGCCCAAGGGACCCAACGGCGAGCGCGCTTCCATGTTCAACGGCTTGGCCGACTCCATTTGGGCCGGTACCAAGAACCCGGGAGCCAGCGTCAAGTGGGTGGAATACCTCGGTTCCACGGCTTGCCAGGACGTAGTGGCCAGCAAGGCAGTAGTCTTCCCGGCTCTTGCCAGCTCCTCCGAGATTGCCGCCAAGGCCTTCGCTGACAAGGGCACCGACGTTTCCGCCTTCACCACGCATGTGAAGGACGGCACCACGTTCCTCTTCCCCATCGCAGACAAGGCGGCCAAGGTTGACGGCATCATGAAGCC
The DNA here is from genome assembly GCF_031843805.1 of Arthrobacter sp. WCS2018Hpa-7. Lineage (NCBI taxonomy): Bacteria > Bacillati > Actinomycetota > Actinomycetes > Micrococcales > Micrococcaceae > Arthrobacter > Arthrobacter sp. WCS2018Hpa-7. The sequence continues at coordinate 121,739 of NZ_JAVTJB010000014.1, forward strand.
GGCCATGGATGCCGTACTCTCCGGAAAGAAGCCCGCGTCCTCGTTGACCGAAGCCAACAACCAGGTCAACAACCTCTTCAAGTAGCCCCACCCGTTGTAGCCCCACCCGTTGTAACCCACCCGTTGTGAGGCCCGCTCTGCGCCCTAAGTTCCTCGCGAAGCGCGCAGAGCGGGCCTCACAACACGCCGTTCAGGCTCAGAACCTTCGATTCGAAAGCGACTTCACACATGCACCCGCTCCATCTCCGTTCCGCAGGCACCAGCCTGGTGATCAGTACCCACCGCGGAGAGGCTGAGATCACCCACTGGGGAGCCGATCTGGGCGACACCCTGCCCGAGTTGTCGATCCTCAGCGAGCCCATCCCGCCGTCCTCGATCGACGCCAACGTCCCTGCCGGACTCCTCCCCCAGGCTTCGTCGGCCTGGCAGGGCAGATCCGGGCTCCGCGGCCACCGCATCACCGACGGCGTACCCGGCTTCGATTTCTCGGTTCGCCTGCGGGTACAGAGCGCGACGACGGACGGCAGCGCTGCGGGCGGGTCCACTGCCGTGATTGTCCAGGCAGACCCCGACGCCGGCATCACCGTGACCAGCAACCTCACGTTGTACTCGGGCGGGCTGCTGGAAATGCGGCACACAGTCACCAACGACGGCACGTCGCCTTACCAGGTTGATGAGTTGGCGACGATGCTCCCGGTGGCGCCTGACGCCGTCGAACTTTTGGATTTGACCGGCCGCTGGTGCCGTGAGCGTCACCCACAGCGCAGGTCCATCCAGCAGGGAACGTGGGTCCGCACGGGGCGGCACGGCCGCACCGGGCACGACTCCTCCCTCCTGCTGGCTGCCGGGACTGCCGGCTTTGGCAACAGGCATGGCAAAGTGTGGGCCACGCATCTGGCATGGAGCGGCAACCACGAGGAATTCGCGGACAGCGTTGCTGACGGGCGCACCGTGATAGGCGGCTCCGAGCTGCTGGGACCTGCCGAAGTGGTCCTGCAGCCCGGTGAAAGTTACACCACTCCTGCACTGTTTGCCGCCTACTCAAACCGCGGCCTGGACGGCATCAGCGAGGCGTTCTACAGCTGGTTCCGCTCACGGCCGCATCACGTCGGCGCGCTCTCGGGCAAGCCGCGCCCAGTAGTCCTCAACACCTGGGAAGCGGTCTACTTCGACCACAACCTCGACACGCTGATGGAGCTGGCCGAGTCCGCTGCCGACCTCGGTGTGGAGCGCTTCGTGCTCGACGACGGCTGGTTCCGCGGGCGCCGCGACGACCACGCCGGGCTGGGCGACTGGTACGTGGACGAGGCGGTGTGGCCCAACGGGCTGACACCGTTGATCGAGGCAGTGACCTCTCGCGGCATGGAGTTTGGTATCTGGGTCGAACCCGAAATGATCAACCTCGACTCCGACATCGCCCGGGCGCATCCCGAATGGATCGTGGGACCTTCCGCCGTTTCCCACAAGGACGGTGGCCGGCTGCCTCTTGAGTGGCGGCAGCAGCACGTGATCGACCTCGTGAACCCGGACGCGTGGCAGTACATCTTCGAACGCATGGATACTTTGCTGCGCGAGAACGACATCAGTTATCTCAAGTGGGACCAGAACCGGGACCTCGTGGAGCACGGGCATGCGGGCCGGGCCTCCGTTCACGAACAGACCTTGGCCGCGTACCGTCTCTTCGATGCGCTCCGTGCGGCCCACCCGGGGGTGGAGATCGAGAGCTGCTCCTCCGGCGGCGCGCGGGTTGACCTCGGGATCCTTGAGAGGACGGACCGCATCTGGGCTTCGGACTGCAACGACGCCCTGGAACGCCAGACCATCCAGCGCTGGACCGGCATGGTGGTTCCGCCGGAGCTGGTGGGTGGGCACATTGGTCCCACCACGTCGCACACCACCGGGCGGACGCACGACCTCTCCTTCCGTGCCATCACTGCATTGTTCGGGCACTTCGGCATGGAGTGGGACGTCCGCTCCGTCACCGGCGCGGAGCGTGAGGAACTCAAGCGCTTCATCGGCCTCTACAAGGAACACCGCGGCCTCATCCACAGTGGACGAATGGTCCGCGCCGACCTGCCGGACGAGTCGCTGATGCTGCACGGTGTTGTTGCGGACGCTGAAGGGCTCGACGCCGGGACACCGGTTGGCGCCACGGCCGCGCTGTTCGCTGTGGTCAGGACCCGGACAGGCTTCGCCGAGCAGCCGGGTCGAGTGGCGATTCCAGGACTGGAGCCCGCACGCTCTTACCGGGTTGAGGCGATCTTCCCCTCACCGGGGGACGCCGATTACGGGCACACGTTCATCGAAGCGAAGCCCGCACCCTGGTTGGCCTCCGGAGCCGAAGCAACGGGACGGTTCCTAGGCGAAGTGGGGCTCCCCATGCCCGTCCTGAACCCGGAGCACGCCATCCTGCTGCGGTTCACGGCCCTCTGACGCTCGCTCACATCCCGAGGGCTTCCCGGGAACGCTCTTCCACATCCCCCGGGCAACCCGGGAACCCTCACTCACCTAACGCGTGGTTTAGACGGCCTCCGCCAAGTAATCGATGGCCAGCTTGTACCCAAGCACGCCCGCGCCAACGATGATCGCGGTGCAGACTCCCGACAGGTATGAGTGGTGACGGAACTCTTCACGCTGGTGGACGTTGGTGATGTGAACTTCGACGGCGGGTAGCTGCACTGCGGCCAGGGCGTCACGAAGTGCCACGGAGGTGTGCGTATAGGCCCCGGCGTTGATGACAATCCCCACGGCGGTACCACGTGCTGCGTGGATCGCGTCCAGGAGATCGCCCTCGTGGTTCGACTGCACGCAGTCAACAGTGAAGCCGTGGGCTGCAGCCGCCGACATGGCGAGTTGCTCAACGTCGGCCAAGGTGGACGTGCCGTACTTTTCGGGCTCGCGGGTACCCAGCAGATTCAAGTTGGGGCCATTGATCACAAGGATGGTGCCGCGACCGGCTTCGGTGGCGGGAGTGGCTTCAGTCATGGCTCCCAATCTATAGCGGCAGGAGGGTGCCGGGGAATCGCGCCCAAAAGGTGAGAGAGCATCGGCCCAAAACGCTCACGATGTGAGAGAGGATCGGTCAAAACAGGCCGGGAGGCAACAGGCGCCTGTTACTTACGCGTACATTGACCTGGCGATACGGGGCTGCTGAGTCCTGAGGCCTGCGCTGCCACGGGCTCCAGGTCTGCCATGGTGAGGGCAAAGCCAAGGGCGGCATCGGTGGTGGTCTTGGCGAAGATCAGCCCGGCCACCTCGCCCTGCATGGTCAGCAGCGGACCGCCGGAGTTGCCCGGCTGGACGTCACCGGCCAGCTTGTAGACCAGTTCTGGAGAGGGATTGTCGCCGTAGATGTCCGGGACAATAATGGTCGATATTCCTTGAACGGTGGCCGGTTTTGATTGGAAAGGACCGCCGTGCGGGTACCCGGCAAATGCCGCAGGGCTGCCTTCGGGCAGGTCGGCACTCATCGGCAGGGGGCTGGACTGCAGGCCGTCCACGGCCAGGACTGCGATGTCCCGCTGGGGGTCGAAGTACACCACCCGACCCGGCAACGCACCGCCGTCGGGAACTTCCACCACCGGCTGCGAAACGCCCGCTACCACGTGCGCATTGGTCACGACGCGCCCGGGCGAGACGACGAATCCGGAACCGGTCTGGTTCTGGCCACATTCAAAGGCTGTGCCCGCGATCTTGAGGACGGATTCGGCAGCCTGATTCAGTGCGGGGGTGTCCGTTGAGGCGTTGGGTACGGGCACCGGAGTCACGGGCCCGATGCCCTCGATGAGTTTGGGAATGCCGTCGCCGATCACTGTGGACCGCAGCTGCGCCATGGTGCTCTTGACGGGCGTTGGAGTGATGGTGTCGATGTAGCGGATCACGCGGGAGCCGGCCAGCTGCTGGGAAACAAAAGGCACACCCAGCGAACTGATGCTGAATGCCAGCATGGACATGACCAGCGCAGCCACCACCACGCTCACCACGCCGCCGATCAACCGGTCGACGGCGTGCAGCGGCTTGATCCGCACGGCGTGGCGGATTTTGCGCCCGATCATGGTTCCCAACCCATGACCCAAAGCAATAAGCACGACGGCGGCACCCACCGTGGCGGTCAGCCTCCAACCGCTGTCCGTCACCCAGCCACTTACGAGCGGCACGGCAACAAACGCCGCGATGGCGCCGACCACAAATCCTGCAATTCCACCCAGCGTGACCATAAAGCCGTTGCGCAGGCCATAGATCAGGTAGGACAGCAGCATCAAGATCAATGCCAAATCCAATATCGTCAAGCCAAACACCAATGCTCCTCATAGCCGGGTAGCGCCAATTGTAGTTGTGGACCCTGACAACCAACCGTTAGTCACATCACCCGCAGCAGCCACCAAAAGCCGGTTCAGGGCCGCTATTTGCGGTGTCCCGCGGCCGAAATCCGCGTAGTTTCAGCGTTTCACGTGCCAAGTACGTCACAGAAGCCTAAAAATTCTGAAACAATGGCCTGAGCGCCACGACCGAAACTTATATTCAGGAGATTTCATGGACATCGAGGTATTGCGCCGCGCACCCCTCTTCGCCACCCTTGACGACGACGCATTCCGCTTGCTGACGGACGAACTCACCGAGGTGGACCTTTCACGTGGAGCTTCGGTGTTCCGCGAAGGCGACCAGGGTGACCAGCTCTACTTCATCGTTTCCGGCAAGGTGAAGCTCGGCCGCACCTCCCCCGATGGCCGCGAGTCCCTGCTGGCCATCCTCGGCCCGGGCGAGCTCTTTGGCGAAATGGCGTTGTTCGACCCCAGCCCGCGTACCGCTACGGCCACCGCTGTTTCGGAAACCCGCCTGGCCGGCCTCAAAAATGAGAGCCTCAACGCGCTGCTCCGCACGCGCCCCGAGGTTTCCGCGCAGCTGCTGCAGGCCCTGGCCCGCCGCCTCCGCCGTACCAACGACTCCCTGTCCGACCTCGTCTTCTCGGACGTTCCGGGCCGTGTTGCCAAGGCCCTTCTGGACCTGGCCGACCGCTTTGGTCGTCCCGCAACGGACGGCGTCCTGGTGGCCCACGAGCTCACCCAGGAAGAACTGGCCCAATTGGTGGGCGCTTCCCGCGAAACCGTGAACAAGGCGCTGGCCGAGTTCGTCCAGCGCGGTTGGCTCCGCCTGGAAGCCCGCGCCGTGGTGATTCTGGACATGCAGCGTCTCCGCCAGCGTTCGCGCTAAACGCCTCAACTCAAAAGCCGCCCCGGTCGTTACCGGGGCGGCTTTTTTGTTTCGGTTACCAGAGTTACCGCGCAGCGCGTAGCAGCCCGAAGAATGCTCGAATGTCCCCGGCTACGAGCGATGGCACTTCCAAGGCGGCGAAGTGGCCGCCCTCCTCAAACCGGCTCCAATGCACGATGTTTGAGTTGTCGCGCTCGGCGAAGACACGGATCGTCTGGAAGTCGTCCTTGAAAACTGCCACCCCGGTGGGCGCCAAATTGACCTGGGGCTCTGCCTGGGCTCGCGCGTTATCGAGGTAGCTCCGACTCATGCCTGACGCCGCGTTCGCGAACCAGTTCACGGTGACTTCGGTGAGGATCTTTTCGAGCGGGACCAGCGAGGTGCCGTTTCCGAACGAGTTGAACAACTCGCTGTAAGCCAACAGCCCCACAGGCGAGTCGCTCAGTCCCACGGCCACGGTCTGCGGCCGGCTTGCGTTCATGGTGTTGTAGCCTCCCACTGACTGGAACCATTCCATATGGGCAAGCCCGGCATAGTCTTGCGGCTCAAGCTTCTCAAACTCGGCGGGGTCACCCGAGGGGAATGAAAAGAGCTGCAGCACGTGGAGGCCAAGGAATCCGTCAGGGTTCAAGAGCCCGAGCTCCCGGGCCACCATCGCGCCGTTGTCAGATCCGTGGATTCCGTAGTGGGTGTAGCCAAGCCCGCGCATGAGAGCGTCATAAGCCCGGGCCACGCGTGCAGTGTTCCACCCGGATTCGGCCACAGGATAAGAAAATCCGTAACCGGGGGCATCGGGGACCACTACGTCGAAGGCGTCCTCAGCTCGTCCGCCGTGCGCCACGGGATCGGTGAGTTCATCGATCATGTCAAGGTAGTCGATGGATGAGCCGGGGTACGTGTGGGCCAGGAGCAGCGGAGTGGCTCCCGGATGTGGTGAGCGCACATGGATGAAGTGGAAATGCTGTCCATCGATCTCAGTGGTGAAATGCTGAACGGCGTTGATGCGCGCTTCCTGGGCCCTCCAGTCGAAGCTGGTGGTCCAAGCGTGCACGGCTTCGCGAAGGTAGGAGTTAGGGGTCCCTGCGTCCCAGTCGTCAACGGGCGCCTCTTGGGGCAGCCGGGTCCGGGCCAGGCGCTCCATCAGATCATCAAGTTCCGCCTGGGGAACGTCGAGGCGGAAGTCGCGGATATCGATACTCGCTTCTGTGATATTCATCATGATTAAGACGATACGGTCGATATAGGAACCTTTTCTTCCTAAAAGAATCAGGAATTTCCCACGATGTCTTCTACAGCTGAACGTCTCTTGGCTCTCCTCTCGCTCCTGCAGACCCGGCCCGATTGGACAGGCACGGACCTCGCTGACCGCCTCGGCGTTTCGACGCGCACGGTTCGCAAAGACATCGACCGATTGCGGGAGCTAGGATACCCGGTGGATGCGACCCGCGGGACAGCGGGAGGCTATCGCCTCGGTGCCGGCGGTAAGCTACCGCCGCTGCTCCTCGACGACGAGGAAGCCGTCGCCGTCGCTATTGGCCTCCGCACGGCAACGGGCATCGCGGGCATTGCCGAGTCGAGTGCCCGTGCCCTCGCGAAACTCGAACAGGTACTTCCGGCGAGGCTGCGGCCCACGGTTACCGCCCTGTCAAAAGTCGACCGCGCACCAGAGAACAACGGAACGGACGCACCCGATCCTGAGGTCAACCACTCTGTTCTAGCGGCCATTGCCGCTGCCCTCCGCGACGTCGAATGGTTCCGGTTCGATGACCGCGGTACGTCCAGGCTTGTGGAGCCTTACCGTCTGCTGAACTGGCAACGGCGCTGGTACCTGGTGGGTCGGGACCCTGTCGCCGATGAGTGGGGCGTCTTCCGTGCGGACTTGATAGAACCCCGGATGCCTACCCGCCGTCGGTTCTCCCCGTCACCGCTGCCAGGTGGAGACTATACTGCGTTCGCCATGCGCTCGATCGCCGCCAGCGGTTGGAAAGTGCAGGCTCGTCTTCGCGTCGCCGCACCCGCAGAGGCCGTCCTTGCTCGAATCAACCACACGGTCGGGGTGGTGGAGTCGATCTCCGAGACCGAGTCCGTGCTGGTCACCGGAGCCGACAGCCTCGAAACGATCGCCGCGTACATCGGCATGCTTGGCATGGATTTCACTGTCGAGTCGCCACCTGCCTTGGTACCGCACTTGAGGCACCTGGCGGACGTCTACCTCCGGGCGACGAACGGCGAACCGGGCTCGGCTCCGGCTGCGGAAGGGTAGTGAGAGAGGGGCCGGCCCAAACCCGCGGGAGGTGAGAGAGGGGCCGGCCCAAACCCGCGGGAGGTGAGAGACCGTCCGCCCCAAACCCGAGGGACATGAGAGACCGTCCGGCCCAAACCCGCGGGAGGTGAGAGAGGGGCCGGCCCAAACCCGCGGGAGGTGAGAGACCGTCCG
>NZ_JAVTJB010000015.1:0-128670 GCF_031843805.1 Arthrobacter sp. WCS2018Hpa-7
CCGAGGCGAGCTTGGCGACTTCCTCGAAGGGGAGGTCGGCCCACTGGCCGGTGAAGAGGGTGTACGGGCGGGGCATGTCAGGCTCCTTCAGTAGCGGTGCTGGAAAGTTGGATCAGTGAGCTTTTGGCGGCCGCGGATTCTTCCACGGCGGCGAGGATGTGCTGGACGTTCAGGCCTTCTTCGAACGACGGCGACGGCGCCTCACCGGCCGCGATGGCGGTGAGGAAGTCGCGGATCTGGTGCGTGAAGGTGTGTTCCCACCCGATGATGTGGCCCTGCGGCCACCACGCTTCGAGGTAGGGGTGCTCGGGTTCATTGACCAGGATCCGGCGGAAACCTTGCTCACGAACGGGTGCCGTGACGTCCAGGAAGCCGAGTTCGTTGAGGGCTTCAAGGTCAAAGAGAATGGTGCCCTTATCGCCGTAGATTTCGAGCTTGAGGGAGTTCTTCTGGCCCGTCGCTACACGCGAAACCTCAACTGAGGCGATTGCTCCGGAGGCGAGGGTCAGCGTGGCCCAAGCGGCGTCGTCGACCGTGACATCCTCGGGACCATTATCGCCGGGGCGGCGGTCCACGAAGGTGTGCAGGCGGCCGGAGACCTCGGTGACGGAGTCACCCAAGAGGAAGAGGACCTGGTCGATGGCATGCGATGCGATGTCGCCCAGCGCGCCGGAACCGGCGGTTTCCTTGCGGAGGCGCCAGGTCATGGGGGACTCGGCGTCGGAGAGCCAGTCCTGAAGGTAGGCGGCTCGGACGTGCCGGATGGTGCCGAGGCGTCCTTCGGCGATGAGTTCCCGGGCCAGAGCCAGGGCAGGGACCCTGCGGTAGTTGAAGCCGATCATGGACTGGACGCCGTGGGCCCGTGCGGAGGCGGCCGCGGCCACCATCAGTTCGGCCTCGCCCAGGGTGTTGGCCAGCGGCTTTTCCACGAGCACGTGCTTACCGGCGGCCAATGCCGCGATGGCGATTTCGGCGTGCATCCAGCCGGGGGCGCAGATATCGATGATGTGGATGTCGTCCCGTTCAATCACGGAACGCCAATCCGTGGCGGACTCGGCCCAGCCATACTTGGCTGCGGCCTCCGCTACCTGGGTGGCGTCCCGGCCGACGAGCACTTTCTGCTCGAAGGCCGGGACGTCGAAGAAACTGGCCACGTTCCGCCACGCATTCGAGTGGGCCTTCCCCATGAAGGCGTAACCGATCGCGGCAACCCCCAACGGGGACTTATCCCCGCGCGAGGCCGGCGAGGATGCCGGAAGGTTGGCCGATGAAGGCGTCTGGTCAGGGTGGGCGGGGGTGGTCATGTTCTTCTTCCTCGCTGCTTCTTAGAGTGTGGCTGTTTCGGGTGCCCAGTCCTCAGGGAGGGCAGCCGAGACGGGTGCGTTGCTGGTGACGTCCACGAACGCGCCCGATTCCACGGATTCGGCGATCGAGACCATGCTGTCCAGCACGTGGTAGGCGAGATCGCCGGTGGCGCGGTGGGCGGTGCCGGCACGCAAAGCCCGGGCCATGTCCAGCACGCCCAGGCCACGGCCGTTGGCCGGCCCGGTGGCAGGGATGATCTCCGGTTCTTCCGCGCCCGGACGCCAAAGCTTCAGGTCGCCGTCGAAGTTGTTCGGGTCCGGCAAGGACAGGGTCGCTTCGGAGCCGGTGATTTCCACGAAGCCCATCCGCAGGCGAGGGGACTCGAAGGAAAACACGCTGTGGCTGGACTGGCCGCCCTCGAACTGCGCCATCGCGGAAACGTGCGTGGGTACCTCGACGGCGAATTCCTCGCCGGCCTTGGGACCGGAACCAATAATGCGGGTCGCCTTCGCCGAGGAGCCGACGGCGGCCACCTTGCGGACCGATCCGAAGGTCTGGATCAGGGCGGTCAGGTAGTAGGGGCCCATGTCGAACAGGGGACCGGCGCCGTGCTGGAACAGGAACGCCGGGTTCGGGTGCCACGACTCAGGACCCGGGGTCTGGAACGTGGTCATGCCGGTCAGCGGCGTGCCGATGTCGCCACGTTCGATGATGCGCCGCGCCGTCTGCAGGCCGGCGCCCAGGAACGTGTCCGGGGCGGTGCCGAGGCGGATGCCGGCGGCGTCAGCTGCCTTGAGCAGGCCCAGGCCGGATTCGCGGTCCAGTGAGAAGGGCTTCTCGGTCCAGACGTGCTTCCCGGCGTTGACTGCCGCCGTGGCCACCTCGACGTGCGCTGCCGGGATGGTCAGGTTAACGATGATTTCGACGTCGGGATGGTTCAGTGCCAGCTCGGGCGTACCGAACTCGGCGATTCCGTACTCCTTGGCCCGTGCTTCGGCGGCCTCGACAAAGAGGTCCGCAATGACCAGGACTTTCAGGTCGGGGAAGACCGTGAGGTTGTCCAGGTACTGCTTGCTGATGTTGCCCGCGCCGATGACGGCTACGCCGACGGGGCCTTTGCGGGTGGAGGGTGCGAAGGTCATGCCTTGGCTCCTTCTGCTGCCTCTGCGCTGGCCGCAGCGGTCAGGTAGGCCAGGCTTTCGGTGATGCCCTGGAAGATGTCGCCGGAGTAGTCGTCGAATTCCACCACGCCAACTTCCAGGGACTTGGCTGCGGCGATGACGTCCAGCACCGGGATGGTGCCCTGGCCAGCGGGCTGCTGGGCCTTGGTGTCGGTGTTGCCCGGGCCGTCCTTGATGTGGATGAGTTTCACGCGGTCGCCGAGGCGTGCCAACAGTTCCACGGGATCCTGCCCACCAACGGCAACCCAGTAGGTGTCGACTTCGAGGACGAGTTCGGGATCCAGCAGTCCTTCGAAGTACTCCAGTGCGGTCGTGCCCTCGATGGTGGACTCCAGCTCCCATGCGTGGTTGTGGTAACCCACGCGGATGCCGTACTCGGCGCCCTTCTTGGCTGCAGCGTTGAGTTTGGCGGCCGTGGCCTGGATGGTCTCGGCATCCTGCCAGTGCTCCGCGGGGAGGTAGGGATCAATGACCGTGGTGATGCCCAGTTCCTTGGCGGCGGCAAAGATCTCGTCCTGGTCCTGGCTCAACAGCGGGGCGTGACCAGAGGCAGCAGTGAGGCCGTTTTCCTTCAACGCCGCGCCGAGTTCCTTGGCCGTGGCCACGAAGTTGTATGGCTCAACCTGCGTGAAACCGATCTCGGCAACCTTCTTGATGGTTCCAGGCAGGTCCTCCTGGATGGCGTTGCGGAGGGTATACAGCTGGAGTGAGTAAGACATTGGGTTCCTTTTCGGGAGTTGGATTTTCCGTGAATTCAGGGACGTGCGGCCAGTCTAGCTAGCGGCCTGCGAGGGATCCGCCGATTCCGCCGACACTGAAGTATTTGTTCAGGGCTGCGAAGACGATGATGGGCGGGAGCATCATGATCACGGCCAGGGCCATGACTCCGGACCAGTCGGTGTTGTTCTGCTGGAAGAAGGACTGGACGCCCATGGGGAGGGTGAAGATCTCGTTGGAGCGCAGGAACACGATCGCTACCAGGTAGTCGTTCCAGGCCAGGAGGAAAGCGAAGATCGCGGTGGAGAGGACGCCGGGCAGCGAGTTGCGGAGGACAACTTTGGTGAAGGAGCCGAACACTGAACATCCATCAATCCAGGACGCTTCTTCGAGGCTGATGGGGATGGAGTCGAAGTACGCGGCCATCATCCAGGTAGCCACGGTCATGGTGGAGCCGACGTAGATGATGGTCAGGCCCATGAGGTTGTCCACCAGTCCCATGGCGGCGAAGAGGATGAACAGCGGGACCACCGAGGTGATGATCGGCAGGGACTGCATGACGAAGAGCAGCAGGGAATAGCCGGAGACAGCTTTGGAGCGGCCGCGGGAGAGCACGTAGCCGGCAGGCGCGGCGACGGCGACGGAGACCAGGACGGTGGACAGGGTGGTGACGAGGCTGTTCTGCAGCCAAACGCCGGCGAGGGTCTTGGAGAAGACGCCGGTGATGTTCTCGAAGGTCAGGCCTGTGGCAGTGCTGTTCGGTGCTGGAGTCAGGGCCAGGATGACGGTGACCATGATGGGGACCAGGACGATCGCGGTGATGACCAGGATCAGGACGAACCGCCACCAGCGTCCGCGCATGCCGGCTTCAGACAGTGTGCGGCGGGCTTTGCCGGTGGAGGCGACGCCGAGTGCGGGCCCGGATTCGGGGTGGGCGTGAAGTACTGCGCTCATTATTCGACGCTCGACTTTCGGATCTGGCGGTACAGGATGACCGAGACGACTACCAGGGTGATGGTCATGAGGAAGGCGATGGCGACGCCGGGACCGGTGGCGAAGTCCTGGAAGACCGTGCGGTAGGCCAGGACAACCAAGGAGGTGGTGGCGTCAACGGGTCCGCCGCCGGTGAGCAGGTAGATGGTGGGGAAGTCGTTGACGCAGAAGATCGTCATGAGGATCCACGAGATGTACGTGGAGCGGGCGATCAGCGGCAGGGTGATTTGGGTGAATTGCTGGTATCGGCTGGCGCCGTCCATGTTGGCAGCTTCGTAAACGGTGTTGTCCACGGAGGCCAGTGCTGCGGAGGTCATCATCATCATGAAGGGGAAGGAGACCCAGACTTTGAAGATCATGACGGTCACGGCTGCCAGGGTGGGGTCTGCCAGGAACAGTGGTGTGCCGAGTCCGAGGTTGCTGAAGATCGACGGGATGAGGCTGTCCGGGGTTGCTACCAGCCAGTTCCATGCCGTGGAAGAGACCACGATGGGGACCACCCAGGGCAGGAGCAGCAGGACCTTGAAGGTTCCCCCTGCCGGGATTTTGGTGCGGAGGAGCAGGGCCAGTCCGAGGCCGACCGCCCAGGAGCCAAACACGCCGACGATGGTGAACAGCAAGGTGAACTGGGCGGCCTTCCAGAAGGCGGGTGAGGCCAGGACCTGCTGGAAGTTCTCGATTCCGACGAAGTCACCGGTTTGGATCAGGTTCCCGTCGTGGGTGGCTTGGATTCCGGCTTGGAAGAGCGGGTAGCCGTGGATCAGGACCAGCAGGATGACCGAAGGGAGCAGAAGCCAGAAGAACGTCCTGGATGTTTGCGCCGACAGTTTGCTTTTGCGGTTGCCCGACCCGCCCCCGGGCCCACCGGGGGCCAACCCCTTGCGGGCCCGGGCCAGGCCGGACGGTGCTGTAGTGGAGGACATGGTGCGGGCCGCCTACTTCTTCAGGACTGACTTGAGGCCGGATTCGAAGGCCTGCAGTGCGGACTTGGCATCGGTCTTGCCTGTCAGCACGGTCTGCGTGAACTGGTTCAAGGCCTGGCCGCCGTCGAGGGCAGCGAGATCGGCGCTGAGAGCTGTTCCCTGGGCCGCGAAGGTTTTAGCGATCGGCACGTATTCCTTGACGATTTTGACGTTGTTCGGATCAGCCGTGAATTCGGGCATTTCAGTGATGGACTTGAACACCGGCAGGGCATTCATGAGCTTCTGCTGCCACAGTTCCTTGAGCTTGCCCAGGTAGTAGACCACGAACTCTTCGGACGCTTCCTGCGACGGGGTGTTGGAGTACATCATGATGTTGTTCGGGAAGATCAGTGATGCCTTGTCGCCGTGTGGACCGGCGATGGGGCTGGCCACCACGATGTCGCCGGAGGTGTCACCTACACGCTCGGGAACACCCAGGGTCAACATGCCGTACGCGGCCTTGCCGTCTTTCCACTGGGCGTTCAGGTTGTCCGTGGTGTAGCTGACAGCTGCGGGATCAACCACGCCGTTGGAGACCAGCTCCAGCATGAACTCGATAGCCTCCACGTTGCGGTCGTTCATGACATCCAGCTGGCCGCCGTCCTTGCTGAAGACGCCGCCACCGTTGTTCAACATCATCATGATCATCAGGTGGTTTCCGATGTTGTTGCCGGCACCGGAGCCCGTAGCGAAGCCGACAGCGCCGATACCCTTCATCTTCTTGCCGGCCTCAAGCAGCGAAGCCCAGTCCGTGGGGACATCCACTCCGGCCTTCTCGAACAGGGACTTGCGGTACCAGAGGGGCCGGATATCCAGCTGCCACGGAACCGCGACGTAGCCCTTGTCGGTCTTGAACGGTTCAACCACGCCGGGCAGGAAGTCATCGAACTGTCCGTTGGACTTCAGCTTCTCAATAACCTTGTCCGCGTAGGCGATCTGGCCCTGCTGCTCGAACTGGAAGGCCTGGAAACCACCACCGGTGGATACTGCCGGACCGGTCTTGGACGCGATGGCCGAAGAGAAGGTCTGGTAGAAGTTGTTCCACTGGATGATCTGGTAGCTGGCCTTGCTGTTGGTTCCGGAGAAGCCTTCAGCGATCTTCTTGGCGGCGTCGTTGTAAGCCGGTGTTGCCCACGGCATGTCCCAGAACTTGATGGTCCCGCCGGCGCCGCCGCCACCGCCCTGGGTTGCGGAGCCGCCGCCACAAGCGGCCAGCAGCGGTACTGAAGCAGCTGCTGCCGTCAGCCCGAGGAAACCTCGGCGGGAGAAGGAACGGGACGTTGCGGACTGAACATTCATGATGATTCCTTTCGGGACCGGTAACGCTGAGAAGCGTTTTTCTGGGCCGGTCCAGCTCAACTTTGAGTAGGGCAACTTACTGAATGGCTGGTGGTGCGTTTTCTAGCGGTGGGTCTGGGTGAGGGCTGTGATGGAGTCCGACAACACCGCGAAGCTGTGCAGGTCGGAGGGGATGGTGCCGGCGTCGAGGTGTTCCTTGAGCCGGCGCCACGTGGCGCGGTGGGCAGATTCGTAGATGGTGGGGAGGAGCAGCTCGCCTTGCGGGCCCGTGACCCTGACGGTCGCCGGCCAGGCAGCAAGGGGTTCCGGCAGCGTGACGCTGACGCCGCCGTCGTCGGTCAATACAGCGACGTGCACGCCGGCCGGACGGGCGCTGGTCACGATGCCTTGAAGGGCAACCGGCGCGCCGTTGGCGAGGACCGCCGTCGCCGTGTACCCACGCGGTCCGCGGGCCAGGACCCGGAGGTTCCCCAGCGGTCCAGCGACGCGTACGACGACGGCAAGATGGTCCGCGAGCAGCTCGCCGGAGTCGGCTCCCACCGGAGCGGTGGCGACGGTGTCGAGCAGAGCGGACCGGCCGGCCATGGATCGGACTGCGTCCTCGGCGCCCTCAATGGCGGGGTTTGACGCCCAGCGCTGGTCGAGGACTACTGCAGTGCCGCTTTGCTGGGCGGCTGCTTGAAGTGAGTCGGTGTTTTCTGCGGCGGGGTTGACCACCACGATGCCACGGGCTCCGGCGGTGACGGCCTTCGCCGCTTCCACGGTCCAGCCGGGCTGTCCGGCGATGACCTGGACGTGTGGCGGGTTTTCGCCAGTGGCCGGACCGAAGGATTCGGGCAGGGAAGCGACGGCCAATGCGACGGCGCCGGCTTCCTGCGCCGCCGGGGTGGCCTGGACGGTGTAGTGCTGGGCTTCCACGGGGACGCTCATGCGTGGGCTCCTTCGGCAACTGCCTGCTGTGCTGCGTGCTGGCTCTCGACGTTGGCCACCGTGGCGTCGGCGATGTCCAGGGCGAAGGTGAGATCGTCAATCAGGGTTTGCGCCGCAGGCGGCTGCTTGGTGCCAGTGGCGAGGGCCGCGAGTTCACGCCACTCGCCTTCATAGCCGTTGTGCTCGAAGGGGCCGTGGACTGTTGAACGGCTACCGCGGGTGAAAGTTGCCACGGCGGAGCCGGCCTGGACATATGACGGGGTGAAATCGATGCGGAGGGCGGCGTCATCGGAAAACGCCTCGAAGCTCCACTCCGGCTTCCACGTGTTGTTCATGGCAGCGCGGAGCTCGATGGTCCGGGTGGGGGTGCGGAGTGAGATGACATAGCCGAACGGGCGCACGTGGCGTGCCTCGAGCACCTCCACGTCCTTGAAGTCCGGAGTGAACCTGCGGATCAAAGGGAGGTCGTGGATGGCCAAGCCCATGACGCCGCCGCGAAGTGCGCCCTTGATGACCTCGAGGTCCGTGTAGTCCGGAGCGCCGCCGGCCGGACGGGTGATGATTTCCGTGGCGAAGTCTTCAAAACGTGCGTTGGGTGGAAGGACGATCGAGGAGCGGATGGTGTGGGCCGTCTCCGGAAGGTCATCCCAGTTCTCCTGGGCGGCAAGCCAGCCCGGATCAAAGGTGTGCATGGCGCCCACGATGATGGGCACCCCGGTTTCCGCGCTGACCGCCGAGATCTGCGCTGCTTCTTCGGCGTTCATGGCGAATGGCTTTTCGCAGAGGACGGCCTTCTTTCCGGCGCGGCAGGCGGCGATGACCTGCGCTGCGTGGAATTGGTGCGGGCTGCAGATGGCAACAATGTCAACGGCCGGATCGCCCAGGAGGGCATCGATGCTGGTGCTGTGCGCAGCGCCAACCCGTTTGGCAACGGACTCGGCCACGCTGGGGTCGACGTCCATGATGTGACGGACGGTGAGGATGTCGCCCAGACGGGCGAGGGACGGCAAATGGATGGCCTGGGTCACCGGGCCGGCGCCGAGGATGCCGACTCCCAAGGCAGGTGCGGCGTCTATGTGGCTGGACAAGTTCAGTTACCTCTTCGTAAGCGGACTGGTGTGCTACTCATCACAACCTAGGGGGACTTTTGCCGAGCGTCAAGCAAAAGTTGAAATATTGCCGACAAACTTCTGTTGCATGACACGCATAAGCAATCGTGCTTCACTAAAGGCATGACAACCGCCACCGGAAACGACGCCGGAAATACCTCCGTCCTGGAGGCTGGCAACCTTTCGCGAGCCGGCGACCTCTTCCAACTCCTCCGCGACGGCCAAGCCCGCACCCGCGCCGAGCTTGCCCTGACCACGGGGCTTGCCCGTTCCACCGTCGCTTCCCGCATCGACGCACTCATCAGTTCAGGACTGGTGGGCCCCGCCGGTGAGGCTTCCTCCAGTGGCGGCAGGCCGCCGTCGCGCTTTGCTTTCAACCCCGCCGCGAGGGTGGTCCTGGCAGTCGACGTCGGAGCTACCCACGTGATTGTTGCCGTCACCGACCTCGGCGGCACCATCCTGTCGGAGCGACGTTTAGGGCAAGAGGTTGCCGACGGGCCGGAAGTTGTCCTGGGCCGCGTGGTAGCTGCGGGCCGTGAACTCCTGGCTGAAGCCGGACGGAAACCCGGCGACCTCGCCGGCATAGGAATCGGGTTGCCCGGGCCCGTGGAGCACGACACCGGGCGGCCGGTGAAACCGCCCATCATGCCGGGTTGGGACGGATTCGACGTCGTCGCGTACGTGCAGCGCTCGCTGCCCGTTCCCGTCCTGGTGGACAACGACGTCAACATCATGGCCTTGGGCGAACGAACCGCGTACTGGCCGGACCACCACAACTTCCTGTTCATCAAAGTTGCCACTGGCATCGGCGCGGGCATTATCAGCAGCGGTGAGTTGCAGCGGGGCGCCAACGGCACCGCCGGCGACCTCGGCCACGTCCGTGTACCGCGCGGCGACGACGTCCTCTGCCGTTGTGGCAACCACGGGTGCCTTGAAGCGCTCGCCTCGGGCCCCGCCGTCGCGCGTCAACTGCAAACGCAGGGGCTGGACGCGTCCACCGGCGGTGATGTCCTCCGGCTCGTTGCTGAAGGAAACCTGCAAGCGATCCAGGCGCTGCGGCAGGCGGGCCGCGACGTCGGCGACGTGTTGGCCACCGTGGTCAACCTGCTCAATCCGTCCATGATCGTCATCGGCGGCAGCGTGGGGGAGGCCGGCGAACACCTCGTGGCCGGCATCCGGGAAGTGGTCTACCGTCGGTCCTTGCCGCTGGCCACCACCCACTTGCGCATCGGCATCGCCATGGCCGGTGACCGCGCAGCCATCCTGGGCGCCAGCCAGATGGTCACCCAGCACGTCCTGTCGCCGGCAGTGATTGAGGCCACGCTCCAAGCGACGGGCTAGGCCTTGTTCGGTGCCGGTTGCCGGGTTGCGGCGTGATAGCAATGAAAGTGATGAGTACTTTCTTCGCTTCCCCGTGCGTCCGATGAACCGAATCCTCGCCAGAGTTCCCCGCGGCTGGCTGATCCTGGCGTGCATCGGCCTCATTGCCCTGAACATGCGCGGCCCGTTTGTGGCTGTGGCTCCTGTGGTGGACTCGCTGCAGCAGGACCTCGGATTCTCGCCTGTTGAGCTAGGACTGCTGACTGGCATTCCGGTGCTCTGCTTCTCCCTGGCTTCACCCTTGGCTTCGCTGGCGGGACGTCGGCTCGGGGCCGAGTTCGCCGTGATGCTGACTTTGCTCGGTGTCCTGGCAGGGGTGATCATCCGCTCCAGCGGTGGCGGTGCCTCGGTGATGGTGGGCACTGTGGTCATTGGTGTGGCCATCACTATCGGCAACATCGCAGTGCCGCTCATTATCCGGCGTGACTTCGCACCCAGACGCCAGGCAACCGCGATGGGTGTTTACACCGCCGCGCTCAACGTTGGCTCGTTCCTTACCTCCGTGGCGACTGCGCCCCTCGCTGAGCTGGTGGGGTGGCGGCTTTCCCTCGCGGCGAGCGCTTTGCTGGCGTTGGTCGCGATCCTGTTCTGGGTTCCTACTGTTGGTCCTCGGCGGGCGTTTGTTCCCCTTGCGGTTCCTGCCCCGCCTGCTTCCTCGGCGGGTCGCGTTGCGGGTGTGCGCTGGCTGACTGTGGGCCTCACACTTGGCTTCGCCGGCCAGGCGTTCTCCTACTACGGGGTTACCGCCTGGCTTCCGAGCTTCCTCTCCGACGAACTGGCCATGGGCACCGCCGAAGCCGGGGCAGGATCATCCCTGTTCCAGATCTTCGCGATTGTGGGCGGCCTGGGCGTGCCGCTCCTGGCCCGCTTCGCCAGTACGACGACGGTTGCGGTCACCTTGAGCGCGCTGTGGCTGACCGTACCAGTGGGCTTGTTGCTGGCGCCGTCCTGGTGGTGGATGTGGTCTTCGCTGGGCGGTGTGGCCCAGGGCGGCGGCATCACGGTGATCTTCATAGCCATCATCAAGTTCGCCCAGTCGCAGGCCGCCGCCGGCAGGATGTCCGCCGTGGTGCAGGGGGTGGGCTACTGCTTCGCTGCATTGGCACCCACTGCCATCGGGTTCGTGCACAGTATTACCGACGGCTGGACGGTGCCCCTGTTCGTGATCCTCGGCTCGGTGCTGACGTTCTGTGTGTGCACCACGTTGTCGGTGCGCTGGGTGGCCCGGCAACGGTAAGTTTGCCCGCGGGCGTGGTGAGCTGGGCCCCGCAGGGTGAGCGCCGCCGTCGTGCGCTGCCCGATTCGATGGGTAGCTGCGGATTAGACGGTAGGAGTCATCTAACGTGCAGTAAGCCATCGAAATGGGGTGGAGTGGGCATGGGTAAGCCCCGCTGCTGGGCTGCCTCCCCGACGGTCGGGGTCACTTGTTGCGAAGAGTGCAGGCAGCCCAGCGTCGGGGCTTGGTGTGTCGCTGGCCAGCAAAAGCTAGGCGGCGACGAGTTCCTCCTCCGTGGCCTCTTCACGGGCCTCGGTGAGGAAACGGGCGTACGCGGGGATGGTCAGGAAGGTGGGGAATTCTTCGGCCAGGGTGACTTCTTCGAAGATGGCGCGGGCGTCAGCGAAGCGGTCTCCGTCGAAGCGTTCCAAGCGGGCGAACTCCTCGTCCAGCATGTCCTCCACCCATTCACGGGTGATGATGTCGCCGTTCTCGATGATGGCGTGGGCGTGGATCCACTGCCAGAGCTGGGACCGGGAGATCTCGGCGGTGGCGGCGTCTTCCATGAGGTTGTGGATGGCCACGGCCCCGTTGCCGCGCAGCCAGGACTCGATGTAGCGGATCCCCACCTCGATGTTCAGGCGGACCCCGCCCTCGGTGATGGTTCCCTCGGTGCTGGCGATATCGATCAGCGCCCGGTCATCGGGGGTGACATCCTCGCGGGAGCGGTCCAACTGGTTGGGGCGGTTTCCGAGAACTGAGTCGAACACTTCCCGGCATACCGGCACCAGATCCGGGTGGGCCACCCACGAACCATCGAAACCGTCATTGGCTTCGCGGGTCTTGTCGGCACGGACCTTCTCGAACGAGGCGGTGTTGGCAGCCTCATCCTTGCGGTTGGGAACAGCGGCGGCCATCCCACCGATCGCCATGGCCCCGCGACGGTGGCAGGCCCGGACCAGTTGCTCGGTGTAGGCGCGCATGAACGGCTGGGTCATGGTCACCTGGCCGCGGTCCGGGAGCACAAAACGCGGTCCGCGGGTACGGAAGTTCTTGATCAGCGAGAAGATGTAGTCCCACCGGCCGGCGTTCAAACCGCTCGCATGGTCGCGGAGTTCGTACAGGATCTCTTCCATCTCGAAGGCGGCGGTGATGGTCTCGATCAGTACCGTGGCGCGGATAGTGCCCTGCGGGATGCCGAGCAGATCCTGGGCCAGGACGAAGATGTCGTTCCACAACCGGGCTTCGAGGTGGTTTTCGATCTTGGGAAGATAGAAGTACGGGCCCTTGCCCTGAGCCAGCAGGCGGCGGGCGTTGTGGAAGAAGAACAGGCCGAAGTCCACAATGCCACCGGCGATCGGCTTGCCGTCGATCAGCAGGTGTTTCTCCGGCAGGTGCCAGCCACGGGGGCGAACCACAATGGTGGGCAGGTCCTCGGCAGCCTTGAGCTTGTACTCCTTGCCCTCAGGGGACGTGAAGTCGATGCGCCGCTCCAAAGCGTCGGTCAGGTTCAGCTGCCCCTGGATCACGTTGCGCCACGTCGGCGTGGACGAGTCCTCCATGTCAGCGAGCCACACCTTGGCACCCGAGTTCATGGCGTTGATGGTCATCTTCTTATCCACCGGACCCGTGATCTCCACGCGGCGGTCCTCCAAACCCGGAGCCGGGGGAGCCACACGCCAGGTCGGATCATTCCGGATGCCCTCCGTTTGCGGCAGGAACCGCGGATCCTGGCCACCTGAAATCTGGTTGCGGCGGGCGTGCCGTGCCTGCATCAGCTCCTGACGGCGATCCGCCGTCGCCCTGTGCAACTTGCCAATGAACTCAAGGGCGTCCGGCGTCAAAACCTCGTTCTGCCGGCACATGGGCTGCGCGGTGATGGTGATGCCATTGATAGTGAAGTTGTCAGTGAAGCTGTTCATTTCAATCTCTCCTATGAGAAGCAAATGTTCGACGGCGGTGCTTACGTGAGGTGCCCACGAGGCCGGAGGTGCGGTGATGCGGCAGCCTGCGTAAAAGGGGCCCTGCGTCCCGGTCCGTCCTCGCTCAGCGAGGTCGAAACCGGGACGTGGGGAATAGCAGGCAGAGCATTACCGCTCCGCAGGGCGGAGGCGACAATCGCCGTCGTGCCTTCCGGTGAGCGAAGCGAACAGCTCACCTTTGGGCGTTTGATTAGTGGAACTGGCCTTCTTCGGTGGATCCCACCAGGGCCAAAGTGGATGCGTTCGGGTTGAGCGCGGTGGCGATGTCGTCGAAGTAGCCGGTGCCGACTTCGCGCTGGTGCTTGGTGGCGGTGTAGCCGCGGGACTCGGAGGCGAATTCCTTTTCCTGGAGCTCGACGTAGGCGCTCATGCCTTCACGGGCGTAACCGTGGGCGAGATCGAACATCGAGTAGTTCAGTGCGTGGAAGCCGGCCAGGGTGATGAACTGGAACGTGAAGCCCATAGCGCCGAGTTCGCGCTGGAACTTCGCGATGGTGGTGTCGTCCAGGTGCTTGCGCCAGTTGAAGGACGGGGAGCAGTTGTAGGAGAGCATCTGGTCCGGGAAATCGGCCTTGACCGATTCGGCGAACTTGCGGGCCAGTTCCAAGTCCGGGGTGCCGGTCTCCATCCAGATGAGGTCGGAGTACGGTGCGTAGGCCTTGGCGCGGGCGATGCAGGGTTCGATGCCGTTGCGGACCTTGTAGAAGCCCTCGGCAGTGCGCTCGCCGGTGGTGAATTCCTGGTCGCGCTCGTCAACGTCGGAGGTGATCAGGGTTGCTGCTTCGGCGTCGGTGCGGGCGATGACCACTGTCGGGGTGTCGGCGACGTCGGCTGCCAAGCGGGCTGCGTTCAGGGTCCGGATGTGCTGCTGGGTGGGGATCAGGACCTTGCCGCCCAAGTGTCCGCACTTCTTTTCGGAAGCGAGCTGGTCTTCCCAGTGAACGCCCGAGGCGCCTGCGGTGATCATGGATTTCATGAGTTCGTAGGCGTTCAGCGGGCCACCGAAGCCGGCTTCGGCGTCGGCCACGATCGGGACCAGCCAGTCCTCGACGGTCTTGACGCCCTCGGCATATTCGATCTGGTCTGCGCGGAGCAGGGCGTTGTTGATGCGGCGGACAACCTGGGGGACCGAGTTGGCAGGGTACAGGGACTGGTCCGGGTAGGTCTGGCCCGAGAGGTTGGCGTCTGCGGCCACCTGCCAGCCGGAAAGGTAGATGGCGCGGAGGCCGGCCTTGACCTGCTGCACTGCCTGGTTGCCGGTCAGAGCGCCCAAAGCGTTGGTGTAGCCGCCGGTGGGAGCTTCCTCAGTGAGTTGCTTCCAAAGTTTCTCCGAACCGCGGCGGGCCAGGGTGTGCTCTTCGGAGACGCGACCACGGAGGCGGACGACGTCGGTGGCCGAGTAATCACGGGTGACGCCTTCCCACCGCGGGTTGGCGGACCATTCAAGTTCCAGCGCTGCGGCCTGCTGCTCTGCGGACGGCTCTGCGGGTTCAAATGAAGCGGTCATCTTGATCTCCTATGTGGTGCCCGGGCCGGCCTCCGCTGCGCCTTTGCTGCATCGGCCGGCTTGTCCGGGGTCTGTATTTCTTTTTCGTAAGTCCTACTTTTCTGCACTTCCAAGAGGGTTACTAGAGGAAAACTATGGAAAGAAACGCACTTCTTCGCGTATTCTCAAGAAATGTCGCCTGTGAGCTGGAATCGTGAAGTCGCATCGCCGTCGTTGTCGCCCGCGTCCCCTGAACTGGACGTCATCAGCCTTGGCCGCCGCGTGCGCCACCTGCGCAAGCAGGCCGGACTGACGCTGGACGACTTGAGTGCCGCCGTCGGGACCGCGCCAAGCCAGCTGAGCCTGATTGAAAACGGCAAGCGGGAGCCCAAACTGGGGTTGCTGCAGCAGCTGGCCGCCTCGCTGAATGTGAGCATCGACCAACTGTTGGGGGCCGAGCCGCCGAGCCGCAGGGCGGCGCTGGAAATCGAGTTGGAACGGTACCAGCGCGGGCCGCTCTACGAGTCCCTGAGCCTGCCGAAAAT
The DNA here is from genome assembly GCF_031843805.1 of Arthrobacter sp. WCS2018Hpa-7. Taxonomy (NCBI): domain Bacteria; kingdom Bacillati; phylum Actinomycetota; class Actinomycetes; order Micrococcales; family Micrococcaceae; genus Arthrobacter; species Arthrobacter sp. WCS2018Hpa-7. The sequence goes on from NZ_JAVTJB010000015.1 coordinate 15,106, forward strand.
CCGCATCAGTTCGCGGCTTCCGCTGGATGTGCTGGAGTCGCAGGTGGGGCTGCTTCAGGAGCTTGAACGCAAACTTAATGAGCAGGTCGCGACGCCGGAAGAAGCCCGCCGCGCGAACGGTGAGTTGCGTGCCATGATGCGCGAGCGAGGTAACTATTTCCCCGAGTATGAGGCCGAGGCGCAGAAGGTCCTCAAAGGGGTTGGCTACACCGCCGGGCCGCTGAGCCAGCACGTCATTGCGGACATCGCCGAGAACCTCGGTTTCTCCTTGCATCACGTGGGCGATTTGCCGCACTCCACACGGTCCGTGACGGACCTGAAGAACCGCAGAATTTATCTCACACAGAACCAACGCCAGGATCACGATCCCCGGTCGGTCCTCCTCCAAGCGCTGGGCCACTACGTCCTGGGACACGAAACTCCGCGCAACTACGGGGATTTTCTGGCGCAGAGGGTGGCCACCAACTACTTTGCGGCCGCTTTATTGCTTCCGGAGCAGGCAACGGTGGAGTTCCTGCAAAAGGCCAAGGCCGCCAAGGAAATCGCAGTGGAGGACATTCGGGATGCTTTCGCCGTGTCCTACGAAACCGCGGCGCATCGGTTCACCAACCTGGCCACCAAGCACCTGGGCATCACCACGCATTTCCAGAAGACCCACCAGTCCGGCATCATCTACAAGGCGTACGAGAACGACGGCGTCACTTTCCCGCAGGACCACACGGGGGCCATTGAAGGGCAGCCGTCGTGCAAGGCGTGGACCTCGCGCGCGGTCTTCGACGTACCGGACAAGTTCAGCGCGTACAGCCAGTACACGGACACGCCGTCCGGCACGTACTGGTGCACCGCGCGTACTGAGCGCTCCGCTGCCGGGGAATTCTCGTTGAGCATTGGAGTGCCGTACCAGCATGTGAAGTGGTTCCGCGGCCGCGAGACCACGGCCCGGGCAACCTCCAACTGCCCGGATCCCAACTGCTGCAAGCGTCCGCCGGCCTCGCTGGCGAACGAGTGGGCCGGAAACGCCTGGCCCTCTGCCCGGGCACACTCGCACCTGCTGGCCGCCATGCCTCCCGGCGCGTTCCCCGGCGTGGACGAGACCGAGGTCTACAGCTTCCTGGCGGCTCACTCCGACCGCTGACCCCACGCTCTCTCACGTCCCTCGTGCTTGAGCCCTGCGCTCTCTCACATTCCGGCAACAATAGGCGTTCCCTCTCTCACTTCACGTGAGTTCCCAGGTCAAAAGGGGCACCATGTGAGGACAACACCAAGCAGGGGGATGCGCCATGAATTCAGTCCGGAAGGTGGCCGCGGCCATCGCGGCAGCCGCCATGGTGAGCGGTTCCGCGACTCTCAGCGCCTGCGCGCCCCAACCGGCCGACGTCGGGCTCTTAACCGCCGACGGCGTGACCCGGGCTTCGGTCCAAACGGGGGACTACCCGGCGCAGCTCGAAGCCTTCAACGCGTCCGCGCGCAAGCTCGGTGCCACCTTGCTGGCGGATGGCGGCGACTCCTCCAACGGAAACGTCGTGTCGTCACCGGCAAGCCTGTTGATCGCGTTGAGCATGCTCCGCGCAGGCGCCTCGGGTGCTACGGCCGCGGAGATGGACTCAGCTCTGGGGTTGCCCGCCGAGGGGCGCGACGAAGCGATGAACGCGCTGCTCGCCTCCCTGGAAAAGTTCGACGGCGACCCCGGCTCAGTCGACGAAGAGAACCCGCCGCGCAAACCGGTGATGCATGCTGCCAACGGGCTGTTCCTTGATAAAGGCGTCCCCACCGGCGATGGCTATCTCGCCACGCTCGCCGAACACTTCGGCACGGGGGTGTACCCGGTGTCGTTCCGGGACGAGGCCGTCACCAAACCGGCCATCGATCGCTGGGTCAGCAGGAACACCGGGGCCCGGATTAAGGAAGCACCAGCACAATACGATCCAGAGAACACCTTCAGCCTGCTGAACACGCTCTATTTCGCAGCGGCCTGGCAAGAACCCTTCGATGCGAGCGACACCTGGGATGCGCCGTTCACCAAGGCTGGCGGGGAGGTCATCGAGGTGCCGGCCATGAGCGCCCTACTGGGGATGGCCTATGCAGAGGGCCCCGGGTGGAAGGCCGTGGACCTGCCGTACGCCGAGGGCTTCATGATGCGGCTCATACTGCCCGACGGCGGTGCGCAGGGTTCGTCTGGTTCGGCTGCGGTTTCTGCGGAGGTGCTTGGTGAGGTGGCGGCCAGGTTGAGCAGCGCCCCTGTGGATATGGTCTTCCTTCAGCTACCCAAGTGGGACCACAAGACAACGTTCGACCTGCGGAAGGTCTTTGAAACACTCGGACTCAACCAGATGCTGGCCACGGACAAGGACTTCAACGCCATCCAGCCGGACATGAAACTGACTCAGGCTGCGCAGGCCGCCAACATTACGGTGGCAGAGAAGGGCACCATCGCGTCGGCCGTCACCCAACTTAACGCCGTGGGTTCAGCCGCAGCGCCTGAACCCCAACGCGAGCTGATCCTCGACCGCCCGTTCCACTACGAGATCGTGCACGTGGAGACCGGCATGCCGCTGTTCACTGGCTGGGTGGCTGACCCGCGTTAGCGGACCAACCTCTGCACGAGCACCGCCGCGGCTTCCACAACCTCGTCGGCCTCGCGCTTGGTGGCGCTGAGGGCTACTTCCTGCCCGGACACGGTGACGATGTCCGTGATGACAGCAACCGTGAGGCGGCCCAAGGTGTCGTCGCTGGCGCCGAGGAGCACTGAGTTCTGGCGCACCCACTCGCGTCCGCGCTCGCGTCGCAGGACCTCGAAGCCCGGGGGAGTGTCGCCTTCAATGAACACCCGCTCAAGGTCGCGGTGTTTCCAGGTGTAGTCGAAGTAGCTGCGGCTGCCTACGTTGAACAGGGCCAGGGGATCGTTCTCGCCGCCTCTGCGGGCTTTGGCCACGGCCGCGGCCACCAAGCGCTCGTGTTCGTTTTGATAGTCGTCCCATAGTGCAAGGAAGAGCTCGGTCTTGCCCCCGAAGTGGTGATAGAGGCTGCCGACGCTGGATCCCGCGCGGGCCACGATGTCCGAGATGCTCGCATCGGTGAAGCCATGTTCCACGAATACATCGCCGGCTGCGTCCAGAAGATTGCGCTGGGTGGCTGCTGTGCGAGTCCATTGCCAGGAGCCGGCATTGCTTGAAACTTCGGAGGTCTTGCGGACCATGCTTGGGCTCCTCTCGCAGGCAGGACGTAGATCGGAGTGTCGGAACGCCTATTTTTGGAATCCTACCCTTGAAAGAATCCACATAGCCAGGAACAAGCCTTGACTGGCCATGGAAACACAGGAAATAATTCTGGAAGTCTGTTCTAGAAATATGTATTGCGGCATGTATCCGAATGCTGCGATTTTTGACGTCGGACGCCTCGAAACCCGGGTGCCGTTTTCACCGTCGGGCTGCAACTGGTTGAATCGCTATATAGCGCCAACTGGTCGCAGCCAAACAAGCCAGAGAGGAACGCGGCCTGATGTCCGTTTCAAGCAAGTCGTCCGGGATCACGTCGAACAGGTGGTTCAAACCCGTCGCCGTCACCGCAGGAGCTTTGGTGGTGGCACTGATCCTGGTGCTCGTTGCGCAATGGCTCCGGACTCTCCAGCCCGTGCAGCAGTTCCTCACTGACTACCCCGGACACTCGGCCGTTCCAGAAGGTACGCCCACCGGATTCCCGGCATGGCTTGGCTGGCAGCACTTCCTGAACATGTTCTTCATCGTCCTGATCATCCGGTCCGGCTGGCAGGTGCGGACCACCACCCGCCCGGCGGCCAACTGGACGCGGAACAACAAGGGCTTCATCAAGACCAAGAACCCGCCTACCAAGATCAGCCTGGACCTCTGGTTCCACCTGACGCTGGACGCGCTGTGGGTCCTGAACGGCATCATCTTCATCGTGTTGCTCTTCGCAACCGGGCAGTGGCTGAGGATCGTGCCGACCAGTTGGGACGTCTTCCCGAACGCTGTTTCCGCCGGCCTGCAGTATGCGTCACTGAACTGGCCCGTTGAGAACGGTTGGAACAACTACAACAGCCTGCAGCTCCTGACCTACTTCATCACGGTCTTCATCGCCGCCCCGCTGGCCATCATCACCGGCCTTCGCATGTCCGGGGCATGGCCAAAGAAGGCCGCGATCAACAAGTTCTACCCCATTGAACTCGCCCGCAAGATCCACTTCCCTGTGATGATCTACTTCGTCGCGTTCGTGATCGTCCACGTGACCCTGGTGCTGGCCACTGGTGCGCTGAGGAACCTCAACCACATGTACGCCTCAAACGACGACAACAACAGCTGGTGGGGCTTTGGGATCTTCGCAGCTTCCATTGTCTTCACAGCGGCCGCCTGGTTCCTCGCCCGGCCCCTGTTCCTGCGCCCGATCGCCTCACTCATGGGCAAGGTCTCGCGCTAAACCGCAGGCACGCTAAAACAGCCGCCACGGAACACTCCGGGGCGGCTGTTTTGTCTGTATCGAGAGAGCTAGGACAGAGCCCCACCCTGCCACAGGGCATCAAACGGGGCGCCTGAGGACATCCGGTTCTTGATGCCGGCCGTGACGAAAGCCTTCGCCGTCCGGGCAGCTTCCAGCGGTGTGGCACCTTTGGCGAGCTCGGCAGTCACGGCAGCGGCCAACGAGCAACCGGCGCCGGACACCGCTACTTCGCCAACCTTCGGTGCGCGCAGGACTTCCAGCGTCTCGCCGTCATAGTAAACGTCGACGGCGTCAGGGCCTTCCAGCCGCACCCCGCCCTTGGCGAGGACTGCTGCGCCGCTGATCTCGTGGATGCGGATGGCGGCAGCTTGGAGCGACTCTTCGTCGGTAATGGTGAGCCCGGACAACGACTCGGCCTCGAAGTGGTTTGGAGTGACGAATGTAGCCAGAGGAAGGATCTGAGCCTTCAGGGCTTGGTCGGTGTCCAGGGCGTGGCCGGGCTCCTGGCCCTTGCAGATCAGGACAGGGTCCAGCACCACGTGCTTGAAGGATCCGTCGGCCAGTGCCTTCTCCACGGTGCTGATGGTTGCCGGGCTTCCGAGCATGCCGATCTTTACGGTGTCCAACACCGACGGTGCGCCGGAAGCGGCACCATAGGCCGCCGTCGTGGCTTCCAGTTGGTCTGCAATGACTTGCTGGTCCACCGGTACAAAGCGGTGGTTCCAGTTGTCCTTCGGATTGAAGGAGACGATGCAGGTGAGGTTCGCGATGCCGAACACTCCGAGTTCCTGGAAGGTCTTGAGATCGGCCTGCGCGCCGGCGCCACCGGTCGCTTCGGAGCCGGCAATGGTCAGGGCAATGGCAGGGGCAACGGCTGAAGTCATGGTTTCCATTTTGCCAGTTGCGCGCCCACACAACGATTTCGGCCTCTGCCAGCTACCCGTGCAGCGCCCGGTAAGCGGCCTGTGCCGCCGGATGCAACGGCACACCGGCGGTGTTAATCAGTGTTTCGGGGCTGAGGAACTGCACGCCCGTGCTGGACTTCGGCACCAGATCCTGAGCTTGTTCCACCAAGATTTCCACAGTCCGGCGGACAACATGATCGGCCAGATCCCGGCGGCACAGGAGCAGGTTGGCCACCCCCACGGTCCACACGGCGGATGCGTTTCCGTAACTGTTGGCGGGGATGAGGACGCGGTCGTAGAAGAACTCCGAGTCAGCCCGGGTCGCCGGAATGAGCTCAGAGAGGTCCAGGAGCCGCATGCCAAGGTCGCGCGCCGCAGCAGCGATGGGCGCGGTGGGAACACCGCCGGACTGGATCATGACGTCAATGGATCCGTCTCCCAGCGACGCCATCGCGTGATTCAACCCGAGGTTGACCTGTTTCAGCGCCCGCTCCGGTCCAACCGTTTCCGGCGACAGGCCCGCGGCAGCAATGATGCGCCCGGCAGTGAGGGTGGTTCCCGAGCCCACCTCACCCACGCCCGCAGTCTTTCCGGCGAGGTCCGCAAACGTCCGGATGCTGCTGTCCTCCCGCACGATGCAGTGGACGTAGTTTTTGGTACACCTTTCCGAGCGCCACCAACTGACCGCCGTCTTTGACCGTTGCTGAGGCTTGAGCGGGGGCTGCAGCCTGCGCAGCAGCGTCGGCCAGCGCGACGGCGAACGTCGCCTCCCCGGATAGGACCTGCTGGATGTTCTCCAAACTTCCGCCGGTGGTCACGGCGACGGCCCGTTCGGCGACCCCTTCCCGCTGCAACAAATCCGCCAGCAGTGTGGCGAACTCCAGGTAGAAGCCGCCCGATTCGCCGCCGGCAACGGTCAGTTCCTGAGGCTGATCACCTGGGGTGCAGCCTGCTGTCGATGTCATCAGGGCACCGCCCAGGCTGAGCGTGAGAACTGTTTTGATGGCATTCCGCCGGGACATCTTCGGAGAGTCAGGCATGCGAACCGTCCCGCGGCCGTGCGAACTCGAGACGGGCCGTCAACCCGTGTGGCTGGCGGGTCTCCAGGACCAGCCGGGCCCCGTTCGCCTCCGCCAGCCGTTCCACGATTGTCATACCCAGGCCATTGCCGGGGATCTTGCTATGCTGCGGCGCCCGCCAGAATCTGGTGGTTGACGCGGCGAGCTGATCGGGCGGGAGGCCGGGGCCGTCGTCGGAAATCTCGACGGCGGTGCCTCCTGGCGTCTGCCGGGTCGCCACGGTGATGCGGGCGCCCGGCGCGTACTTGATGGCGTTGGCGAGGAGTTCGCCCACCATGTGCGCGAGTTCGTCGGGGTCGCAGACGATCTGGCTTTCTGACGCAGGGCTCTCCAAGGTGAGCTCTGATCCGGCGCGGTGAGCGGCCGGCGTCGCCCGTTCAACCTCGCCTTGCAGAATTGGGTAGGGGTCGATGACGGCCAACCGTTGGTGTTCCGGAGCTCGTTCAGCCCGGGCAGACCCCTCAAAGGCGCGGTGTTCCGCCGTCGCGAGCTTCAGCACGCCGTCGAGCATTTCCTCCACCCGCTCAAGTTCCGCCACCACGCCGGCCGCCGCTTCCTTCTCCGGCTCGGAGCGCAAGGCGAGCTGCAGCAAGTCGATCCTCAGCCGCAGCGCCCCCACGGGGTTGCGCAGCTGGTGCGACGTGTCGGCGATGAGCCGGCGTTGCGACTCCATGCTCTCGGTCACCGTATCCGCCATGGCCGTGAAGGATCGGCTCAGTTCGCGGAGTTCAGGCGGGCCAGCTTCGGGCAGCTGGCTGGTTTTGCCCGTGGCTTCGAGCTCGTGGACTGCCTTGCTGAGCCGCTGGACCGGGCGCAAAACCCACCCCGTGATGCGCGATGCCCCCACGAGCAGCAGCACGCCCAGCGCCACCGCGGCAAGTACGACGACGAGCCATCGCTCCCGGAGCTTCTGCCGGGCAGCGTCGAGGTCCACTTCAAGGACTACCTCGCCGAGGACCTGGCTTGCTGTGCCGAAGGACCGGGAAATGAAGTCGTTGCCGGTCCCGAAGGCGCGGATGGGGTTCAGCGTGGTGTCGCTGAGGTTGAGGCTTGCCCGGTTGAGGGCGTCGCTGACTTCGGGCTGGTCCTCGCTGAGGCCGCCGGCTTGGAGGGTTCTCTGTTGCAGCCGGATCAGGATCCCTTCACCATAAAGCTCGGAATAGCGGTCCATCTCCCGCTGGAGTTGGGTTGTGTTGTTGTCCTCCGCGGCGTCGCTGGCCAGTTGTGCGAAGCGGTTGAGGGCTGCCACGCGATTGATCTGCAGTTCCTGCGTGAGCTCCCTGCCGGCCGAGGTCAGGATCACGCTGGACACCGTCACCACAATGATCACCACCAGCAGGCTCAGGATGCCGAGGACACGGACTTTCACGGTTGCTCTACCCGGTATCCGACGCCCCGGACGTTGATGATGAACCCGGGAAGCTGGAGCTTGGACCTGAGTCCTGTTAGGTGCACGTCCAAGGATCTGGAATGCGCCACGAACGCATCGCCCCAGAGAGCGTCCAGGATCTGCTCCCTGGTCACCACAGAGCCCGCGTTCCTGACCAGGAGGCTTAGAAGATCGAACTCCGTTGCTGTCAGGGCCAGTGGCCGTTCGCCGATGGCGGCCACCCGGCGGTCGAGGTCTACCTCGAGTTCACCAAGGACAATGTTGTGTGGAACTTCCTGGCCCGAGCGGTTGGTTCTCCGAGTGACAGCTTCGATTCTGGCGAGCAATTCCACGAGCTTCACGGGCTTGACCAGATAGTCGTCAGCTCCGGACCGGAGGCCCAGCACCACGCTGCGTTCGTCGTCGCGTGCCGTGAGGATAAGGATGGGAATCTGGGTGACCTGGCGGAGTTTCCGCAGGACGTCCAAGCCATCCATGTCAGGGAGCCCAAGATCCAGCAGGATTACCTCGTGCTGCCTGTGCGCCAGCAACGCATCCTCGCCGCGGGATACCCGGGTGTGTTTGTGCCCGGCCGAAGCGACGGCAGCGCTCAAGGCCGACGCCATGGCGTCGTCATCCTCGACGATGAGCACGTGCACTGTCCGGATCCTTTGGCTTGCTGGGCTGATTCGCTACTAGAGCTTAACGTTGTGGGGCCCGTTCTGCGCCCTTCGGAGTAGCCAAAGTGCGCAGAACGGGCCCAACAAGGCAGCCAGGTTAGGCGTTGACGCGATCCTTCGTGCCGTCGTCGTCCTTCACAGCGCCCTTGGCCAAGAAGGCGTTGCCCTGTTCCGCGTCCAAGTGCGTGGGCTTCTTGTTCTTCAGCGCGAAGATGTACACCAGCAGCGAGATGAAGATCGCCGCTGTGACGTAGGTGAAGAACATATCCACCTGGCCCGACTTCTGCAGCGCCGCACCGATCAGCGGAACCGTGCCGCCGAACAGCGAGTTGGCAATCGCGTAACCGAGTCCCACACCGAGCGCACGGATCGATGCCGGGAACAGTTCAGCCTTCACCAGCGCGTTGATGGAGGTGTAGCCGCCAACCATGAGCAAGCCGCCCAGCATCAGCAGGAACGCCATGAACGGATCCTTGGTACCAGCCAGTGTGGACAGCAGCGGCCAAGTGAATAGGACACCGGTGACGCCGAACCAGATCAGCAACGGCTTGCGGCCGATCTTGTCGGAAATCAGACCGTACACGGGCTGCAAGAGCATGAAGATGAACAGTGCCCAGAAGTTGATGACCGAGGTATCGGTTTTGGCGATGCCCGACGTATCGTTCATGAACTTCAGGATGAAGTTTGTGTAGGTGTAGAACGCAACAGTGCCGCCGAGGGTGATGCCGATGCAGATCAGCAGCGGCTTCCAGTGCTTGGTCAGCAGCAGCTTCATGGTTCCGGGCTGTGCCTCGCCCTCAACCTTGACGTGGGCTGCGCGGAGCTGATCGGACGACAGGGTCTCTTCCATGGAGCGGCGAAGCCAGAGAACAACCAGCGCAGCCACGCCACCAATAGCGAACGGAATGCGCCAGCCCCAAGCCGTCAGGTCTTCCTTGCTCATGGTGTTCTGCAGGATCACCAGCACCAGGAGTGCAAGCATCTGGCCGCCCACCAGCGTCACGTACTGGAAGCTGGAGAAGAAGCCGCGGCGCTTGGCGGTCGCTGCCTCGGACATGTAAGTGGCGCTCGTGCCGTATTCACCGCCGACCGAGAAGCCCTGCACGACGCGGATGAACACCAGCAGGATCAGGGCCCAGAGCCCGATCACGTCCTGCGTCGGCAGGATCGCAATGGCAAACGAACCGGCCGACATCAGCGTCACACTCAGTGTCAACGCAGCCTTGCGGCCCTTGCGGTCGGCATAGCGGCCGAAGAACCAGCTGCCGATGGGACGCATGAGGAACGACGTCGAGAAGACCGCCATCGCCTCGAGGCCGGCCTGAAGATCGTCCGAAGAGTTGAAGAAGTGCGACTGAAAATAGGCAGCGAAAACCGTATAAACGTAGAGGTCGAACCACTCCACGAGGTTTCCTGCGGAGCCTTTGAGGATGTTGCTCACGGCTTTGCGTGTCTGGGCGGCTTCGCTCAGGGGCGCAGCTTGTTGGGTGCTCATCAATGAACCTTCCTGGACGGCAGCGTTTTGCCGCGGCCGTGTCTTGCATGAGTTCGTTCTGTCCATGAAGCGGGTGCTCATGGCGTCCTTGCGCATGGCTCTTCGTCGACTAAGAAAGGTCCTCCAAGGTGAAGAGGACATGTTCCAAACTATGGGTGATGCACGGCACAGCCCTAGCTCGCGGGGGATTTCCTAACACTTCCTTAGGTTTCGGCGTGCGTCAGGCGCGGCCCAGGATTCTTGAACGGCAAGGCTCGACGGCGGCGGCTCACTTCAGACGTTCTCTCACCTCCCGTTGTGTTTTGGCGGACCCTCTCTCACGTCCCTCGGGGTTGGGCGCGTTGCTCTCTCAGGTCCCTCGGGTTTGGGCGGACCCTCTCTCACGTCCCTCGGGATTGGGTGCGTTGCTCGCTCAGGTCCCTCGGGTTTGGGTGCGTTGGGCCGGGCCTTGACCCCAGTTTTCGATGAGTCGTAGGCGAATTACGTGGTGAGCGGGCCTGCATCGTTGAGACGCGCGAGCTTCCACGCGGCGAGTCGGCCAATACCGACGGCCAAGGCAATCGTCGACGAGAAAAGTAGCGGACCCGTCGCCGAAAGTCCGTCAAATGGCGCACACAGGAGCAAACCGCCGGCGAAAAACGCGGCAACGTGAAGCCACTGATTCCGGACTCGACGCAAGGCCAACCCGAGAAGTGACCCCACTGCGGCACCAATGGCCCAGACCGGGAGCAGGCTGTAACCGAAGAAGATGATGGCCCATCCTGGTGCTTGAATACCCCAGGAGGCGCAGAACGTCAGGTGGGCTACGGCGATCCCCATAGCCAGTCCCTTGCCGCCAAGCACCACCCGGTCCTTGGACCCGTATGGCCATTCTCCGGACGGGCTCCGCGTCGCCAAAGAGTACTCATCCTCGTCAGTCCACGGGTCCTGGCTCATGGTTATCCTCCTGGACAGTGAGCGAGCGTCCGGCCTAAGGGTCCATTATGTGCGAGAGGGATTGTCGTTGATTCGTACCAGTTTCCAGATGGCCAAGCGACCAACGCCGGCTGCGACGGCTATGGACAACGAGAACATCAGTGGACCCGTCGAGGAGAGTCCCCCAAACGGTGCGCACATGAGCAAACCGGTGGCAAAAAATGCGGCCACGTGAACCCATTGCTGCCTCATGCGACGCAGGGCCAAGCCGAGAAGTGATCCCACACCGGCACCGATTGCCCATGTCGGGAGCAGGCTGTACATGAAGAAGATCACGGCCCATTCCGGACCCTGGATGGACAGCAAAATACTGAACGTCAGGTGCGAAACGGCGATTCCAACTGCGAGTCCTTTGCCGCCCAGCACCACTCTGTCCTTCGGCCCGTAAAGCCAACCGGTGGACGGGCTCCTAGCGGCCAACGCGTAGTCCTCATTGGTTGACCAGGGTTCCTGACTCAAGAATACCTCCGGGGATGTGAGAGAAGGTTCGCTTGAAGGGGCTTTTATGTGAGAGAGGGTTCGGTTGAAAGGGCGGTTATGTGAGAGACGGTTTGGGGTGCGTCCCCGCGATCTGGTTGAGCGCGACGGCCAGCGTTGGGTACTCAAAGGCGAACCCTGCGTCGAGCAACTTCCGGGGCTCCACCCATCTGCTCTTCAGCACCAGCTCCGTCTGTGTCCGGATCAGGACTGCGCCGGCCTCCAGCAGCCATGCTGGCGTCGGGATGCCAAAAGGGACACCCAGGCTCTGCCGAACCAGCGACATCAGTTCGCGGTTGTCCACGGGGTAGGGCGACGCTGCGTTCACGGGACCCGTCACTCCGGCATCCGCGTGGATAAACACCACCGCACGGAACAAGTCCTCGACATGGATCCAGCTGAACTTCTGGGTGCCCGGGCCCATGTGACCACCTAAGCCAAGCCTGGCCAGGTTCCGGAGGGGGCTCATGACGCCACCGGCCCCCAACACGATCGCAATGCGCAGCGGCACCTTCCGCGTAACCGGAACAGCAGCCGCCGTTAACTCGTCCTCCCAAGCGCGGGCCACATCCACGGAGAACCCGCTGCCAAGTTCGCCCGAAACCTCTGATTGTGGGTGATCTTCCGCGTGCCTGTAGATGGTTCCAGTACTCGAGTTGATCCACGTCCGGGGCGGTTCGGCGCACGCAGCAACAGCTTGAGCCAGCGTCCGCGTGGTCAAGACCCGGGAGTCCATGATCTCGCGCCGGTGCTTCTCGTCGTAGCGGCAATTCACAGACCGTCCGGCGAGGTTTATCAGCAGTTCGGCGCCGTCCAGCACTTTGGCGACGGCGCCGTCGTCGTCCCAACGCGCGTCAGCCGAAGCGTCCCGCCCAACCGTCTTGACCTGCCAACCTTCTTCAAGAAACCGACGCCGGAAGTAACTGCCAATGAAGCCGGTAGCGCCGGCGATCACCATTGTCCGCCGCATCACGAATCTTCCTTGACGGTGCGCACGAGTCCCAGGACGTCGTCGAACACCTTGCTGACACCCGGAATCTTCGCCAGTGACAGGCCGCGCGCCACCAGCGGGGCCGCGCCGTTGATCAGTTTCCGCGTACGCCGTTGTCCCTCGGACCGGTCGTAAACCCAGAACAGCGCGACGCCCATGTACGCCAGCCACAGCAGCTCTGGCAGATCCCCGCGCAGCTTCTTCGCGACGGCGGGGGAGGAACCTTCGACGGCGGACCGGAAGATCGCGAGCGACGCCTCGCGGGCGGCGGTGGACGCTTCGCCGAACGGGTTGACGGGCGACGACGGCCGGATCGCCGTGGCAATGAAATCGGAACCGAACTGGTGGTACGGCGCCATGACGTCGATTCCGGTGTGCAGCACTGCTTTCAGGCGCCCTGCGAGATCCTGGACGTTTTCGAGCGCCTGCGCCGCCACCACGGCGTGTTCGTCCTGCACCTGGATGTACAGCTCCTGGACCAGCTCGTCCTTGGATGCGAAGTAGTAGTAGGCGTTCCCGACGGAGACCCCCGCTTCCTGGGCAATGGCTCGCATGGTGGTCTTCTCGAAGCCGATTTCGCGGAACATCTTCAGCGCCACATCGGCCACCAATTGGCGGGTCTGCTCACTCTTTTGTGCCATGGTGCCGCTCCTCAAGCGAAGTTTTGAACGTGTTCAAGAACGAGTATGGCACATTTCTGAACGTGTTCAAAAGTGGCAGTTAGTGAGCGTTGGGTTCAAGCGCTGGGGATGTGATCGAGCGTTTGGTTCAAGCACGTGGGAGGTGAGAGAGGGCTGCTCGGAAGGGCGTGGGATGTGAGTGAGCGTTGGGGTGAAGGGGTGGGAGAATGGAATCGGTGCCGGGCCGGATGCCCCACCAACCACAGTGCTAATACAGCGGGGCACCACAACAAAGGAGCCTGCGCGAACCACTACGAAATGGATGACCCATGCCCTCGCCCTCAGGCTCCAGTACTTTGAGCAAGCCCGCGCCGCGCTTCGCGTCGATCGGCTCCCCGTATTTCGGCATCATGCTGGCCATCATGGCCGTGGTGCTGATCCTGTCCAACATCGGCGCGTCCAAGGGCGTAGTGTTCGGACCGATCATCACTGACGGCGGGTTCTTCCTGTTCCCGATCGCCTACATCCTGGGCGACGTGATGAGCGAGGTCTACGGCTTCAAAGTTGCACGCAAAGCGATCATTACCTCGTTCGCGCTCTCGGTGTTTGCATCCCTCTGCTACTGGATCATCATTGTGCTTCCCGGCTTCAGCGACGAGTACGGCACAAGCAAGCAGGCCGCCATCGAAGGCGCGCTTGGACCAGTGCCGCAGATCGTTCTCGCCTCGCTGCTTGCGTTCCTTGCCGGACAGACCATCAACTCCTGGATCCTCGTGAGGATGAAGGCCCTCACCGGCGAAAAAAGCCTGTGGGCACGACTGATGGGCTCCTCCGTGGTGGGCGAACTGGTGGACACCCTGATCTTCTGCAGCATCGCGGCGTCGGTCATCGGCATCACGGACTTCGGCTCATTCCTGAACTACGCCCTGGCCGGCTTCGTCTACAAGACGGCCGTGGAGTTCCTTTTCGTACCCGTCACCGTACTGGTGGTCGGCTGGATCAAGAAGCGCGAGCCGAGCTACGGGGTAGCGGCAGCCTAGTCTGCAACGGGAGCCCATCTCGATGGCTCGCTGCGCATTAGACGGTTCCTACCATCGAATGCGCAGCGAACCATCGAAACGGCCGAGCCGTCAGGAGTAGTACCGGCCCAACGTCTCCGCCTTGAACTCGAAGAAGTCCCCGGATTCGATGGCCAACCGGGCATCGTCCACCATCTTCACCACGAAGCGCTCGTTGTGGATGGAAATCAGCGTCGCCGAGAGCATTTCCTTGGCCTTGAACAGGTGGTGGATGTAGGCCCGTGAGTAGTTCACGCACGTGTAGCAGTCGCAGCCATCCTGCAACGGCCCGAAGTCCGTCTTGTAGCGAGCCCCGGACAGGTTGAACCGGCCAAACGGTGTGTAGAACGCCGAGTTTCGGGCAACCCGGGTGGGCGAGACACAGTCAAAGGTGTCGGCGCCGTTCTCGATGGCCGTGAAGATGTCGTCCGGCTCTGAGATCCCCAGGAGGTGCCGCGGCTTGTTTTCGGGCAGCTCTTCATTGCACCAGCGCACGATGGTGCCCAGGTTTTCCTTCTCCAACGCACCGCCGATCCCGTACCCGTCAAACGGCATGGCGCCCAGGTCCTGGCAGGCCTTCCGGCGCAGGTCCTCATATTGCGCACCCTGGATCACGCCGAACAATGCCTGGTACGGCTTGCCCTCGCGCGAAGAAGTCAACGACGCGTGTTCCTCCAGGCAACGCAGCGCCCACAGCCGCGTCCGTTCCAGCGACTCCTCCTGGTAGGCCCGGGAGTTCTGCAGCGTGGTGAGCTCATCGAAGGCGAACATGATGTCCGCACCGATCTGGTGCTGGACCTGCATGGAGATCTCGGGGGAGAAACGGTGCCGGTCCCCGTTCAGGTGCGATTTGAACCAAACTCCGTCGTCATCAATGTGCGCCAGCCGTTCCTTGCCCGGGGCCACGGCGTCATCCGGGCCGGAGCTGTCCACGTTCTTCATGTCGATGACCTTCTTGAACCCCGAGCCCAGGCTCATCACCTGGAATCCCCCGGAGTCAGTAAAAGTAGGCCCGGACCAATTCATGAACGCGCCCAGCCCACCGGCAGCGTCCAGAATTTCGGGCCCCGGCTGCAGATACAGGTGGTATGCGTTGGCCAGCACAGCCTGCGCGCCGAGTTCGGAGATGGACTCCGGCAGGACTGCCTTTACCGTTGCTTTGGTCCCGACGGCGATGAACGCGGGCGTCTGGATGGTCCCATGCGGCGTGGTGATGGTTCCGGTCCGGCCCAGGAAAGCGCCGCCGTTGGCCTCTACTTGAGCGTCCGACGGCGGGCACGTTTCAGTCAGGCGCTTGCCCACCGAAAAGGAGAACTCGGATTGCCGCGAGGACAATCCTGGCACGTCAGGCAGGGCGGGAGCAGGGGAAGATACAGGGGCTGATGAGGAAGCTGGCACGCTACCAAGTGTGCCAGCTTTACGGTGAGTAACCCGCCGAAAAACCCCTACGACCCGTAGCTCTCAGCCTTCCAGTTGTCCCACGATGACCGGATGTCTGCCAAGGTGTGGGCCCCCAGATCGTAGGTGGAGGCAATCACCATAGAGCCGCCGTCGGGCCTTTTTTCGGGAATCGGCAGCTGCTCAGCCACAATCAGCAGCCCGTCCCCATGCTCGGCGTAGCTGTGCACGGTGAGTCCTACCTGGTGCCGGCTCTTGAACCAGACCTTTCCGGAGATCTTCTCGCCTGTGGAAAGCGTGAGCGAGTACTCCTCCCCAACGGGCGGCAAATCCCCGAGCCCCAGCTTTTCAATCGCCGGTCCGCCCTTGCCCGGAAGCGAAATGAAGTGCGTCCGCCGGTGCCCATGCGGGTGCCGTTCCAAGGCGAAGCGCAGTTGATGCAGGAAGGTGAGCCAGCCCTGGGTGATGTCCTCGTCCCATTCAGCCCACTCGGAGTCGTGGTCGAGGGCCGCCCTGGTGACCCGCACTTCCGTTCCGCCAGAAACGGGGTGGAGCTCAAAGACATCGCCGCCGTTGACGGTCAGGCTCGTGTGATCGGGCCCCTCAATAACGTCGGTGTTAAAATAGATCTGTTTGATTTCGTCGGTGAGATCATCGGCCTCCCAGCCGTGCCATTGAGCCACCAGCGACGGTTCACGCAGCATCGTCCAAACCTGCTGCGCGTCGGCATTAACCACAACGCTCAGATTGTTCGTCATGGCCCCGAATCTACCGCCGTTCGCGCCCACATAACAGGGCTTGAAATACCCCGAATCGGCAGGTCCCGAAAACTAGGCCCGCACAGATTCCAGTTCGTTGCTGATCCGCCGGGCCAACTCGTCCTCGCCGATGGTCTTGGAACCGCCGTGGGCGCGCAGGAACATCAGCGCTTCAAGCCGGAGGAACCGCCAATCGCGTTCGGCTTCGTGATTGCCGTTGTCAATGGCGCGGAAGATTTCCTTGTCGTACAGGTTGGGTTCGTTGAGCGAGCGCTGGCGGACGCGGGCATTGATCCTGGCCTTGAACGGGTCTTCTTCCTGGGACTCGGGCGCACGCAGCAATTTCTCGTAAACCGCAGCACGTTCACTTTGTCCGGCTTCGCGGCAGATGAAACTGGACAGTGCCAGCGCCCGCTCAATGGACGCCCAGCGGTCCAGGTTGCCGTCAAATGGCAGCACGTTCAGCAGGTCCGCAACGGCCAGAGCATGGTCCGGATCCCGCAGCACAATGCAGAGGTCGAACGCCAGGTTGCTGAGATCCCGGAGGCAGCTGCCCGACTTGGTGTTGATGCCCTTGGCCAGACGATCCGCGAGGACCTGGACGCCGTTCTTGCCCTTATGGTTGGCAGCGGCGGCGCTCACCACGGCCTCCGGGGTGCCATCCGGCTCAGGAATCAGGGCCAACTCTTCGGCGCTGGGGCCGGTGTATGTGGGCGGCGTTTCCGGGCGGGGAGGCACGACGACGGCGGGTCCAGTGGAGGCGTCGGGGCCTCCTTCTGCGGAGGTGCTCGCGTCGGGCGTACTGGAGTCGGAGGTGCTGGAGTCGGGCGTGCCCGGGTCCGCTGGGTCGGTGGGGCCGTCAGCGCTGTCCGCTCCCACGCCGGCACCAGCCGCGTCACCCACAGGGACACTGGACCCGACAGCGATCCGTACCGAGCCGCCGTCGACCATTGTCACCAGCAGCAACGCGGCAACGCCGTAATCGTCGTTCTGCACCTCGATGCCGGCAATTTCGGCGGCAGGCCCGTCGCCGGGTGGATAGACAAAATCTCCGGGCCGCAGGTCCCCAGCCTGCTTCTCTCTGTACTGCTGTGTGGCTGGGCTGTGAGTCATCGGAAGTCCTTTGGTTCTCTTGGGGTCCGCCGTCCAGTCTACAAAGGGCGGCTGGTGCAGGTGCGGGGACCCGCTAGAGAACGATGCCCGAAAAAGCCAGCGCCTGGCGCACGAGGTTCCCGCGTCCGCCGTCGAATTCCTGCTGGACGTTCTCGCCCAGCACCTCCTGCGGCGTCATCCACGTCAGTTCCAGTGCGTCCTGCCGGGGTTCGCATTCGCCGGTCACGGGGATGATGTAGGCCAGGGAAACGGCGTGCTGGCGGTCATCCGTAAAGCCGGTCTGGGAGGGTGCCGGGAAATATTCGGCCACGGTGAAGGGGACAGGGCTGATGGGGAGCTGCGGAAAGGCCAAGGGACCGAGGTCCTTCTCCATGTGACGCAGGAGTGCTGCGCGGATGGTCTCTCGGTAGAGGACGCGGCCGGAGACGAGGTAGCGGACCATGTTGCCGTCGGCGTCGCCCTGCAGAAGCGTGCCAACTTCGTTCACGTACCCGAGCGGATCCAGCCTGACCGGAACGGCCTCCACGTAGACCATGGGGAGTCGGCCGCGGGCTTCGAAGAGGTCTTCATCTGAAAGCCAGCCTGGATACGGGTCGGGTGTACGTACGCTCATGGTTAAGTTCTACCCCATCCCCAGCCGAACTTCCTTGGTGGCGTTCCGGTGGCTGCGAGGTTACGCTCTCGGCGGTATTAGAGGGCCAGAATCGTCTCGAGCGGCTCCCTGGATGTTATGCGGGCGAGGATGGCTGGCTCGGCCGCGTCCGATGCGAGCGCCTTCCCCAGCACGTCGCGCGCGGCTTCGGGGGACAGGATGATCAGTCCGTTGTCGTCGCCCAGGACCAAGTCGCCCGGGTTGACTTCGACGCCTCCGCAGTGCACCGGGACATTGACGGCGGAACCCGTCCCGTACAGGCGCTTGGTGGTCAGGCATGACGTCCCACGGGCGAACACGGGGAGGCCGGTTTGGCGCAGTTCCAACACGTCGGTCGCTACGCCATCAACTACGACGCCGGCCGCACCTTGCGCGAGTGCTGCGGCTGCCGTGACGGCCCCTACCGGCGCGTGCTGGTGGTCGCCGCCCATGTCCACCACCAGCACATCCCCGCGCCGGAGCGCGAGGAGGGCGTGGTTCATGGCGATGGCGTCGTGGTCATCGATCCGGACGGTGACGGCGGGGCCGGCGATCTTCACGTTTGCCAGCAAGGACTGGATGGCGGGGGAGACGAAGCCGTCGTCGAGGAAGTGGCCGATGGTCGGGTAGCTGACATCGCTCAGGTCCTGCAGGAGTGTTGGGGTCACGGGGTCACCTCCGGTTTACGGGCAGCGACCTGACGGGCAAGGACGGCCACGCATTCGATTTCCAAGGACACACCCCACAGGCTCACGCATACGGTGGTCCGGGCCGGTTTGGCGGTGCCGAAGTATTCCACGTACACGCGGTTGTACTCCTCCAGCTGGTCCTGGCTGGTCAGGTAGGTGTTGACCTTGACCACGTGGTAAAGGCTGGACCCGGCGGCTTCCAAAACCCCCGCGAGGTTCTGGATGGTTTGCCGGACCTGCCCTTCAAAGGTGTCCGGCTGGTCATCCAGGCCGGTGATCGCGGGGATCTGGCCGGAGGTGAAGACGAAACCGTTGGCAATGACCGCCGGGGAAAAAGGCCCGACGGCGGGCGCCTGGCCGGGGATGCCGGCCAGGCGCTCGATGGTGCTTGGGTTCACTTGGCTGCCGCGGCTTCCGTCGACGAACCGGCGGAGGAGGAGCCGGCAGCAGCCGGGGCTTCGTCGACGGCATCGATGTTGCCGTACCGGGTTTCGGTCAGCAGGAAGAGGGCCACCAAGGACAGCCCGGCTGCGGCCATGATGTACCAGGCGATCGAGGAGCTCTGTCCTGTCATGCCCAGCAGCCAGGTGGTGACGAACGGGGTGGCGGCGCTGCCCAGGAGGCCGGACAGCATGTACGCCACGGACAGGCCGGAGTAGCGGACCTTGGATCCGAAGAGCTCGGCAAGGAAGGTGGCGATGGGGCCGTAGTTGGCGCAGAACGCGGTCATCATGGCCAGGTAGGCGACGAAGAGCAGTGCCACGGACTTGGTGTCCATGAGCCAGAACATGGGGAACGCGAGGGCGGCCTCGGCGGCAACACCGGCGAAGATGATCGGTTTGCGGCCGAACTTATCGGAGAGCTTTCCGAAGAACGGGATGAGGAACAGTCCCAGGATGCAGGAGGCCAGGACCACCCAGAGCATCAGGCTCTCGGAGTGGCCGAGTTCCTTCTTGCCGTAGGAGACGCCGGAGGCCACCAGCAGGGTGAAGGTGCTGCCCGTGGACAGGGTGGCGACGCCGCCCAGGACAACCTGCTTCCAGTACTTGGCCATCAGCGCGGCGAAAGGCATCTTGGCTTTGGCGCCGGCGGTCTTGACTGCCTGGAAGGACGGGGTTTCCTCGATGTGCAGCCGGATGTAGATACCAACAGAAACCAGCAGGACCGAGGCCAGGAACGGAATGCGCCAGCCCCACGAGTACAGGGCCTCGGTGCTGACCGTGGAGGCCACAATCAGGAAGGCCACGTTAGCGATCAGGGTGCCTGCGGGAACGCCAACCTGTACCAGTGAACCGTAGAAACCGCGACGGGCGGGAGGAGCGTGTTCAACCGTCATCAGGACGGCGCCGCCCCACTCGCCGCCCAGGGCCAGGCCCTGGATGACGCGGAGGAACAGCAACAGCAGTGGCGCCATGATGCCGATGCTGTTGTAGTCGGGCAGCAGGCCGATGGCGAAGGTGGCCGCTCCCATGGTCAGGAGGGAGACCAGCAGCATGGACTTGCGGCCCAGACGGTCACCGAAGTGGCCGAAGATGATAGCGCCCACCATGCGGGCAATGTAGGCGGAAGCGAACGTGCCAAACGCCAGCATGGTGCCGACGATTGGATCGAAGCTGGGGAAGAAGATCTTGTTGAAGACGAGGGCCGACGCTGTTCCGAAGACGAAAAGGTCGTACCACTCGACGGTGGTGCCAATAACGCTGGCAAGGGCAATCTTGCGCATCTTGGCCAGGTCCAGCCTGGATGTGGATGCGGAGGAAGTATCTACCGTGTGGGCCATCTGATTCTCCGGATGGGGTGCGGGGACGAATGTCCGGTGCAAGGTAGCTCCAACTATGGTGTGTGCCCGATCACACCATCAATGGCATAAACTCCAGCAAAATGCGGCCAGGAATGTGGAAACACACACCGAAGCGCGGGCGCCGTCACAAGAGCCCTACGCCCACGCCACCACCAGCCTTGCCGTCTTCGCTGGAACTGCGAGGTCGATTCCCGTCAGCTCCTGGAAACGGTTGAGCCGGTTGAGGATGGTGTTCCGGTGGCAGAACAGTTGCTCGGAGGTAACGGTGACATTGCCGGTGGCCAGGTAGTTCCGGACGGTTTCCAGCAGCCGCTCGCGCTCGCCGCCCCGGCACTCGGCCAAGGCTTCTTCAAGTTCCGCTGCGAGGTCCAAGCCGGCGTCCTGCAGGTTTTGCTGCGCCAACCTGGCCCAAGCGGAATCGGCTGACAGCGGACCGGAATCGCGGGGCCGCAGTAAAGCGGCGAGGCTCTCGGCGGTACGGGCGGCCCCTGGGAAGGCGCGCAGTCCAAGGACTTCGGGCACGTAGCCGCAAGGGACATCGACGACGCCGGGTGGCAGCTGCTGGCCTTCGGCTTCAGGGCTGTGCGTCTCGCCTCGGGGTTCAGGACCCCGCGTCCGAACGGCCGGAAGAGCCCAGAAAACATAGGTGTTGCCGCCGGATTCGTGCAGGAACAAGCGCTGCCGGGTGTGCTGCCCCGATCCGAACTGGGATGTTGCGGCGCGAAGTCGGGCTCCGGGTTCACCGCTTGCTGCCACCAAGGCGAAACGCTGCTCAGGGTTGATACCCAGTGCCGAAGCTACTTGGGAGGACGTTTCCAGGGACGGGCTGCTCTGGTTGAACAGCCGGGCAATGAACTCCCGTTGGATGCTGGACTCTTCCTGTGCCATGCTGACGCGCTCGGTCAGGTAGCTGGTGTGCGTCCGGGTGGCGAATTCGTCCACCACGCTCCACACCTGGTCCACTCGGGTGGCCAGCAAGGCGGCGTCCTCGGTGTGGGCGATTTCCAACAGTTCGGCCCAGAGGATGCTGAAGTCCAGCCGCACGGCAGAGGTGAGGGATTCCGGTGGAATGCCGGCTCTGGCGCGTTTGGAGCCGAGGTCGGAAGCGAAATCGAGCAGGCCATCGCGGCTGTCCGTCCTGCCATTCCTCAAGCCGTTGATGAGCCGCCGGAATGTTTCCCGCGCAGTCTCCTGGATTTCCAGGACCGTCACTTGGCTTTCGCCGTACTCGGGGATCTCCCGCACCCTTGTGGTGAAGGCCTGCGCCAGCGTGTCCAGCCTGCCTTCAAGCTGATCCACCAGCTCGGTCCAACGAGCGGCATGCCCGGATGTATCAGAATTGTGCATTCACACATTCTAGCGCCCTGATTCCGTGATGTATTGCTAGTTATTTTGGGAAAAACTACTGGCACTATGGATTGAGTCACACAAATATGTCCGGGCACCCCCAACGCCCGGTCCCATTCGCACTCATGGAGCAACTATGGCAAGCACGGTCAGCGGAGCCACGGACGCCAGTCCCGCGGCAGTACGCGTCGTCGATGAAAGCGTTACCAAGAAGGTGGCCCTGGCCGCCCTCGTGGGCACTGCGCTGGAATGGTACGACTTCTTCCTTTTCACCACAGCCGCTGCGCTGGTGTTCAACGCACAGTTCTTCGTTTCCCAAGACCCCTTCGTGGCGGCCATGGGATCCTTTGCCACTCTTGCGGTCGGCTTCGTAGCCCGCCCGATCGGTGGCTTCATCTTCGGTGCCCTCGGAGACAAGGTTGGCCGCAAGAAGATCCTCATGGTCACCATCGTGGGCATCGGAATTGTCACCGGCCTCATCGGTCTCCTGCCGAACTACATGACCATCGGCTTGGCAGCCCCCATCCTGCTGGTAGCCCTGCGCATCGTTCAGGGCCTCGCGGTAGGTGGCGAGTGGAGCGGCGCGGTGATTATCGCCGTCGAGAATGCGCCCGTGGAAAAGCGTGCACGTTACGCCGCCCTGCCGCAGATCGGTTCCCCGATCGGCACCATCCTGTCCTCCGGCGGCTTCTTCGGCATGCTGTTTCTGGTGGGACAAACCAACTTTGACGCGTGGGGCTGGCGCATCCCCTTCATCGCCGCCATCCCGCTGCTTGCCATCTCCCTGTGGATCCGCAGCCGCCTCAGCGAATCACCCGAATTTGAAGCCCTCATGGAGTCCGGCGAGACCGAACACGCCCCCATCCGCGGCGTCCTGAAGAACAGCTGGCGCCAGATCCTGGTGGGCATGTGCTCGGCTTTACTGGGCATCGGCGGTTTCTACCTCATCACCAGCTTCGTGGTCTTCTACGGCACCAAAGTCCTCAAGCTGCCCTCTGAACTCCTGCTCATGGGCACCCTGCTCGCTGCAGCCCTGGAGATCGGCGCCCTCATCTGGGCCGGCCGCCTGGGTGAAAAGTTCGGCGCCAGCAAGGTCATCCTGTGGGGCGGCGTGGCCTCGGCCATCATCGCAATCCCCGTCTTCCTCGCCATCGACAGCCGCGACCCCATCCTTGTTGTCCTGGGCATGATGATCGGCGTCGCCGTCCTCTCTATCCCATACGCCGTCTCCGGCACCGCACTGACTGCCCTGTTCGCCACGAAGGTCCGCTACACCGGCGTCGCCATCACCTCCAACACTGCCGGCGTCATCTCCGGCTTCGTGCCGCTGATCGCCACCGCATTGGTAGCAGCCAACAACTCCTTCTGGCCCGGCGCCATCATCCTGCTGGTGGTTTCCGTACTGACGGCACTCTCCGGGTTGTTCCTCCCCGCGCTTTCCATCGAAGAAGAAGGAATGAAGCATTGAGCACAACGACCGCCGGCCACTTGATCGTCGCCCAACTGGAAAAGGCAGGCGTCAAGCGTGTCTACACCGTTCCCGGCGAGAGCTTCCTGGATGTCCTTGACGGCCTGCACGGCTCGCCCATCCAGAACGTGGTGGCCCGCCAGGAAGGCGGTGCCGGGTTCATGGCACTCGCCGAAGGCCGTCTGACTGAACTCCCGGGCGTTGCCATGGTGACCCGCGGTCCGGGTGCGGCCAACGCCTTCATCGCCATCCACACCGCCTACCAGGACGCCACTCCACTCATCCTGTTCGTGGGCCTGATCCCCGTAGCGGACCGGGGTCGCGAGTCCTTCCAGGAATTCGATATCAACGCCTGGTTCGGCAGCACCGCCAAGAAGGTAGTGACCCTCGATGACGCAGCGTCCGCCGCCCGCGTGGTGGACGACGCCATCTTCACCGCCCTCAGCGGACGCCCCGGCCCAGTGGTCATCGGCCTCCCGGAAGACGTGTTGGTGCACGTCGTGGAGAACGCCACCGTGGAACCCCGCAGGATTGCCCGTCCCCAGCCGGCCTCCGCTGATCTGTCCGGCCTCACGCGAATGCTGGCGGCGGCACGCAAGCCGCTGGTCGTCGTCGGCGGTGAAGGGTGGACGCAAGAGTCCGGCGAGCAGTTGGCCGCGTGGGCGAGCCAGCACCGGATCCCGGTGGTTGCCGACTTCCGCGCCTACGATGCCGTTCCGCACCGCAGCGACGCCTACGCCGGCTTCCTGGGTTACGGCCGCAGCGACGCCAACGCCCAGCGCCTGGACGACGCCGATCTGATCATCTTTGTTGGCTGCGTCCGCGGCGATGTCCTGTCCGATGGCTACAAGCGCGGACTCAATGCCGAAACCGTCGTGGTCAACGCCGACGCCAACCTCTTGGGCCACTTCGGCCGCGTGGACCAGCACATCATCGCGGATGTCACGGCGTTCGCTGCGGCACTGGCTTCCACCCACGCGACCACCCACGCGACCGGCAACCGCGAGGAGGGCTGGTTCGCCAGCGCCCGCGCCGATCAGCTCAGCTTCTCTACGCCAGCGCCCGACGGCGGCATCGGCGTAGACCTGGGTGTCGCCATGGAGGTCCTCAAAAAGGAAATGGCCGACGACGCCGTCCTCACCTTCGGCGCCGGAAACCACGCCCTGTGGCCCGCCCGGTACCTGGACCACAACTCGGCCAATTCCCTGGCCGCTCCGCGCAATGGCGCCATGGGCATGGGCATCCCTGCAGCCGTGGCAGCCTCGCTCGCTTACCCGGGCCGTCAGGTCATCTCCGTGGCAGGCGACGGTTGTTTCATGATGAACGGCCAGGAGATCGCCACGGCCATGGGCTACGGCGCAAAATTTATCGTCCTGGTGGTGGACAACGGCATCTTCGCCACTATCCGCGAACACCAGGAAGCGCACTATCCTGACCGGCCCTCCGGCACGCACATGACCAACCCGGACTTCGCCGCCCTCGCCCGTTCCTACGGCGGTTACGGCGAGCGTGTTGAACGCACGGAAGACTTCACCGCCGCGTTCCGCCGCGCCGTCGACTCCGGCCTCCCGGCCTTGCTGCACCTGCCGCAGGACCCCACCACGCGTTCTCCCAAGACTTCAACGAACTGACCGGAGCCTCCTGTGATTCAGCTTCAGAACATCATCAACGGCGAGTCCGTGGACGCCGCGGCCAGCCTGCCGTTCTTCGACCCCGCCACGGGCCAGCAGATCGGCACCGCCCCGGACAGTGACGCCGCCGCTGTCGACTCCGCCTTCCAAGCCGCTGCCGCAGCTTTCAAGAGTTACAAGCGCACGACGCCGGGAACGCGCCAGTCGCTGCTGTTGCAGCTGGCCGACCTCATTGAGGCGAATGTTGACCGTCTGCTCGAGGCCGAGGTGGCCTGCACCGGCAAGCCTTCCGCCCTCACCAAAGAGCTCGAGATCCTGCGCGGCGCGGACCAACTGCGCTTCTTCGCCGGGGCATGCCGGGTGGTTTCCGGCACGGCGCAGACCGAGTACGTGGAGGGTTTCTCCTCCACCATCCGGCGCGAACCCATCGGCGTGGTCGCCCAGATTACGCCGTGGAACTACCCGTTCATGATGGCCATCTGGAAGATCGGTCCGGCCCTCGCCGCGGGCAATACCCTGGTCCTCAAGCCTGCCGACACCACCCCATGGTCCACGCTGGTCCTGGGTGAACTGGCACAGCAGGTCTACCCGGCCGGTGTGGTGAACATTGTTTGCGGCGGCCGCGACGCCGGGGCTGCGATGGTGGAGCACGACATCCCCGAAATGGTGTCCATTACCGGCTCCACCCGGGCCGGCGCGCAGGTCATGTCTGCAGCTTCCAAGACCCTCAAGGACGTTCACCTTGAGCTTGGCGGCAAGGCGCCCGCTGTGGTGTTTGCCGACGTCGATATCCAACGGACGGCCAGCGAAATCGCGTTGGCTGCCTTCTTCAACGCCGGGCAGGACTGCACGGCAGTGACCCGCGTCCTGGTGCACCAGGACATTCATGCGGAGTTCGCAGCAGCCCTGGCTGACGCCGCGTCCGCCCTGAAGGTAGGCGGCGGGGAAGCCGATCTTGGCCCGCTCAACAGCGCCGCGCAGTTGGAGCGCGTGGAGGGCTTCATGTCCCGCCTGCCAGCCAACGCCCGCGTCCTGTCCGGCGGCAAGCGCACCGGAACCGGCTTCCACTTTGAGCCAACGGTGATCGACGGCGTCTTCCAGACAGACGAGGTGGTGTGCGACGAAATCTTCGGCCCGGTGCTGACGGTCCAGCCGTTCGCCACCGAGGAAGAAGCCATCGAACTCGCCAACGGCACCAAGTACGCGCTGGCATCCAGCGTGTGGTCCGAGAACCACGGCGTAGTCACCCGCGTATCCAACGAGCTCGACTTCGGGGCCGTCTGGATCAACTGCCACCAGGTAATTCCGGCCGAAGCACCACACGGTGGCTTCAAGCACTCTGGCACGGGCAAGGACCTCTCCGTCTACGGCCTTGAGGACTATACCCGCATCAAATCCGTCACCACCTCCCACCGCTAGAACCTGACATGAAACTCGACCTCCTCCTGCGGAATGCAGAGATCATCACCATGGATCCGGACCGCCCGGTGGCCGGTTCGCTGGGCATCTGGCAGGGCCGCATCGTGGGCCTCGACGAAGACCTCGATGGCTTGGACGCCGTTGAAGTTCTAGACCTTGGCGGTGCCACCGTCACTCCAGGCTTCATCGATGCCCACTGCCACACCACCTGGTTCGGGCTGGGCCTGGCGGAGCTGGACGTGTCCGGTGCCCGCGGCCTGGAAGAGCTCTATGGGCTGCTGACAGCTGCTGTTGCCAATACCAATACCAATACCAATTCCAATGTCAATGCCGGGACCGACGGCGAGGGCTGGCTCTTCGCTACCGGGTTCAGCCAGACACAGCACGGCGGGTCCTTCCCGGACATTGCCGAGCTGGACCGCATCACGGGGGAGCGGCCGCTGTTCATGCGCCACAACTCCGGGCACATGGCAGTGGTCAACACCGCCGCGCTGCGGCTGGCAGGTGCCGAGTCGCCGTCGTTTCCGGATCCCGACGGCGGAGCGATCATCCGCGACGCAGCGGGACATCCCACCGGACTCGTCCAGGAGACGGCCCAGGAACTGATCCAGCAGCTGATCCTGCCGTATTCGTTGGAGGACATCGAAGCCGCCCTCGAGAGGGCCACGTTGTACTACGCCTCCGAGGGCATCACGAGTTTCACCGAGGCCGGGGTGGGCGGCGGATGGATCGGGCACAGCCCGGCCGAGCTCGCCGCCTACCAGAGCGCTGCCGCCAACGGCCGGTTGCATGCCCGTGCCCAGGTGATGCCGGTGCTCGATGTGCTGCACGGCCTCAACGGGCATGCTTCTGACAGTGTTGGTGCCGCCCCGGCCGGGCTGGATCTTGGCATCACCAGCGGCTTTGGGAATGACTACCTGTCCCTGGGACCGGCAAAGGTGTTCCTGGACGGCTCGCTTCTGGGCGAAACCGCCGCCGTCAGCCACGAGTTCTGCAGCCACGGCCACAAAGACAACCGCGGCAATACGGGCTACTTCCAAGCGGACCCCGCCCAGCTGCGGGAACGCATCGAGGCCGCCTACGCCGCCGGGTGGTCCATAGCGGCCCACGCCATCGGGGACAGGGCCGTTGACCTCGCGGTGGATATCATCAGCGACTGCCAGGCCATGTACGGGCAGCGCCGCTTGCCCAACAGGATTGAGCACGCGTCCATGACGCGGCCCGAGCAGCTGACAAGGCTCGCGGAGGCAGGAATCGCCGTGACACCCCAGGCAAGTTTCTTCTGCGACGGCGGGGACGGCATGACCGCGTCCCTCGGGCCGGACCGTTTGCCGTGGGCCTACCGGGCAGCCAGTTTCCTGGAAGCAGGAGTTGTCTTGGCCGGTAGCTCGGACCGGCCCGTCGCTGACGGAAACGTGCTCCGCGGCATGCAGGCGTTCGTGGACCGCCGGACCGGGTCCGGGGCCGTCTTCGGGAACCCGGCCGAACGCCTCACCCCACACCAGGCACTCGCCGCCTACACGTCCGGAGCCGCCGCAGCAACAGGTTCCCTTGCGGACAAGGGCACGCTGTCGCCGGGCAAACTCGCCGACTTTACCGTCCTTTCCGCCTCACCGTTGACGGCACCCAGCATCAGCGAACTTCAGGTCCTGGCCACCGCCGTCGGAGGCCGCTTTACGTATCAATCAACCGACTTCCACGCGGAACCTTCCTCGGAAAGTCCGTTCAAGGCCCCTGTTTCAGCGGGCCGTGTTTCAGCGACACAGAGCTCATAGGGGAGACCATGACAACTACCACACGTTTCACCGCCCAGGACACCGCCTTCGTGCAGGACTTCCGGACCATGAGCGCCTTCGGTGCCACGGCGAACGGCGGCGTTGACCGCCAAGCCGCAACCATTCCCGACGGCGAACAGCGACGCTGGCTCACCGGCCTCCTGGAGGAGCACGGCTTCACGGTGAAGTTCGATCACGCCGGCAACCAGTGGGGCCTCTACGAAGCCGTGCCCGGTGCGCCCTTCGTGGTGGTGGGCTCGCACATGGACTCACAGCCGACGGCGGGACGTTATGACGGCGCATACGGCGTCCTCGCGGCTGCCCACGCCGCGTTCCGGTTGGCTGCCCGTTGGGAAGCCGGCGCCACGGCACCCAAATTCAACCTCGCCGTCGTCAACTGGTTCAACGAGGAAGGCAGCCGCTTCAAGCCCTCCATGATGGGCTCGTCCGTGTACACCGGCAAGCTGGAGTTGGAGGACGCCCTCAACACCCAGGACGCCGCCGGGATTGCGGTGCGCGACGCACTGGACGCGATTGGTTGCCGCGGCACCTTTGAAGGACCGGAAGCCGCGTACTGCGCCGAGATCCACATCGAGCAGGGGCGCAGCATGGAGCGCGAAGGCGTCACCATCGGGCTTGTCAGCTCCAACTGGGCCGCGAACAAGTATGAGTTCGTGGTCCACGGCGAGCAGGCACATACCGGTTCCACCGTCATCGCGGACCGCAAGGATGCCCTGCTCGGTGCCTCGATGCTGGTAGTTGCGGCACGCGAACTCGCCGACCGCTTCCCCGGGGTGCTCCACACCTCGGTGGGCCAGCTCAACGTGTACCCGAACTCGCCCGTGGTGGTGCCATCCAGGGTGAACCTGCTGCTGGACCTGCGCAGCGCCGACGAAGCCGTCTTGGCCGAGGCCGACGCACTGCTGCACGCCCGCATCACGGAGATCGAACGGCTGGCCAACGTCTCTGTGGAAAAGAACCACTCACACTCCTGGGCGGTCACCCCATACCAGCCGGAGGGTGTGGAACTCGCGGCCAAGGTGGCCGCCGACCTGGGGCTGGCCAACAAGGAAGTCATGACCTTGGCCGGGCACGACTCCACCAACATGAAGGACCTCGTCCCCACCGTGATGCTCTTCGTGCCCAGCGTGGACGGCATCTCCCACAACGAGCACGAATACACCACGGACGAAGACATCGTGGCTGGCCTGACCATGCTCACCGAGGTGGTTGCCCGCCTGTGTGACGGGGCGCTGGAGGATTAGCGGGTTTCCGGCGTCGGCGGTGTTGGTGCTCTCTCCACCACGATCGACGCCGGTGCCGAGCCGCCCGCAGCATCCGGATTGGCCACGTACAGCACGTCCTCGCTGATTCTGGCCTCGATTTTTGCTTCGGTGAGCCGGTGCAACAACGGTTCCAACCCGCCGTCGTACTCGAAGGAGAGGTCCCCGTTAACGCTGTCCGCGCCGTGGATCGCCCGCAGGATGCCGCCGTTCTTGGTAGTGAACGTGGCTGATTCGTCATCCTCCGTGCGCGGCCGGGCGCCGATGTTGCGGAGATCGTTGGCCGCAAGGCCCCCAAAGGGACTGATCCAGCTGGCTACTACGGCCAGCGCCGGGTCGGCCTCCGTGGACGTGGTCCACGTGTCATCGGCTGCCCTCGTGGCAGGGAACGCAAAGAACTCGAAACCGTCCTCGGCAGCGATCCGCACAGTGGGTCCGTCCTGGGTTTCAGTCCAGTCTGCCTGGGTGCCGTCTTCCTCGGTGCGGCGCGCAAATTCCGCCAGGTTGCCCACCTCCACACCGAAGATCGTGGAGCCATCCAACGGGTGGCCGTGCTCCACGAAGCCCACCGCGAGGCGACCCGAGCCGGCGTCGAACTCCCACCAGCCGTCCTCGTCCAGGGTCTTCACCAGCCCCAGCGCTTGGAGGAGCGTGGACCACTGCGCTGGGCGGGACGTGTAGTGGGTGGGACGGGATCGCAGCATGGGTCCTCCTAGGCTGGGTGGTCACTTCCCAGCCTATGCCGCGTGGCCTTGCCTGGGGTCGCCCGTTTCACAGCAGAATGGACCCATGCCCCTTGAGCTCCAGGAACTCCTTATCAAAGACGGCGCCGCGTGGCGTGACTGGCTTTCGGCGCACGCTGCCGAGAGTCCGGGAGTGTGGCTGATCCTGCACAAGAAAGGCGGCACTGTCACGGAGTTGGACTATGACGCGGCCCTGGATGAGGCACTGTGTTTCGGCTGGATCGACGGTCAAGCGAAGAGCCGCGACGACCAAAGCTACATGCAGCGCATGACGCCGCGCGGCCGCAAAAGCATCTGGTCAGCCCGGAACGTGGGGCATATTGCCCGCCTGGAATCCGAGGGCAAAATGACCGACGCCGGACGTGCCGCCGTCGAAGCCGCCAAAGCCGATGGCCGCTGGGAAGCTGCCTATGCCGGTCCCGCGGACTCCGTGGTCCCGGACGATCTCGCCGCCGCCATCGCCGCTGTGCCGGAAGCGCAGGCGATGTTCGATGTCCTGACCTCCCAGAACCGCTTCGCCCTGATCCACCGCACCAACGGGGTGAAACGCGCAGAGACCCGGGCCCGCAAGATTGCCGGGTTTGTGGAGATGCTGGCCCGGCACGAAACGCCGTACCCGCAGAGGAAGCGCCCCGCCTAGCTTGGCGCCAGGGCAGCGGCTGCTTCGAACGTCATCCAGGCTTGAAGCTGCGTGGAAAGTTCGACGGCGGCACCCACCGGATACGTCTCGGCCGCCGGCCGCAGGGGATCAGGAGAAAAAATAAGCGCCGGAGTTCCGGTGGGGGCGTTGGAGCGCCGCAGTTCCGGCGCTTCACGGCGCGTCAGCCAGAACGCTTCGGCCGTAGCGTGCACCAAGGCCCGGGCAGTTTCCCGAGCCGCGGCGGGCAACCGTTGATCCCGCGCGGCGAGTGCGAGGTAGCGGACCAGGATGCCGGTGAAAAGTCCGCCGTCGCCCGTACCGTCGCCTTGGATGACACGTGTTCCGGGCAGGGTCAGTTCGCGGGACACCGACTCAACCAGCCCCGCAGCACGATCCAGGTTTTCCTGGCCACCAAGTTCCAGGAAGGCGCCAAGGACCGGGCCTTGGTTGTAGGTGTAGACGGCATCCTCCAGGACGGTGTCACCATGGCGGATGCGAAGTCCATCCATGTAGACGCCCCGTTGCGGGTGGAAAAGCCGGCTGTTGAGCCACGTCACCAGCGACTGTGCCCGTTCACTGTGCCCAGTTCGGGCGAAGTAAAGCGCCACAGGAGCTGTGGCAGGGGTGTTCTTGAAGTCCCGTTGCGTGCTCCAAAACGTTCCGCCGCCCAGATCGTCTGTGGAGGCCGAGTCGAACTGCAGGGTCAGCTTCTTGCGGACGTACGCGTTGCGCCGTCGACCCGGGTTTTTGGTTTCCTCCGCCAGCTTCTCCAGCCGGAGCGTGGAGAGGGCGAGCCAGGCCATGTCGTCGTAGAAGTGGTTCTCGAACCTCAACAGGTTCCGCAGCCGGATGGTGGTGACCAGCCGCGAAGCGAGCCTGCCCGCACTGGGGCGGGAGGCGCCGTCGAACTTTGTTGTGGTGGCCAGCTCACGGCGGCCGGCGTCCACCAGGCAATCGACATAATGCGCCTGCCACCAGTAATGCCAGGGACCAAAGACGCTGCGAAGGGTGTTGGCGGGAAGGCTGACCGCCCCGATGTGCGTGCCGGGAAGGAAAAGCAGGCGCCGGCCGAAGGTCCGCGTTACTGATCGGGCGGCCTGGTTGGCGCGCGTTGCCCACTCATCCGGGCCTGTGAGGGGGAGCGGCTGGTCGGCAGCGAAAGCGTCGGCGGGCATGGCCCCAGCCTACCGAGGGTGCGCCGGCTCACAATTCCAGTTAACATGCATTAACGGATTTTGGGTCTGCATCAAGGAGGATGAATGGACATCAAGGGCACGGTCGCGCTGATTACCGGTGGGGCATCAGGGCTGGGGGCCGCCACCGCGAAGCGGTTGTTCGATGCCGGAGCGTCGGTGGTCCTGGTGGACCTGCCGCAGTCGGCGGGAGACACCTACGCCGCAGAACTGAACGCCGGGGGTGCAGGTTCTGGTCCGAGGGCTGTCTTCGTCCCCGCCGACGTCACCAATGAAGCGCAGGTTCAGGCCGCCGTCGATGCTGCAACCGCTCTTGGCCCGCTGCGGATCGTCGTTAACTGCGCGGGCATCGCCACACCCGGCAAGGTGCTGGGACGCGACGGCGTGCTGCCCCTCGAAACGTTCAACAGAGTCATCCAGATCAACCTCGTGGGAACCTTCAACGTGATCCGGCTCGCCGCCGCAGCCATGGTGGAAACCGACCCGGTTTCCACCGAACTGGGCGGACCCGAGCGCGGCGTCATCATCAACACAGCATCCGTGGCAGCGTTCGAAGGCCAGATCGGACAGCCTGCCTACGCTGCTTCGAAAGGTGCCGTGGCGGCCATGACCCTGCCCCTGGCACGCGAACTCGCACGTTCGCTGATCAGGGTGGCCACCATAGCCCCCGGCATCTTTGAAACACCCATGATGGCAGGTCTCCCACAAGCGGCCCAGGATTCCCTGGGTCAGCAGGTCCCGCATCCCGCGCGGCTGGGCCGTGCGGCCGAATACGCACAATTGGCCGCGCATATAGTGGAGAACGCCATGCTGAACGGTGAAACAATCCGGTTGGACGGCGCCATCCGAATGGGAATCAAATGATGGGCGACTACAGCGGTGGTGCGGATTCCCCAACTCCCGGGGCGGTGGCGGCGGGCTCCGCGGATGCGAGACCTTCCTCCGGTGCGATACCGTCCTCGGTGGCGGGGCTGCCCACCGCCGACTTCTTCGACTTCGAGTCGCTGCTCAGCGTCCAGGAACAGCGGAAACTCAACGAACTCCGGACCTTCCTTGCCTCGGAAATCGCGCCGTACGCCGGACAATGGTGGGAAAAGGCCGAGTTCCCCGAACATATACTGCCCAAACTCGCGGCGCTGCGGCTCAGCGCGCCTGCCCAGCGGGGGTACACGCACCTGTTCGCCGGCCTGGTGATCGCCGAGATGACCCGGGTGGACACGTCGATTGCCACGTTCTTCATGGTCCATCACGACCTCTTCGTTGAATCGCTGTACGACTTCGGGAGCGACTCCCAACAGGACCGCTACCTCGACGACGCCTCGAACCTGCGCACCACCGGCGCCTTCGCGCTCACCGAACCGAACCATGGCTCAGATGTGGCAGGTGGCATGGAGACTACGGCGCGGAAGGTCCAGAGGGCAGCCTCCGACGGCGGTGACTACTGGGTGGTCAACGGCGCCAAGCGCTGGATCGGCAACGGGACGTTCTGCGACTACATGCTGGTGTGGGCCAAAGACGAAGCCGACGGAGCAATTCGCGCGTTCATCGTTGACGCTTCACTTCCCGGCATCACCCGCAGCCGCATAGAGAACAAGATCGCGCTGCGGACAGTGCAGAACGCCGATATCCGTTTCGTTGACGTTGAAGTCGCCGAAGCGGATCGCTTCGCCGGGATCAGCAGCTTCGTCGATACCAACCATCTGTTGCGAGGCTCCCGGATCATGGTTGCCTGGCAAGCCGTAGGCCAGCAACTGGCGGCGTTCGACGTTGCCCGGCAGTACGCCGTTGAGCGCATGCAATTCGGGAAGCCGCTCGCCAAGTTCCAACTCATCCAGCAACACCTGGTGGACATGCTGGGAAATGCGGTGGCCAGCATGGGGATGATGGTGAGGATCGCCCAACTGCAGGAAGACATTTCCACGGATGCCCAAGGCGTTCGCCACGGTGGCGCCGACATGGCCCAGGTGGCCCTCGCCAAGGCCTACTGCAGCGCCCGTATGCGGGAGACAGTGGCTTTGGGCCGGTCCATTCTGGGCGGCAACGGAATTGTCACGGACTACCGGATCGCCAAAATCTTCGCAGACGCTGAAGCCATCTACACCTACGAGGGTTCCTACGAGATCAATTCGTTGATAGTCGGCCGCGCAGTGACGGGGGTTTCAGCAATCACCTAGCCCCGGCGGGCTTTGCGGTCCGCACTTCAATCCTGGGGGAGTTTCTCGCCGGCCTCCACCCGTACATCGATCGAATTGCCCCGCACCGGCATGGGGCATGTGCCGTAGGGGGTGAAAGCGCTGGGGTAGTTGATGCTGCGGTTGAAGTCGATCACAACGGACCCGTCCGGGCGGGGGCGAGGGATGAAGACCTTTCGCCACTCGTCTGTGGTGGCGCCGTTGGTCTCATCGTGGAAGGTCACGTTGAGGGCGCCCAGCTTCTCTTCCTCCGCGTGGAGCCGGATTTCATGGGGGACACCCGGTACGTGGAAAACGATCTCACCCACTGAGCGATGGACCCCGTCCACCAGAGGATTGGCCGTACCGATAGGAACGTCCTGAGGCTCGTCATACGCTTCGAAACGTCCCTGAATGACCCACCCGGCGTTGTAGTCGTAGCTGGGAACGCCTTGGAACTCCGTCAGAACGGGAGAGCCGTTGTCCCGGGTACGGATGGCGTACTTATCAGCGCGCATGGCAAGCTCCACCACCACTTGTTGACCGTCGGCGCCGCCGTACTGAACCCACATCAGTGACTCTTCATCCTGCAGGGCCGCGCTGACTGTCCCGTCCACAGGCTCGCCGGTCTCGACGAACGTGAGGCCGTCCGCTGCGCTCGCCGAAAGAAAAGCTGTTGAGCCGTCAGTAGACCAGCGGCCGGGGGCCAGCTCGACCTCGCTCGGGTCCGACTCCAACCACTGGAAGGAGGTCAGGGTCAGCCAGCCGTGCTCGGTGGCCAGGGCCGTGTGCCGACCCGCACGGAACCTCTCCCAACGGGCCAGCTGGGCATCGGTTGCTGTGGTGGGCGAGCTCATGGGTCTCCTCGGCTTGTCTTCGCGTCACTCGGCGTGACTGCACTTTCCTCAACTATGCGCCGGGCGTGGGCATTCCCTGAAGTCGACCCGACGCCGGGGGCGCCGTTGCATTGGAACGGCTCGCGCTGGCCCCCAACCCATGCCAGCGCGAGCCGAGATTGGAGAACCGACTGATGGGCTGGACATCGTGTGCCCCGCCCATCAGTCGATCCAGCCCTCAGCGGGCCTTGCTAGTGCGACCTGCGGCTGGACCAGCGTGATCCCGCGAAGGCGAGCAACGATCCTACGGCCAGGAGGGCGGCCGCAATAAAGACGAATGCCGCTCCCTGTGAACCCGTGTTGGCCAGCGGTTCCTCGGGCGCCTCTGCAGCAGGTTCCGACGGGTTCTCCGTGGGCCCTGCAACGAGGGGTTCGGTAGTCACGACAATGGGCTCGTCTGTTGCAGTGGGGGTGGCCGTGGGCATGGGCGTGGCGGTGCTCGGGCTTGGTGCGGGTGTTGCACTTGCCGTCGCCGTTGGCGTGGTGGTGCTGGCGCTCGGGCTTGGTGTGGAGGTTGCCGTGGGCGTGGTGGGGCTTGGGCTGGGTGTGGCGGTGCTCGGGGTTGGTGTTGGTGTAGCCGTTGCTGTGGGCGTGGGCGTGGGCGTGCCGTTGCCTGTTCCACTTCCGCTGCTCCGGCGGGTCTGGGCCGACACGGGTGTTTCCTCCCCCGAGATTGTGACAGTTCCGCTGTTCTCGTAGACGTCCAATGCCGGATCGGTCACCTGGGTCACGACGTAGAGCTCTACGTGAAGGCCTTCGGGAAGGCCAGTCCAGCTCGCCGTGAGTTTCTGCGGAGTGCAGTCGAGGCTTGCAGGGTACTGCTCGTTGGCATAAGGCTCTGTGATGTTTCCGTCGTCGTTCAACACGCGGCCAACGCGGGGCGTCACCCGGCTGCAGTCGATCTCCATGCCTGCGGCCGGGGTATCGGTAATCACCACGTCGTTGGTCCTCGCAGGCATCGGCGGCATGTAGAAGATCGACTCAAGGACCGTCTGGGCGGGGTCAACCCACCACATGGCTTTGCCTGCTTCTGTCGGGAGGGACGGCCCGCACTCCGACGTGCAAGGCTGAACATCTACTGGGACGCGCAGGACTGTGGAGCCGACAGTAAAGCTCAGTTCCTCAATTTCGCTGTCACCGGGATCAACCGAGTATTGGGTGCTGAAGGAACACGTTCCGCCGACATTGAGGGGCTGTTCCGCCACAAAGTCTGTCAGCGTGAATACCACCAAGCCGGAGTCGTTTGCCATGGCAGTGGCCACTGCTTCGCCGTCAGGATTCTGCAAATCAAATGATGTGACTCCAAACCAGCGCAGTTGCGGCGGCAGTTGGATGCTGAAAGTGTCACCTGGACGGGAGTTGTCCGGCACGGACCATTCACACGTCAGATCCACTTGGTCCCACTGACTGGAAACCACTGATTCCGTCCTCAGGGTGATTTCCGCGTCCGTCAGCTCTGCAGCGCTGGCGGGCAAGGCAGTCATGCCCAGTCCCAGGACGGCCATGACAACCGCCAGAAGGGCGGCCACCAATGACGCGGTTTTTAGATGGATCTTATTTTTCATGTGTTGGATGGTCCTTAGAATCCGTGGTGAGGTGCTCCGTCAATAGATGAGTGGTGGGCCACGCTGGTTCGTGACGGCGTCACACGGGAGCCGGCCTATTTTGTTTCGCAGGATGAGTCCTGAGCCGCTGGTGCCGTGGCGGCGGCCGCCGCTGCAGCAGCGGATGACAACGGGTAGAACCGCAGCTTCGCAGGGCCCAGATCGCCATCACCCAAAGCTTCCAGCGCTGCCTTGCACTCCACCAGCCTGCACAGGTTGCTTTCACTGAACGGGAACAGCACGTGCACGGCGGAGTTTTGGTACATGGCCATCGCGCCGGTGCCGGTAAGTTGCCCTTTGACGGCTTCTCCAAGCCGGGCCAACAGTGTCCAGCAATGGCTCCGGCTGTCTCGTGGTCCGGCCACGGAGATGATGGCCATGGCATGTGCGCCCGGGCAATCGGGCCCGGCCCCCATGGATGAGATTTCATGGATCCGCCGCTGGAAGTGTGCTTGCGTAGCCAGTCCTGTGTAGACATCCGTGCACGAGATCGGCGGTGCGGTTTCTGCAACCTCGGCCCAGCCTTCCGCCACTGACTGCAGGGCATCGACGTCCAGGGACCGTTCGGCCGCAGAGAAGAGCGCCCGGAAATCAGTCATGGTCTCACTGATGCTTACTCCATTCCTGGCCCGCGCCGCGCCCAGGGATTTGGCTGCAGGTGCCGGAACGGTCGCGCTGGCTGCCAATGAGGTGACGACAGTCCGGACTTCGGGCAAGAACCAGTCAGCATGGAAGCGCCAGCCCGTTTGGTAACTGGTGGTCTGCCATCTACGCAGCAAAAGGTGCCGGGAGAACGTGCACTCTGCGAATGATTTTGTCCGGAACGATGTCATATCCGAAGAGTGTGCGGAAATGCCGTTTCGTGACGAGGCGGACCGCAAATCGTTGCTAAAGACAGTGTACAAACAGCGTCACGTCTTGCCGCCTACCCCCACTCAATAGATATGGGCAGGATTATTTACGGTTTGGGGGTGCCTTAGATGGCACGAAGGTCACAAGCGGGCAGCCAAGTGGACGTCGACGTTGATAGCGACGGACACCTCATTGGCATGGTTCGTGCCGGCGAGATGTCCGCATTCGACGGGTTGTACGAGCGCCACATTTCCATCGCATCCACCGTAGCCAAGCGCAACGTGGACAATCTGAGCGATGCCGAGGACGTTGTTGCTGAGGCGTTCCAGTCCGTGCTGCAGAGCCTGGTGGCGGGCAAAGGGCCGGATACTTTCTTCCGGGCATACTTACTATCCACGGTGACCCGGCTGTCCCACCAGCGAAACCGAAAAGCCGGCAAGGTCCTGCCAAGCAGTGACGAATCTGTCCTGGACCAAACACTGGCAGATTCAGATTCAGCAGTGAGCGCTTTTGAATCACAAACGGTGACCAAGGCGTTCCATGCCTTGCCGGAACGCTGGCAGGCTGTGCTGTGGTACTTGGATGTTGAACGCATGAAGCCGGCGGCAGTCGCTCCCATTCTTGGGCTGTCTGCCAACGCGGTTTCTGCACTGGCACTACGCGCACGTGAGGGGCTGAGGCGACACTATCTTCAGCTCCACATCGCGGATCAGCCTGATGACGCCTGTGCAGCATTCGTCACGAAATTGGGCAACTACCTCCGGGGCGGACTCTCCAGCGCAGCGGAGCGCAAAGTTCGCGAGCATTTGAATGGCTGCTCCAAATGCACGGCAGCACTTGCGGAACTGAAGGACGTCGAGAACAGCATGCGGGTGGTGCTTCTTCCGCTGGTGACTGGTATCCCTGTGGCTGCGTGGGCCGTAAAGGGGGGTGGACTGGGCGTCCTCGGCGGGATGGCGCCCGCAAAGGCGGTGCTTGTCGCTCCCGCCCTCGCGAAACCCGCCGTGATGGCCGTCATTGCAGCGGCAGGCGTGGGGCTGGTGTTAGGGGCCGTGGGAATAGTGGACCAGCTAACCCCTGACGCATATATGGAAGAGCGTGCCGTCGAAACGGGCGCCCCGCCATTGGAAAAGGACCCAGTGCTGGTTACACCTTCAGCCTCCCCAACCAGCACGCCGGTTCCTGCGCCATCGGTCTTGGTTCAGCCGGTGCCGGTGGAAATCGTGCCCGCGGAGCCACTGCCGGAGCCATCAACGGAGCCAGAGGCGCCACCGGTTCAGGAGCCGGATCCCGTTCCGGTTACCACGTCCACTCCGACCGCGACTGCAACCGTTCCTTCTGTGGCGCCATCGAACCCGCCATCGGGGCGGGCACAGGTCTCCGGTACGGCCAGACGCACCTCTGAGGGATACTTCCGCGGCACGGCCATGGAAGTCGACTTTAACGCCTCAGGCACCCGGCCCCTGGGGGCAGGTACGGCGGTGTTTGCCGTGGGCCGGGATTCACGGATCGTGGAGAGCTCCATCGAGGCACCAGAAGGATGGTCGTGTTCCATGGCGGGTAGCACGGAAGTTACATGCAGCACGGATTCACTCCAGCGCAGCGATCTGCACTTCCATGTGACTGTGCAATCCAAGCGCCAGAAGTCCGACGGCGTACTGAGGTATTCCCTCAGCGGGAGCGGCCTGGCCACCGGGGAGTTTGAGTACCGCTACTAATTCGGATGACTGGGCAGCGTCACGAACCTCCTTCCCCGCTCACTACTTCAATGGCGGTCTCCGGAGATGAGAACCGAGCTAATTCGCTACGCATTATGGGGGCATTATGGAAGCAACGCTTTCTGCCGTTGCTGGTTTGTTGGGGATTCTGGTGGCTGTTTGGACTTTGGTTCCGACAGGCCGGAGTTGGTTTGCGCGAAAGTTCAGTTCACCGAACAAGCTTCGTTGGACGTTGGCGGGCTTGGGAAGCTTGCTGCTGGTAGCCCTCCTGGGGTGTGCCGTCGGACGGACACATCCTTCCTGGATGAATTCTGTGGTAGGGCTTGCTGCCGCGGGGCTGATCGTTGCGTGCCTTGTTGCGCCGGTGTTCCGGATCCGCCACAGGGTGGCTTCCCAGCCTCGAAGGGTGCTCGCCATCGGTGCGCACCCTGATGATCTCGAATTGGCCTGTGGTGCCACTCTCGCCAAGTTGTCCGATGCCGGCCATGACGTCAGGACCATGGTGATGAGTGGCGGGGGCAAGGGCGGAGACAGCAGTGTCCGGGCAACGGAGGCTGCTGCAGGCTCGGACTTCATGGGCGCCACCGCAGTTAGGGTCCACCATTTCCAGGACACCAACCTGTCCGAGCATGGGCAGGAGATGGTGAAAGCGATCGAGGAAGCCATTGAGGACTTCCGTCCGGACGTCGTCATCACGCATTCCCGCAATGACTATCACCAGGACCACCAAGCAGTTCACAGTGCCACCATGCGGGCGGCGCGGCGGCATTCCTCCATCTTGTGCTTTGAGAGTCCATCATCCACCCGACAGTTTGATCCCAGCGTTTTCGTCGACATCGCCGGGTATGTGGACGTAAAAATCCATGCCGTGGGCATGCACCGAAATCAAAAGGGCAAGCCGTACATGAGCGCTGAAAGGGTCCGCAGTCTCGCGGCCTTCCGGGGCTCACAAGTCAAGACCACTTATGCAGAAGGTTTTGAACCTGTTCGATTGCTCGGCTCTGCCGTAGGAGAGTTCTGATGGTACGCGTGCTGGTGACAGGTGTTGGCGGGCCGGCAGGGTCTTCCTTGGCACGTCAATTGGTGGGCCAAGGACATTGGGTTCTGGGCGTCGATATGAACCAGGTGCACGCTTCGGCGGCAGACGCTGTGTCTGTGGTGTCTCCCTCCAGCGCACCGGGCTACTTATGGGAACTTCGCGGACTCGTAGCCGCCCATGAGATAGAACTGGTGGTGCCAACCGTCAGCGACGAGCTGGTTTTGATGGCCGAGGCCAGCACCGATTTTGCTCGGGGAGTCGAGATCCTGATCGCGGACCCGGCACCCGTTCGGATTGCGAATGACAAATACCTCACCATGAAGTGCCTTGCCAACGCCAACGTGGATGTTCCGGATTTCGCGTTGCCGGGGGATTTCAGCTCAATCAATGAGGCAATGGCCAGGCTTGGCGGATCTTTGGTAGTCAAACCCCGGGTATCGAGGGGTGGACGTGGAGTCCAGATCCTGGAAAGGGCCGCCGACGGCGGAAGAAGGGCCGCGCGCATATGGTCCTCATTGGATGATTCCTGGATCGTGCAGCGGTTTGCGCCGGGCACAGAGTATGCGCCTGTGGTTTTCCGGTCCTGGCATGAGTCGGAGCAGGACGATCTTGTGGTGGTTCTGGAGAAGACAGCGCTCAAACACGGTCGCGTCGGCAACGCGCTCTCGGTCAGGAGAGTGGATACGCAGGAGGCTCCCGACGTCGCCCGGATGGCGGAAGCAGCCTCCGCCGCACTGGGACTGGCCGGTCCCGTCGACGTTGACGTCCGCCGAATGTTGGACGGAAGGCCGGTAGTTCTGGAGGTCAACGCCAGGTTCGGTGCCAACAGCGCCTACGCCCCCGAACTCCTGGAGCGGGTCCTGCAGAGTCATGTCCGCGGGATGATCCTGGGACGGGCTGTGTGAGTTTGCTTGACGCAGCCATAGTGTTCGTCCAGGTCGGAGGCTTGGTGATCCTGAGCTTCGGCATGGTCAAGGTCGCCTACGTTCCACTGGCCTTGTATTTCAACTGGTTCCACCGCTCCAAACCTCCAAAGCATCGCTACTCGGTTATCAGCCAGCGGCCCTTGGTATCTGTGATCGTCCCCGGCTACAACGAAGCCGTGGTCATCACCAAATGCGTCGAGTCGATCCTTGCGAGCAGGTATCTCCGGCTCGAGGTCATTCTGGTGGAC
This sequence comes from Arthrobacter sp. WCS2018Hpa-7, assembly GCF_031843805.1. Taxonomy (NCBI): domain Bacteria; kingdom Bacillati; phylum Actinomycetota; class Actinomycetes; order Micrococcales; family Micrococcaceae; genus Arthrobacter; species Arthrobacter sp. WCS2018Hpa-7. The sequence goes on from NZ_JAVTJB010000015.1 coordinate 56,550, forward strand.
GACGGCTCCACCGATTCCACCGCACGCATTATGGGGGGACTGGCGGACCAGTATGACAGGGTGCGCTTCCTGTCGCAGACGAACGCCGGGAAAGGTGCCGCCCTGAACTGTGGGATCACCGCAGCCCACGGTGACATCCTGATGTTCGTTGACGCTGACGGAATCTTTGCTCCGGACACGCTCATGAACATGCTCGAAGGTTTCGACCATCCAAAAGTGGGAGCGGTGTGCGGTGATGACCGGCCCGTGAACCTGAACCGCGTCCAAACCATGATGCTCGCAGTCCTGAGCCACGTAGGCACGGGCCTTGTCCGCAGGGCCCTTTCTTTGTTGCACTGCTTGCCCATTGTTTCCGGGAACATCGGTGCCTTTCGTAGCGACCTTGTGGGGCAACTGGGCGGATTCCACGAGGACACCCTTGGTGAAGACCTCGAACTGACGTGGAGGGTCTACAAGGCCGGCTACCGGGTTCGATTCCAGCCCAGCGCCTTGGTCTACGCTGAGTCGCCCTCCACCATGGGCGGACTATGGCGCCAGCGCGTGCGGTGGTCGCGCGGGTTGCTGCAAACACTCCGGATGCACACCGGGATGCTCGGGCGGCGTCGTTACGGGCTGTTTGGCATGTTCCTGGTGTTCAACGCCATCACCATGGTGGTGATCCCCGTGCTGCAACTGGCCATCTTGGCGGTCCTGCCCTTCCTCTATTTAGCAGGTGCAGGTCCGGTGCCGGGCCAGGTCTTCGCGATTCTTGGCTGGTTGGGCCTTTTCGTGTCTCTGGCCTTGGTGTGTTTTTCCATTGGTCTTAACCGTTCATGGCAGGATCTGCGATTCCTGTGGACTCTGCCGTTATGGCCCTTCTATTCAGTGTTCGTTGGACTGGCTTTGACCAGCGCAATCGTCAAGGAGATCCGTGGCACCCCGGCCAAATGGAACAAGTTGCAACGGACCGGTGTCATCAGCGTGATTGCTGCCGAGGGGAAACTCCGGAAAGAGGTGAGCGCTTGAACCGCGTAACCTCAGCCATTGCAGGCGCCGTCCTGGCCTCGACCCTGACCATGGTCTCCTGCGCCGGAGAACCACTTCGGAAGCCTGCGGACCGGATGGTCAACCTGGGCTTTGAGGACGTGGTGAACAGTGAGCCCGGCTACCTTGCGAAACTCTCAGAACGGTTGAATTCAGTGAATGCAACGGCGGTGTCCATTTCCGTTGGACGCACCGATTGGACAGCTTTCCCGTGGCCGGACCAAGCCGGGGCGGAAGCCAGCGAGGTTGCCCGGTCAGGACGGGACTTCGTGGCAGAGTCCATCGCAGCGCTGGAGACCGCGGATGACGGGAGCAAGCGCGCTGTCATCCTGACCATCGACGTCTTGTTGGACCGCGCGCTGAAGGAAGAACCTGCCCTTGCCGGGCGGAGCATCGACGGGGTGGCATCCGATTCCTTTGCGGGTGTGTGGTCATTGAGGCACGGCAAGGCCGGTACCCGGCTGGCTTCACTCGCCGCTGCTGTCGCCAAAAAGTACAAGCCCTCGGCCGTGAACCTCACAGAGCTCATGTTCGACGACTTCACTTTCGGCGGCAACGATCTTCAGGACTTCAAAGTCACCACCGGCTCGACGGACTGGCCCCGAAACGGCGACGGATCCATCGATGCTTCAGACCCACGTATCAATACCTGGCGCAGCGAAGCCATGGCGGACATCGTCCGCAAGGTGGGTGCCGCCGTCGAACCCTATGGTGTCAATCTGGACATGGACGTGCGCTCGCCGCGCGATTCACCGTCCGGGAACCGGGCGGACAGCGGACATGACTACGATCTCCTGCTCAAGCAGGTGGACCGGCTTCACGTGTGGGAGTATGTGGGGCTCAACAGCGAACGGTCACCGAAGACCAGGGAACTGGCTGAATCCATGAACCGTCGCGGGGGCTCCCGCATGTCCTTGTCGGTGGGACTTTGGTCCAATGAGGGCCGGATATCGGCTGGAGAATTCGGTACAGCATTGCGGGAGGCTGCGCTCGGCGGTGCGTCGTCAGTATCCGTGACGCCTGCCAGCCTCATGGAGGACCAGCACTGGGAGGAACTGAGGAAGGCCTGGGCCGGGGAGGTGCGGACTGTTGAGCCGATTCCCCGAGGAGTACGCTGACCGCATGGGGATGGAAACAGTGGTTGCAATCGTCATCAGTGGTGCCCTGATACTCGGCTCCATTTGGGCAGGCACGCGGCTTGTTCAACGGGGTGTTCGAGCGAAGGGGGCAACAGGGACCCTGGGGAGTGTCCTGTCCATGATTGAACCCGCGACCGGTGCGCCTACCAGGGTTGAGGCGGCTGCGGCGATTGAAGAGATGCGCCAGCGCCGGCACGAAAAACTCTCCGCTGGGCCCGGCCTGCCGCACGACGAGCTCATGAGCGGCAAGGTGGTCCTGCCCGGGAGGGGCGACCCCACCGCGTGATGCCAGAATCTGAGACGCATTCCATGGGTCGAGTTCGGGGCGGGTAAGATCCCGTAGGAAACCCTAGTAATCCGGCTCACAGTATCCAGCGCAGTGTACGGGCCAAAACCAGATCCCGAAGGTATGCATCCATGGTTCACACTGCCCCTCAAGACACCGATCTCGCTGCCGAATTGCGCGCCGACGTGCGCCGCGTTTCCACCCTTCTGGGTGAATCATTGGTTCGCCAACACGGTCCGGAACTGCTTGACCTCGTGGAGCAGGTTCGCCTGCTGACCAAGGAGTCAAAGGAAGCCGCGCGCGGCGGTGCTGATGCCACCGGCCCTTGGAGCGCGCACGACGTCGTAGCCCAGGTCCGCGAGTTACTCGCCTCCCTGCCACTGGACCAGGCGACGGACCTGGTGCGGGCCTTTGCGTTCTACTTCCACCTCACCAATGCGGCGGAACAGGTCCACCGTGTCCGTGGCCTTCGCACCCGGCAGGAAAAAGACGGCTGGTTGGCCAAAGCCGTTTCCGAGATCGCGGGCCAAGCGGGTCCCCAGGTCCTGCAGGACGTGATCAACGAACTCGATGTCCGCCCCATTTTCACGGCACACCCCACGGAAGCTTCACGCCGTTCCGTGCTGGACAAAGTCCGCAAACTCTCCGATGTCCTTGCCGAGCCCACGGCGGAAGGAACGTCCACGCGTCGTCGACAGGACCGGCAGCTTGCCGAAATCATCGACCAGATGTGGCAGACCGATGAGTTGCGCCAAGTCCGCCCCACGCCCGTGGACGAGGCAAGAAATGCCATCTACTACTTGAACAGCATCCTGACCGACGCCATGCCGGAAATGCTGACGGACCTCTCGGAGCTGCTGGCCGAGCACGGTGTCACTCTTCCTGCCGCCGCCGCGCCGCTGCGGTTCGGTTCGTGGATCGGTGGTGACCGTGACGGCAACCCCAACGTCACGGCTGCTGTTACCCGGGAGATCCTGCAGCTGCAGAACCAGAACGCCGTGCGCATCAGCATCGCCCTAATCGACGAACTCATATCGGTGCTCTCCAACTCCACGGCACTTTTTGGGGCCGATCAGGTGCTGCTGGACTCCATCGCAAAGGACCTCAAGAACCTCCCGGGGCTGGACAAGCGCATCCTTGAACTGAACGCTCAGGAGCCGTACAGACTCAAGCTGACGTGCATCAAGGCCAAGCTCATCAACACCGGTCGCCGCGTTTCGGCCTCGACGTATCACGAACCCGGCCGCGACTACGCCACCACGTCCGAGTTACTGGCCGAGTTCGGTCTGCTCGAGGATTCGCTGCGCAACCATTCGGCCGCGCTGGTGGCAGACGGCGCGCTGGCCCGTGTTCGCCGGGCAATAGCTGCCTTCGGCCTGCATCTGGCAACACTGGACATCCGCGAGCACGCCGATTACCACCACGATGCTGTTGGACAGCTTGTGGACCGGCTCGGCACGGAGAAGCCCTACAGCGGCCTGAGCCGTGAGGAGCGCTTCACGTTCCTCGGAGCTGAACTGGCGTCGCACCGCCCCCTTTCAGGGCATCCCATCAAGCTCGAGGGCACTGCCGACGGTACGTACGACGTCTTCCGCAGCATCAGGCAGGCACTGCACACTTATGGGCCGGACGTCGTGGAGACCTACATCATCTCCATGACCCGTGGTGCCGATGATGTCTTGGCCGCTGCGGTCCTGGCCCGCGAGGCAGGCTTGATTGACCTCTTCGGCGCCAAGCCGCACGCCAAGATTGGCTTTGCCCCGCTGCTGGAAACCGTGGAAGAGCTGCGCGCTTCCGCTGAGATCGTGGACCAGTTGTTGTCCGATCCGTCATACCGGGAACTTGTCCGTCTCCGCGGCGACGTCCAGGAGGTCATGCTGGGTTACTCCGATTCCAACAAGGAATCCGGTGTGATGACCAGCCAATGGGAGATCCACAAAACCCAGCGCAAACTGCGCGATGTTGCGGCCAAACACGGCGTCCGCGTCCGCTTGTTCCATGGCCGCGGTGGTTCCGTGGGCCGCGGCGGCGGACCGACATACGACGCCATCATGGCGCAGCCGAATGGTGTCCTTGAAGGTGAGATCAAGTTCACCGAGCAAGGTGAGGTCATTTCGGACAAGTACTCCCTGCCCGAACTGGCGCGCGAAAATCTTGAGCTCTCCCTCGCCGCCGTCATGCAAGGCTCGGCCCTGCACCGTACCCCACGTACGTCCGAGGACGAGCGCGAACGCTACGCGAACGTCATGGAAACCATCTCCGACGCAGCCTTCGACCGCTACCGCACACTGATCGATGATCCTGAGTTGCCGGCCTACTTCCTCGCCTCCACCCCGGTGGAGCAGCTGGGTTCGTTGAACATTGGATCGCGCCCGTCCAAACGCCCGGACTCCGGTGCAGGCCTCGGCGGTCTTCGTGCCATTCCGTGGGTCTTTGGCTGGACCCAGTCCCGGCAAATCGTTCCGGGGTGGTTCGGCGTGGGCTCGGGCCTGAAGGCTGCCCGCGAGGCAGGCAACACGGACCAGCTCGTCGAAATGATGGACCGCTGGCACTTCTTCCGCTCGGTGATCTCCAACGTGGAAATGACGTTGGCAAAGACTGACATGGAAATTGCCGGGCACTACGTTTCCTCGCTGGTCCCGGAGGGACTGCACCGCCTGTTCCACATGATCCGTGACGAGTATGAGCTCACCGTGGCCGAAATCGAGCGTCTGACCGGCGAGATCGAACTCCTCGATGCCCAGCCGACCCTCAAGCGGTCGCTGGAGATCCGCGACCAGTACTTGGATCCGATCAGCTACCTTCAGGTGGAGCTGCTCCGCCGCGTGCGCGAAGAGTCCGTGTCCGGAGCCGAGATCGACGAGCGGCTGCAGCGGGCCATGCTCATCACGGTCAACGGCGTGGCCGCGGGCCTGCGCAACACCGGCTAGCAAACGCCCACTCACATCCCTCGGGGTTTCAAGGATCCCTCTCTCACTTGGTGAGAGAGGGATCCGCCCGAGGGCGCGGGACGTGAGAGACGGTTAGGGTGGTGGGATGCCGTCGTTCCAAACCAAGTTGAAGATCACTGGCCTCAAACCGGGAAATGCGCCTGAGTCAGTGATGGCCGCAGCGGTGGAAGCCTTGGAAACCCGCCACCACGTGGAATCGAACCAGCTGGATATCGTGGGCGGCGTCCCCCAAATCAGCCTGCGCTTCACAGTGGGTGACCGCGATTATTCCGGTGAGAACGACGAAGCCCGGACGTCGGCAGCCATGATGCGCGACGCCGTCGAACGCGTGGCCATCACGGGCAGCCTGTACGTACTGCGCCGCAGCCGCGGACGCTGGTCCCCGGTCTGACGACGCTGGTCGCCGACCTGCGTCAAGGAAGTTACTCTGGCTGGGGTACGTCGCCGGGCTTATCGGCGTCGTAGGGCTCGTCAACGGGTGAGCGGCTGCCACGGCGCCGCGTGACGATCAGCCCGACCACCACGCCGATCACCAGGCCGACGCCCACGCCGATGAGGGAACTGGCCCAAAACGGCAGCTTGGTGGTGGAGCCAGTGAAGTAGCCAAGGCCCACTTGCCAGACCGCCCAGAGGACCGCGCCCAAGCCGGCGCAGAGGCTGAAACCGCGGACGGACACGTTGGCGATGCCCGCTGCCGAGGACGTTGCGAGCCTGCCTCCGGGGATGAATCGTGCGCCGATAATGGCGCCGTAAGTGGAGGAACGTCCGGCTTTGGCGATGGCTTCGTGTATGCCGCGATGGACCCGGCGGCCCCACGACCACCGGTCCAGGACATGGCTGATGCGCCGTTTGAACAGGACAAAAACCGCCATGTCGCCGAGCCAGGATGCGAAAGCGGCGAGGAAGAGAATCAGCCAGAAGTTGGCGTGGCCGTCGGCAGCGAGGGCGCCGCCGGTGATCACCACCATTTCCGAGGGGATGGGCGGGAAGATGGCGTCGCCCAGCACAATGGGGACGATCCACAGATAAATCGCGGATCCCCACGTCTCCGGGGCGGTGATGTCCATGGGCACAAGGTACCGCACTTGCCGCATCCGCCGCTCCGGCGCGAGACTGGCGCCATGAGAATCGACATTTTGAAGGGGGACATCACCACCCGCCCGGTGGACGCGATCGTCAACGCCGCCAACTCGTCTCTGCTCGGTGGAGGGGGAGTGGACGGGGCCATCCACAGGGCAGCTGGCCCGGAACTCCTCAAGGCATGTCGCGAGGTGAGGCGGACGGCCTTGCCGGACGGGCTGCCGGTGGGCGCTGCCGTCGCGACCCCCGGGTTCGGGCTTCCCGCCCAGTGGGTGGTGCATACGGTGGGGCCCAACAGGCATGCCGGGCAGACGGATCCGGCGCTGCTCGCCTCGTGTTTCCACGAAAGCCTGAGGGTGGCGGCCGGGCTTGGTGCCAGGACGGTCGCCTTCCCTGCGATCAGCGCGGGAATTTACGGATGGGACGCCCGTCAGGTTGCCGAGGTAGCGTTCGACGCCGTGAGGTCGTTTTCGTCGTCGGCTTCAGCAGGTGCGGCTGCGGACAGCCCGCTTGAGGTAGTGGAGTTCGTGGTACTCGGAGGATACGACGGCGGTCTTCCGGACGGTGTTCGGTTCCTCGCCGGGGTTTGATTCCTGACCAGGGTCCGACGACTGAACCGGCGAACGGCAGACCCTGCCTTTACGCTGCTGCAGGCGCGCTCCCGGGGACTTCTGCAGCACGCTTGTGGCCCAGGAACTTGCCCGCTTTGAAGTACCAATACGGCCAGGCGATCCACGCGGATGCCCCTGCCAGGACGCCAGCGCCCATGATCGCGAACCTCAGCCATTCCGGACCGGGAATCAGGAAGCCCAGACCTGCCACCGGAAGTCCGATGACCAGTGCCCCTCCAATGAACCGGCCAAGCCTGGCCAGTCCGAGCGGGTAACCTTCCACGGTACGCAGCTTGTTATTCGCTGTGAGGAACCAAGCAGCCTGGGTGGTGATCGCAGCGACGGACACTGCGGTGGATGGCTCGAACGCCAGGACCTTGAGCACCAAGAGGGCGGAACTGGCGGCACCGGCTGCGCAGGCTGCCACAGTGATCCATTTCAACGGTTCGGTCCACGGTGCTTTCGGAAGGCGCTTGTGGACCTGGAGGATCACAGGAATGACAAGGATGTTGAAGACTGCGCCCGTAGCGTCGTTGATGGTTCCGAAAACGAAAGGTCCACCCCTGGGCACTTCCACGGCGTACATGGCTGCGAGGGTCACGACGCCGGTCACTCCCACTGCGGCAGCGGAGTACGCAAAGACCGCAGCAGTCCTGTCGCCTGGTATTTCCACCAAATTGTCCATCACAGCTCCCGGAGAAGACCCAGAATCCTCATGGTAGTCCTGCGCTGAGCCGTGCGAAACAGGTGCCGTGAAAGGCTCCCGCCGGGTACTCAGGCGTGGGCTAGGCTGAGCTCCAACTGGCTGCGGTACTCCACGGGTTGTTTGGTGATGGGGTCAACAAACCGGATGCCGCGGGCAAGGAGTTGGAGCGGCTTGCTGTAGTCATCCGGGGCCTTGTCCAGCAGGTCCGGGTAGAAGGCATCATTGATGATTCCCAGCCCCAACGATGCCATGTGGACGCGAAGTTGATGGGTTTTTCCGGTGTGGGGTTCCAGCCGGTACAGCGCGCGCTGGTGGGTGCCGGCGTCGAACGTTGTTGTTTGTTCGATCCGCGTTTCGGCGTTCGGTTCACCGTCGATCACTTCGGCGAGCAGGTAGCTTCGGGACTTGGTCATGCGGTTGCGGACCACGGCGGGGAACTCGACGGCGGGAAAGCCTGCGGCGGGCGTCGCGGCGGACACGCACTCGTATTCCTTCTGGACCTGGCGCTTCTCGAAAAGCACCTGGTAGTTGCCGCGCGTTTCCGGGTTGGTGGAGAGCAGCAGCAGGCCGGCTGTCATGCGGTCCAGGCGGTGCATGGGGATGAGGTCCGGGAGGTTCAGGAGGTTCCGGAGCCGGACCAGCGCGGATTCCTGGATGTAGGTGCCGCCGGGAGTGGTGGGGAGGAAGTGCGGCTTATCCACCACCAGGATGTGCTCGTCTTGGTGAAGGATAGTGATTTCCACGGGCAGCCGCGTCTCGGGCGGGAGAGTGCGGTAGTACCAAATGAAGGTGTGGTCCTTCAGTTTGGTGCTGCGATCGAGGGGAACACCGCCTTCACCCACGATCTCGCCGGCGTCGAACCGGTCCTCAATACCCTGAGGATCGATGTGTCCCCAGCGGTGCATCATGTAGTCCATGGCGGTGGTCCACGGGCCCTCGTCCGGGAGGCGCAGACGGGTCGCGTTCACGCCGTCGCGCACGGGGAGGGGGGATTGCATCACCGGACAATTCTACTGGCGTTGAGTTGTGGGGCCCGCTGTGCGCCCTGATTCGCGCGCGAGGCACGCAGAGCGGGCCTCACAACGGAACCAACCGACGATAAAAAAGTTCTTGACAAGAAAAGTTGTCGGTGACCATGCTTGAAGCATGTTGGACATCGAAGTGATCGAGGACCCGGCCGCGGCGGAAGCGTCGCTGGACCCGATCCGCACCCGCATCCTCCACGAGCTCGCCGAGCCCGCGTCCGCCACACAGTTGGCCCTCAGGGTCGGTTTGCCGCGGCAAAAAGTGAATTATCACCTCAAAGCCCTCGAACGGCACGGGCTGGTTGAGCTGGTGGAAGAGCGGCGAAAAGGCAACGTCACCGAGCGCGTGGTGCGTGCGACGGCGGCCTCCTACCTGATCTCGCCCGTCGCCTTGGCATCGGTGGCCCCGGACCCACGACGCTTCGCAGACCGCTTCTCCGCGTTTTGGCTTCTCTCCCTTGCCTCGCGCACCGTGCAGGAAATGGGCAAGCTCATCTCCGGCGCCGCTGCAGCGAAGAAGAAGTTGGCCAGCTTCGCGATCGACGGCGAGATCACGTTCCGCTCCGCGGCGGAACGCGCAGCGTTCGCCGAAGAGCTGGGCGTGGCGGTGACCCAACTGGTGGATAAGTACCACGACGGCGGTGCTGCCGCGGAGGCGGGCGGGGCGCGCAAGCACCGGCTCGTCGTCGTGCTTCACCCCGCACTCAAGACGCCCCCGCAACAAGAGCACTCAACAGATCAAACAGCAGAAAAGGACCAAAGCAATGACTGACAACCGGAAATTCGAAATTGTGGCGGACGCCGAACTGCCCGGAACCCCGGAGCGCGTGTGGGAGGCTGTTACCAAGGACACTCCCGCGTGGATGTTCCCCACGGATCAGTGGCCGGACGTAAAAACCGTCCAGGAATATCCCGCGCACTTGGTGTCACGGATGGATGGCCCGGACGGCTGGTTCAACCAGTTGGAGCACGTCCTGGAGCCTCTCGAAGGTGGCCGTGCCAAGCTGCACTATGTCCACAGCGGCATTTTCGCCGATAACTGGGACGAGCAGTACGACGGTGCCAGCAAGCATACGGAGTTCTACCTGCACACGCTGGGTCAGTACCTGCAGTACTTCGACGGCAAGCCCGTAGTGTTCACCGACATCCAGGCGCCGGCCTCTTCACAGACCCCTGGCGGTTTCCTGCAGCTGAAGAAGGCACTGGGCGTGGAGGATGTTGCTGCCGGTTCGCGATTCGACCTGGACGCCGACGGCGTGGGGCGGCTCAGTGGCGAAGTGGACTTCTCCAACGAGAACTTCCTGGGACTGCGGACCGGCGACACCCTTTACCGCTTCTTCGGTCGGAATGCTTTCGGCGCTCCGGTGGGCATGACCGTGCACGATTTCAGCGGCTCCGGCGACTCGGAGCTCACGACCAAGACCTGGGGCGCATTCCTGGAGAAGGTCTACGCGTAAGCGAAACCGGCTAGGCGGCCCAGGCCCGGGCTACGGAGTCCAGGGCCGCCTCGTAGAATCGTGCCCAGTCCGTGGCGGGGTCATTCATTTGCGCCAACTCTAGGCTGACCAGTCCGTGGACCTGGCCCCAAATCGCCATCGCCACCATGGTGGGATCGTCGTTGCGGAGCACGCCGGTTGACTGGGCAGCCACCACCGCCTCCACCAAGGGGAGCATGGAATCCGAGGCGACGTCCGGCGTCGGGCTGCAGTCAACGTAGGCAGCCAGCGCGCCGCCGAACATGAGCCGGTACAACGCTGGATGCTCCAAGGCCCACACCCGGTAGGCGCGCCCAAGCTCCAGCAGTCCGCCCTTGGCGGCTTCCTTTTGGGACTCGCCGAAGGAGCGAAAGCCGTCGTCGACGGCGGCCGTCAGCAGTTGCGCTTTGCCGCCGAACAGGGAGTAAATGGCCGTGGTGGAGGTCTCTGCCGCGGCGGCGACGTCCCGAAGGGTGACGCGGGCAGGTCCTTCGCGGTCCACGAGGTCTGCGGTGACGGCCAAGAGGCGTTGCTGAACATGTTGATCATGAACGATGGGTCTTGCCATGCCTTCAAGTGTTTCATAACATTGTTTCATAACAACGTTACGAAACTCGAAGTCGAGACCGCAGTCAGGAAGGATTCACATGGCACAGGAGATTTTCCCCGGTCGCTTCACGGCGGACATCGGGCGCGACACCGTGACCGTTTTCCTCATCGGGATGCGCGCCAACCGGTGGTGGAAGATGGGCCGAGTGGCGAAGGTTGCCTCGGCCATGCCCACCATGATGCGGCACCTCGCTGCGAACCCCGAAGCTGGACTACTCGGCAGTGAGCAGTGGTTCGGGCGGACCACCGTGCTGCTCAGTTACTGGGAAAGCCCAGAGCATCTTCGCAAATTTGCTGCTGACAAGAATTCGCCGCATCTGGGGCCGTGGCGGAAATTCATGAAGGAGATTGCGGGCAGCGGGGACGTTGGCGTGTGGCACGAAACGTACCAGGTTCCGGCGTCGGGCATTGAAGTGGTTTACAACGGAATGACGCTGTTCGGACTGGCCAAGGCAACCTCGCATGTCCCAGTGGGCCCCGGCAGCAACACGGCGAAGCAGCGCATGGGCGGGACGCGGAGTGCGGCGGCTTAGGCAACCGCGACGACGGCGGGCCGCTCGGCCTTGAGGGTGCGGCGCAGGTGGGGTGCGGCGTCGAGCGTGTCCTGGGCGGCGCGGAGCGCTCCGACGGCGAACTCCAACTGCGCGGGCGGCAACGTGTAGGGCACACGCAGGTAGTGCTCGAACGCTCCGCCCACACCAAAGCGGGGACCGGCGGCCAAGCGGAGCCCGAAGTCCGGTGCGAGCACTGTCAGCGCTGTGCTGCACGGTGAGGGGAGCCGGCACCAAACGGTGAGTCCACCCTGTGGTCGCTCCACCTCCCAGTCCGGCAGGTGCTGCGCAAGCAGTCCCAACAGCGCTTCCCGGTTGTGCCTCAGCTCCTCCAATCGGGCGGCCAATGGCTCTGAGAATGACCTGATCAGGCGCGCGGCCGCCAGCTGCTCCACCACGGGGCCGCCCAAATCCATGACGGTCCTCGTAGCAACAAAACGGGCAATCAGGGCTTCGTCTGCCCGGATCCACCCGGTCCTGAGGCCTGCCCAATGGGATTTGCTCAGCGACCCAATGGACACCACCGAAGGACTGAAGGACGACATCGGAGCCGTGCGGACGCCGTCGAGATTCAACCCGCGCAGCGTCTCATCCACTACCAGTACGGTCCCGGACGCAGTTGCCGCGCGCACCAAACGCCGCCGCTGCAGATCCGACATGATGCGCCCTGTTGGATTGTGGAAGTCCGGCACGAGATAGGCCATGGCGGGTCGCTGGTGGTTCATGGTGGCGACCATCGCGTCGATGTCCCAGGCCGGAGAGGTACTCGACTGTATTACGGGCAGCGCAACTGGCAGCGGTTTGCAGCCGGCGGAGCGGATGGCGTCCAGCGCGTTGGGATAAGTGGGGTGTTCCACCATGACCCGGTCCTGCTTTCCGGCGAGCGTCCGCAACACGATATTGAGGGCATGCTGGGCGCCGGAGGTGATCAGGATCTGGCCGGCTGTGGTGGGCGCGCCCTCGGCGGTGTATTTTTCCGCGATGGCTTCACGCAGGGCGGGTACGCCCACAGCGTCGTACCCGAAGCCCGGCAAGAGTGCAGGCAGTTCGGTCAGTGCCTCCGCGAATGCCCTGTGCACCACTTCTCCGGCGGCGGGAAGCGACGCATAGGCCAGGTCCAGCAGCCCGTCCGGAACAGCAAGGCCCGGTGCACTGACTGGCGCCGTGCGGTGCGGGATGCAGGTCCTGCCGCGGCTGCCCTGCCCGGCAGTGAGGAAACCCTGCTCGCGCAGGCTCGCGTACGCGGCGGTGACGGTAGTGCGGCTGAGGCCGAGTGTTTGGGCCAGCGCGCGTTCGCTCGGCAGCGCGACGTCCAGTGGGATGCGCCCATCCATCACCAGCAATCGCACGACGTCGGCCAACTCCCGGTAGGCGGGCAGGGCGCCGGAGTTCCAGGAGCCCAGGAGGCGGACGAGTGCAGTGGGATTCAATGAGCCGGACATAAGACCAGTATTCCAAACTGGCTATGGAATACAAGGCCAGTTCTCTTGGATGATGGACATCATGATGACCCGAAGAATCACACAACTCCTGATTGGCCTCGCGATGTATGGCATCTCCCTGGCCATGTTCATCCGGGCCGGCCTTGGCTTGGACCCCTGGGACGTGTTCCACCAAGGCGTGTCCCAGAAGACTGGCCTCAGCATTGGCGTTGTGGTCATCGCGGTCAGCTTCCTTGTCCTGCTCCTCTGGATTCCGTTGCGGCAAATGCCGGGGATCGGAACCATCGCCAACGCGGTGCTCGTGGGACTCTTTGCCGACCTCGGTCTGTGGCTCATTCCGGAGTTCTCCCACCTTGGAGGCCAGATCGCCATGCTTGCCGGAGCCGTGATCCTCAATGGCATCGCTTCTGCCTGCTACATCGGAGCACGGCTCGGCCCCGGCGCCCGCGATGGCCTCATGACAGGCCTGGTCCGCCGTACCGGATGGTCGGTTCGACTGGTGCGCACCGGCATCGAAGTGGTGGTCCTTGCCGTAGGTTTCCTGCTGGGAGGCTCGGTAGGCGTGGGAACCGTGGTCTACGCCTTGGCCATTGGCCCGATCGTGCAAGTGCTGCTGCCGAAATTCATGGTCCCGGAAGTGTCCAAGGCAAAGGACGGCACGGCTTCCGGTCCGGCAACGGAACCCGTGGAAGCCGTACCGACAGCGCCAGCTGCCTCGTGAATCCGGGGCGCACAGCCGGGCGGCCGGTTGTGCGCACCCGTGTGCTGTGCGCACCCGTGTGCTGAGCGTCGCTGGCGCTTTCCCACTGCTTGTGACGGGCTATGGGGCCGGCTGGCAGCGGGGGCAGAAGTAGATGTCCCGTTCCTCAGTCCCATCCGGGGCCGCCAGGAGCGCGCGGCGGACAGTGGTCCCGCACCGACGGCACGGTTGGCGTTCCCTGCCGTAAACCCAATACCCGGGCCTCATGGCGCGGGGACCAAGAGTACTGCGCCGCCCCGGACCGAGGTTTTCACCGAGGAGGCGCTTGGCATCGTTGATGGTCTTGGCCAGATCCGGCACTTCGCCCACCGGGAGCGTTGGGTGGATGCCGGAGAGGAAGCACGCCTCGCACCGGTAGATATTGCCGATGCCTGCGAGCTTACGCTGGTCCAACAAGGCGAAACCCACGGTGATGTCCGGCTCAGCCCGTAGCCTCCGCAGAGCTTCTTCCTCGTCCCAATCAGGGCCGAGGAGGTCCGGTCCCAAGTGTCCAACAATCTTGTCTTCCTCGGCGGTGGGCACCACTTCCAGGATGCCCAGCGAGAACCCCACCGCGTCGGCCGAGGCTGTGCGGAGCACGCACCGTGCCGTGTGGCCGGGTTTGGTCCATCGACCACCCGGCGGATAGATCATCCAGTTCCCCTCCATCTTCAGGTGGGAATGGATGGTCAGGGCACGCGGCCTTTTGCTGGCACCGGGTTCCTCGTCCACTGGGCCCGTGAGGCGCATCAGGAGGTGTTTGCCCCGTGGGACCACCTCGGTCATGGACCACCCTGCGAGGTTCAGCGTGGCGAAGCGGGGCACACGGAAGTCTGAGGCCGTGATGGTTTGCCCGGCCAAGGCCTCGTTCAGCCGCGACGCAGCGCGCCAAATGGAATCACCCTCAGGCACGGATCCGCAGTCCCTTCGGAGTGGAGTAGGCGCCGGCTGCTGCCAGGGCAACGGCAATGGGGGTTTCGAGGAGGTCGTGCCCGTTGACCTTCTCCATGAAGAGCTTGTCCACGGCGCCGCGGCGCACTACATCCACCAACGCCTGGGCTGCCAGTGTCAGCACGGCCTCGTCTTGGTTGAAGGTGAGCAGCGTCTTGCCGCCGCGTTCCACGTAAAGGACCAACGCGCCGTCGACCATCACCACCAGCGCTCCGGCTTTCCGTCCGGGACGGTGCCCGGACCCGGCGTCGACTGACAACGCGGGCCACGGAAGGGCGGCCCCATACGGGTTGGCTGGATCCGTTGCGGCCAATGCCAACGCCGACGGTTCTGCTTTGGAAATACGGGCATCCTCGGTGAATGATCTCAGTCGGTCCACTGTTGCGGGGACCGCGAACTGGGCAGCTCCCAAATGCTCGATGAAGTAGCCGCGGCGGCACCGGCCTGCCTCCTCCAACCGGGCAAGCACTTTGTACATGAGCCCGAAGCCGCCAATGATGTTCTCCGCCATGACCGAACCGCGGGTCACCACGCCATACCTGTCCAGCAGCAATTCGGCGGTGCCGCGGGCATGGATGGTGGGATCCAATTCCGGGGCGGGCAGGGCCGACCAACGGCCCACAGCAGACGGTGGTGCAGCTGCAATCCCGCCTGGAACCGAACCGTAGCGGCCACCGGTAAGCCCAGGCGAGCCCAGCAGACCTGACCCATGGGAACGGCCCAGCCTGCTGAGGCGCGGAGCCCGTGCCCTGGGGGCCTTAGCCACCTGCCGGTGGGCGGTTTTGCCACCGGCGATCATGGCGCGCACCGGGGCGAACGTATCTCCTGTCACCCGGCCGGCCCAGACCAGGTCCCACAGAGCGGAGACCACGGCGTCGTCACTTAACACTGCGTCCATGCCGCCGGCCACGTCCGTGAGTTGCCGGAAGAAGTAGCCACCGCCTGCGCTGAAGTGCTCCAAAAGCCGCTGCTGTGCGTCGCCGGGTTCGAACTCGGGGGACGGGCTGAGGGTCAGCTCAGCGGAATCGGCCACGTGGAGGCTGATCCAGCCGTCGTTTCCGGGCAGGGACCCTGCCCCGGACCAGAGGAGTTCGCCGGCGGCCATCAGTTCGTCCAGCATGGCGGGTTTGTAGTCCGCCACCCGGCTTGCCAGTACCAAAGGCTCCCAAGCTGAGGCGGGGATCGGAACCCCGGACAGCTGGTCCACGGCCGTGATGATGCCGTCCAGTCCGCGCAACGCCTGGCTCCGCGACTTCCCCGGTGCGGTGACATTTTGCCAGGCCGGCAGGAACCGCCCATAAGCGGCAGTGTCCACGGGCTCCACTTCGGCGCGGAGGGCAGCCAGGGAACGACGACGCAGCTTGCGCAGAACTTCGGCATCGCACCACTCGCTGGACGGCGGGGCGTCCAGGGTCATGAGCTCGCGATCTGCGCCTTCCGCTGTGGGTTGGGGTTCGGCCACAGCGTGTGGACGGAACTCTCCCTCCACCACCCGGCCGTCCCCGGCCAGGCGTTTCAGGGCCGTGTTGACCACCGCGACACCGAGTCCCAACCTCGAGGCCGCTTCCGACGCCGTGAAGGGCCCGTGGGTGCGGGCATACCGGGAGACGAGGTCACCCAAAGGATCATGGACCGGTTCAATGAACGCCAACGGAACACCCATAGGCAAGGGAACGCCGATTGCGTCGCGAAGTCTCGCGGCATCCTCCACTGCAGAGAAGCGTTCGACGCCGCCAATGGTCACCTTGAGTGCACGGTTGGCTTTCTGCAGGGCAGCCAAGTGGGATCCGGCGTCGGTGACCGTGCCTGATGGCGCGGCCGGCGGAGCTTCGTCCAGGTGTTCGGCGCCGTCCGGATGATCTGCGCTGACATGCTCCTCCAGCGTGTGCTGCGCTGTTTCAGCTGTCTCCACTCCTTGAAGCCGTTCCGCCACTTCTTCAACGCTGAGCGGACCCAACAACCGGAGCAGGTCAGCGACGCCCTCCATCCCGCGCACTCGGCGGTCCGGGGCCAGCCGCTGTAGTTCCCTTTCCGTGGAATCGATGACTGCGGCGTCGAGGAGCTCGCGCAGTTCCACACGCCCAAGGAGTTCGTTGAGGAGAGTGGAGTCCAACGCCAGGGCAGCAGCCCTGCGTTCTGCCAAGGGGGAGTCGCCCTCGTACAGGAATTGGGCCACATAGCCGAATAAAAGCGACTTCGCGAAGGGGGAGGGCTGCTGCGTTGTGGTCTCCACGATCCTGAGCTCACGGCGCTCCACGGATGCCGCAATGTCTTTCAACGCGGGCAGATCGTAAACATCCTGCAAACATTCGCGCACTGTTTCGAGCACGATGGGAAAGGACGGGTACTTCCGGGCGACGTCCAGCAATTGGGCCGAGCGTTGCCTCTGCTGCCACAGCGGCTGCCGTTTGGCCGGGTTTTGGCGTGGCAAGAGGAGCGCCCGCGCCGCACACTCGCGGAACCGGGAGGCGAACAGGGCGCTGCCACCTACTTCAGTAGTGACGATCTGCTCCAGTTCCTCCGGATCGAAGAGGAACAATTCAGCACCGGGTGGCTCATCCTCCATCATGGGCACGCGCAGGACGATGCCATCATCGGCCGCCATCGCGGACCCATCCAGGCCGTAGCGCTGTTGGAGTCGTTGGCCCACGGCCAGCGCCCACGGAGCGTGGACGGGCATGCCGAAGGGGCTGTGGAGCACCACCCGCCAATCGCCCAGCTCGTCATGGAAACGCTCCACCACCAGCGTTCTGTCGCTGGGAACAATCTCCGTGGCTTCCTTCTGTTCCCTGAGGTACTGGAGCAGGTTGCTTGCCGCGAAGGCATCCAGACCACTGGCTTGGCAGCGTTCCATGGCGGGAGCCTCGTCCGCTGCGGAGAGTTCCCGGATAAACGCGCCCAAGGCCCGGCCCAGGTCAACGGGCCTGCCGAGCGAATCACCCTTCCAGAAGGGAAGCTTCCCCGGCTGGCCGAAGGCAGGGGAGACCAGCACGCGGTCGTGCGTGATGTCCTCGATCTTCCAACTGGTGGCGCCCAGCGCAAAGACATCGCCGACCCTGGATTCGTACACCATTTCCTCGTCGAGTTCACCCACACGGCGGCCGCCCTTGGCCGCGCGGGCCGAGGCAGTGGGTTCACTCCCGTTACCGCTGCCGGGGGAAGCTGATCCCTCGACTTCCGTGCCGATGATGTACACGCCGAACAATCCCCGGTCCGGGATGGTGCCACCGGAGGTCACTGCCAAGCGTTGGGCTCCGGGCCTGCCCTCAATGGTTCCTGCATGCCGGTCCCAGATGATGCGTGGCCGGAGCTCGGCGAACTCGTCCGAGGGGTACCGGCCGGCCAAGAGGTCCAAGGTGGCTTCAAACGCTGATCGCGGCAGGCTGGCGAACGGTGCAGAACGCCGGACGGTGCTGAACCAGTCTTCGACGTCGATGCTCCCCAAGGCAGTTGCCGCGACCGTCTGTTGGGCCAGGATGTCCAAGGGATTCGTGGGGATGCTCAACCGCTCAATCTGCCCACTGAGCATGCGTTCCACCGTGACGCTCGTGTGCAGGAGATCCGCCCTGTGCTTGGGGAACAGCACACCTTCGGAAATCTCGCCCACTTGGTGTCCGGCGCGGCCTACCCGCTGGAGGCCACTGGCCACCGACGGTGGAGACTCCACCTGGATGACCAAGTCCACAGCACCCATATCGATGCCAAGTTCCAGTGAGGAGGTTGCCACCACGCACCGGAGCCTGCCGGACTTGAGGTCGTCCTCGATCATGGCTCGCTGGTCTTTGGACACCGAGCCGTGGTGGGCGCGGGCTAATACGGGATCGGCGCCGGTGGTACTGCCGGCCTGCGCCATCATGTGAGCCGGCGTGGCGGTGGACGCCGGCACTGAGGATGCCGGAGCTGTGGACACAGGAGCTATGGACCCCGAAACGCCGGAGCTTGCCTCCGGTGCTGCCCACTCTCCGCCGCCCACTGCCATCAATTGTCGTTCGGCGTAGATTTCATTGAGCCGTGCCGTCAGGCGCTCTGAAAGGCGGCGGGAATTGGCAAACACAATGGTGGATTGTTTGGAGAGGACCAGATCCACAATCTGTTCCTCCACATGCGGCCAGATGGAGGCCTGGGGCTGCAGTCCCGACGCCGGGCCCGAATCGAATGCCCCCGCGGCACCCTGGAGGTCTGACATGTCCTCCACAGGCACGGTGACGGTAAGGTTCCAGTTTTTCTTGGACGGCGGAGCCACGATTTCCACCGGTGCCTGACCTGCCAGGAACTGCGCCACCAACTCACGCGGTTGGACGGTAGCCGAGAGCCCGATGCGCTGCGCTGGCTTGGGAAGCAATGCATCCAGGCGCTCCAGCGAGACGGCAAGGTGTGCCCCGCGCTTGGTGCCCGCAACGGCATGCACTTCGTCGATGATGATGGTGTCCACTTCGCTGAGCGTCTCCCTGGCACGGGAGGTCAGCATAAGGAACAGGGACTCCGGAGTGGTGATCAGGATGTCCGGTGGGTTGGTCAACAGCGTACGGCGATCTGCCGCCGTCGTATCTCCTGAACGGACACCGACCGTGACGAGAGGTGCAGGCAGCCCTAAACGCTTGGCGGTCTGGGTGATGCCAATCAGTGGTGCCCGGAGGTTCCGCTCAACGTCCACGCCGAGGGCTTTCAGCGGTGAGATATAGAGGACACGTGTTTTGGTCTTGGGGCGTTTGGCCCGGCCTTTGCCGTTGGCAGGGACAGTCTCCAACCCCGGAAGGGTGTCCGACGGGGTGGAATGCAGCCGGTCCAACGCCCACAGAAAAGCTGCGAGGGTCTTACCGGAACCGGTGGGAGCCACGACCAAGGCATGCGAACCTGACGAGATCGCGTTCCACGCCCCGTCCTGCGCGGGGGTGGGCTCGGAAAAAGCGCCGAGGAACCATTCCCTGGTTGCCTGGCTGAAACGGCTGATGGCGCCATCCGACGCCTGCGGCTCCTGCATTCCTCCATCATGCCCCACGGCCCCGACAGAATAAGACGGAGCCGTGGAGACAGTGTCAGACTGCCTGGAATGCTGTGATGGTCAGGAGCTTGATACCGGCGTTGCTGCACGCATCATGCGCCTCGGCGACGAACAGCGACGCGGTGTCGTTCGGCGGGTAGATACGGAAACCGGCAGCGGGGACCTTGGTGCAATCGCCGTAGTTTCCGGCCTGCGTGTAGCGGATTTCGGCCCACGCCGACTTACCTGGGGCCAGTTCGATCTTGGTGACCGGGGTGGTCGTTTCGCGGGTTGCCGGTTCGCCGATCGGTTCACCACTGGCCTCGGCGGTCAGTGAGACGCCGGCGAAGCCTTCCAGTGTGCACGGCGTGGTGCCGGAGTTCGTCAGGATCAGCTTCTCGTAAATGCTGCCTGCCGCTCCGCCGCCGGTTGAATCGGTAGCCGCAGTCAGGGACGCTGCCTTGCACTGGGTGGCGCCTGCTGGCGCAGCCGACGTGGTGGGCGCCGATGGCGTCATTGTGGCCGTTGCCGAAGGTGAGCTGGGAGTCGACGAAGCCGACGGGGTTGAAGAAGTGGGCGGGGCACTGCTGGTTCCCGCCGGGCTGGGGCTTGGCCCGCAGGCTGCCAGGAGCAGCAGTGAAGCGGCTGCCGTCGTCGTCACAAGTCCGGTTTTAATGCGCTGAGTCCACATGGGCACCAGCCTTGTCCCGGCCGTGACGTGAGTCAATTCAGCCACGGCGAAGGACCTGGATTGGCGCCCGGATCGTAATCTTCCGGGCGCCAATCCAGAGGTCAACTACTTGGAGGAATCAGCCTTGACCACCGCGGGCTTGGCAGCGCGGCTGCGGAAGAACGCCGCACCGCCCAGGCCCAAACCAGCGATGCCGGCGATGAGGCCCGCCCAGCTGCGTGCCTGCGAACCGTCGTCGGAGGTCACTGCGGAAGCCTGCTCTGTGGAGACGGCGGTTGCAGCGTGGTGGTCACCTTCTGCAGCAGCAGGGGTGATGGTGACCGACGGCGCCGGAGCCTTGAGATCGTGGGGGTCCTGGCCCTCCTTGGCGATCTCGGACCAATCGGTCTGGCCTTGTTCGCAGGTCTGCAGCGTGGGGAAGTAGAGGGTCTTGCCGACGGCGTCCGGCAGCTTGACGGACAGGACCAATGCGTCACGCAGGTGAGGGTCAAGCGGAGCCTTGGCCGTGTACACAATCTGGCTTGTGCGCTTGGTGATGGTGGTTCCGTCATCCAGCTTCTTGGGCTCGGCGAGGGTCTCCGTGACCTTCTCCACGGTCCAGTTCGGGTTGACGGTCGGCTGTGCGTCATTCAGCTCTTCGGGGAGTGAAATGGCAACCTTTGTGGTGCCGAACGTGTCGCAACCGTGGGGGATGCCGAAAGTGACCAAAGCGTACGAGTTGGCAGCGGTCTTGTTCGGGTCGGCGGAAACGTGGGCGGAGGCTCCGGCCAGGCCTGCCATCATCAGGGCGGCGGTTCCACCGGCGACGGCGGTAGCGGAAAGGGTGCGACGGAGGGCGGACTTGTTCATGGGATTGCCTTTCGGGGGCGCCGGCTGAGGCGGCGCGGGGGTACGGGTTGAGAGCCCGTCACCATGCAAAGGCTTTGCTTTTGCGGCGCGCTGTTGCGTCGCCTTGGTGCCGGGCGGAACTAGGGAAGTACGACGACGGCGGGCGGGCCGCGTCGGCTGTCTTGCCTGAGGTTCCGCCAGGGGCGGGGGATGAAGACATCGGGTGCGCCAACCGCGGCAGGCGAGGCACCGGCGTCGGGCCTGAACACCAAGGTGGGCAGGGCGAGCAGCGGACGTAGCCAGGCCGCCAACTGCCAGAGCGCATCTTCACCCTTGGTGAGGACGATCGCAGAAGCAAAGGTAGCGATGACGTGGCCCACAAGCATCAGGGTGCCGAAAGCCGTCCCGAGCTCATGGGTGTGCGCTGCTGCAAGGTCCATGCCGGGGCTTAAGGAATCGCCGCCGAGGTGGTGGTTTGCTGCCGGACCCGTGGCCGTGATGGGTCCCAGCGCGGTGAAGGCCTCGTGAAGCACCAATTGTCCCGCGCCTAAGAGGCCCGCCATGGAGACGAGGTTCAGCTTGAAACGGGTAGCCAGCGTAGCCACCAGAGCTGTCAGCACCACGAGCGCCAAAAGGACCGGGGCCGTGGGAAGCGTCCCGCCACCCACAATGTGGGCACCTGCTGCGAGGAGAACCACCACAAGAGAGACCGTGCCCGACCGCAGGGCGTGGAAGGGAACCCGGGTCCGCGATGTGCGCACGTGGTCCTCCCTGATCTCAGTTGGTGTTTGGTTGTCGGCGTCTTGATTCTATCGGGAGTTCGGCGCCGGTCTGGCCCCGGATGGGTGGCTATGTGGATATGTGCGCCGAGGGGCGGGATCCCGGCTCTTTGGCAGCAGCGAAAGAGGTGAGAGCTAACCCCTCGCCCGCCGGACGAAGGTTGCTTCTGGGGGCTGAGGCACTTTCGCTGCGGAAGTGGAACGACGACGGCGGAGCTCCAGTTTGAGGCTCTCCTCGCCGCGCGCCATGGCCCAGTGATGGTTGGCCGAGAATGCGGGTTTCAGGAGCCAGCTCAGCCTGCGCAGGAGGGGCTTGGCAGCGCTGACCCGCCAATCGTAGGTGATGACCACTTCCGGGCCGTCGGTTTCGAATGTCCAGCGACCTGTTCCATTGAGGTCGCCAGCGGCGGTGAGGGCGAAGCCGTCGAGGCTCACGGGTTCGGTAATGGTGAGTCGCCAGCGCAGGGTGTACGGAAGCCAGCCCTTGGTGTGGAGGTCGAAGGTTGCGCCAACGCCGCCGGGTCCGCCGTCGGCCACGGGAGTAACCGTGAGGTAGACGGAGGGCCACCATTGCTTGAGCGTGGCGGCGTCACCAAGGATGTCCACCACTTCCTGGCGGGTGCCCGCTACTCGCCACACGGTGACGAACTCGTAGTCGGTGCTTTTGGTTGTTTTCTTGGTGTGCCCGGCCATTGTTGCCTCCGAGGACCGTCCTGGTTCCGAGGGTGTCTTGTGGCATCCGTGGGCTAATCTACTCCTGGCTTCGCCGAGGGGTTAGCTCTCGCCTCTTTGAGCGGGTGAAAGGGTTGAGATCCAGCCCCTCGCCGGGCGTGAAAGGGTTGAGATCCCGCCCCTCGGCGGTGGCGCAGGGGGAGCTACTCGCCCGAGTTCTCCCGGGAGGTGATGCCGAACGGGGCTGACTTGAGCTCGGTGAAATTTCCCACGCTGGCCCGGACCGTGCACTGTGGCGTGATTTGCAGGGCTGTTACGGTGAGCCCGGAGCTGTCCACTGCCAGCGCCCCGCCGCAGCCATCGGCGAACCGCACCCCCTGCTCACCGCCGGTGACGGCAGCGAGCATCTGGGATGCCTTACCTGAGGCTGGGCTGATGTAGAGGGGATTGAGTTCATCGGCACCGCCGGCCCACACGGGGACGAGCGTGATTTTCAGGGGGCTGGGCGTTACAACGCGTGCAGGGGTGCGGACCTCTACACCCTTAAGGCGTTGCACCGGGTACGCGGTGCCTTTGACCGCAGGGTTCTGCGTGGCAGCCGTGGTTGCCGTCGATCCGCTGCGGAGCCAGGCATCCATTGCCTTCTGGTCCGCGGGCTGCACAGGTACCTTGGCGGTCAACTGCACTGATCCTCCGGCAGGAATCTCCACCCCGGAGAGCTTCCAGCCGCACTCAACGTCCAGTCCGGAGATGGAAGCCTGGTTGCGGCTCACAGTGCCACCGTCCCACGTCACAGCCGGGCAGGTTTCGCCATCGGCAAGACCGGGAATGACCTCCAGGAACTCACCGGACAACGGCGCTTTCTGCGCTGAGTAGGACACCGTCAAACGGACCTGACCGGAAGAAGGCTCGTACGTGGCGCTTCGTGAAATGGTCAGGCCGGTCGGCAGGGCAGGGTCCTGCAACTGGGCCGACAATTGTTGTCCAGGCGGCGTGGGAGCTACCTGCGTGCTGGTGGGGGATAGAAGGATGAAACCCACCACCATCGCCACGATCAGGAAGACCGCGCCAGCGCCCAGAAGCAACGCTTTGCGTGTCCGCCAGAACGGGGTCGCGTCTTTTTCCTCTGAACGTTCCTCCGCCTGTGGGCGGACTTCGCGGCGCGGCATGGGACGGGCGATGGTAGCGCTGCCTGCCTGGCCCAGATCCGGGGCAACCATATCGACGCCGGCAGATGGCGCCGCTGCAAAGGCGGTAAGTTCGTCATCGGTAAAGGCGCCGCGAACAACGGTGGCCGGGCGTTCGACGTCGTCGAACTCCTCAGGCGCTGTCCCCCGGGAG
This sequence comes from Arthrobacter sp. WCS2018Hpa-7, assembly GCF_031843805.1. Taxonomy (NCBI): domain Bacteria; kingdom Bacillati; phylum Actinomycetota; class Actinomycetes; order Micrococcales; family Micrococcaceae; genus Arthrobacter; species Arthrobacter sp. WCS2018Hpa-7. The sequence goes on from NZ_JAVTJB010000015.1 coordinate 80,430, forward strand.
AGAGCAGGCTTGCCGGCAAGTCCAGGCGCCAAGCGCCGGAGGTTCGAAGCCGCCTCACCGGCTGTTGGGCGTTGGTTGGGGTCCTTGGACAGCATCCGATCCAGGACGCTCCACAGGGCATCGTCGACGGGAATACGGGGCGGGCGCGATGAGACATGGCGGTAAGCCACGCTGAAGTCCGTGCCCGGACCTGCGAAGGGAGTACGCCCGGCAAGGAGTTCGTACAGCAGGACGCCCGTGGAATAGACATCTCCGGCGGGGCCTGACCGCCCTTGGCTGATGAGTTCGGGCGGCATGTACTGCGGAGTGCCGATCAGGCCGGTCGTTTGGCGGATTTTCTCGCCCACGACGTCGGAAATGCCGAAGTCGGAGACCCGCACGTCGCCGCTTTCAGACTCGGCCCACGGGCGGGCCAGGAGCACATTGTCCGGCTTGATGTCCCGGTGCGTCACTCCCCGCGAGTGGGCAAAGGCGAGGGCATCGAAAATCTCGGCGGCCACTTTTACAGCCTCTCCGGAAGGCAAAGGGCCACTGTCTTTGACGACGTCGCGCAGCGAGCCACCCGCGATGTAGTCCATGACGATGGCCAGCCGTTCACCCTCCACCACCATGTCCCGTACCGTGACGATGCTTGAATCCTGCAGACCAAGCAGCACGGATCGCTCTCGGACGAACCGCTCTACCAGGGAAGGGTCATCGGCATGCTCCGGGCGCAGGACTTTGGCCGCCAGGGTGCGGCCGTCGGTGGACGTGACGGTCCAGACTTCGCCCACAGCCCCAGAGCCCACGCGCTCCCCAAAGCGGTAGGACGCGCCCAACGCCTGACCCGTTTGTGCCAATTGCATGTCCGTACTCTCCAAAGCTGTCGATCTGATTCCCGAGGCTATCCCGCGGTCCCCTGCGAAGTGTCTGCTGCTGGGTTAGCTCCCGGGGCTCAGTGACTGGATCAGCGACATCTGCCCGCCCACACCGAGGTATCCGCGTCCGGCGGTGAGCGCCACGGGTGCCTTCCGTGGAAGGGTGGCACCCAGCAGTTCGCCGTCATAATTGACGTCGGGCTGGAGCACCACGCCGAGGCGCGATTTGCGGATGGACTTGGTCCAGTGGCTGTACAGCCCACGCAGGTCAGCGGCCCGTCCCGAGGCGACGATGCAGAGCCCCGGAGGCCCTGAAGCGATCATCCCCGCAATGGACTGATCGGTATCCTCGAAGCGTTCGGAGTCGTCGATCAGCAGGAACACCGTGCCGCGCTCGATCCGCAGGGAGGCCAGCAACGCAGGCACTTCGTCCGTGCCTACGGCTACGCGGTCCAGAGCAGCGGTGGCCAACGGGGAGCGGCGGTCGCAAATGCCCCAGACCTGGGCCGGTCCCCGGGAAGTGGCTACGCCACGGACAGCCTCGGCCAAGGCCAACAGCACGGTGGATTTACCGGAACGGGCCGGGCCGGCAATGAGGGCGTGCTCGCCTTCGTAAATTTCCAGGAAGGCCGGTGAGAGGTCCGTTTCGCGGATTCCCACGGGGATGTGCCACGGTTCGGTCTCCAGTTGTGGCTTCACACCCAGATCCGCCATGGTGACGTCGGTGGGCAGGCTCTTGATTGCCGTGGTCTTGGCAGGCGCGTCTCCCCAGCGTTGGCGGACACGGTCCACAGCGGCTTCCAACCCGATGCCGGGAGTCGCAACGTGCATCTGCAGGGAGGTCCGCGGATCCACGCAGCGTCCTGGGAGGGCAGCCGGGACGTGTTTCGCCCGCACCCCGAGCGACGAGTAGTCATACGTGTCGGCAAGCCGGAAGAGCCATTTCTGCAGCGTTACTTCATTCATCACAGAAGGAACTGCTTTGGCGCGGGTAGTGGTCACAGCGAAGGAGAGCCCCAGCGCCGGTCCGTCGGCATAGGCCCGGTACAACAGGCCCAGGAGTTGCTGTGCTTCGAAGTCCTGGAATTCATCGCGCAGGGAGGCCAGGCCGTCAAGCAGGACCACAGTGCGCCGATGCGTACCCGGTGCTGCCCTGCGACTTTCCAGTTCGGTATTCAGGTGCCGTAGGAAACGGGCTTGTTGCTCCTTCGCGCCGGCGCCGGTTCCCACATAGGCCACGGTGTGCGGCAGGCGTTTAAGCATCTCAAGATCACCGGAACCCATGTCCAGAATCATGAGGTCCAAATCGGCCGGATCGGCGTCCTTCGCAAGGGTCATCGCGATGGTCGCCAAGGTGGTGCTCGTACCTGAGCCCGCCACGCCCATGAGCATCAGGTTGCCCACGGACAGGTCCCAGCCGGCGGGCGACTGGCGCTGCAGCTCAGGTTCGTCCAGCAAGGTCACCAGAACGGTAGACCCCTGCACGCTGCCGACAGTTGGATGGCTGGCTGCAGCGGCGCCCTCCGGAGACTCCTCCGTCAGGAATCCCTCCAGTTCCACCCGCTCGCCCAGCGCCTCCGGCCAAACCTGCCTCGGAGGGGCGTATCCCGCCTCGGCATTGGCCTGCACTACGGCGTCGATGAGGAGATCCAGATCGTTCTCGTCCATCGCAGCGGACCGCGGAAGTACAGGAGCGGGGGCCGGGACACCGAACTGCCGGATGTCGCGGACATCGACGGCGGGACCGCCGTCGAGCTGTGCCTGTCCGGTGACCAGCGCGGTCTGGACGGGCGTGATGTCGTCCTGGCCGAGCTTCACAAAGGCGCGGCCCATCTGGGCCCTGCCGATGGCCGAGGCGGCGGGCACGCCAATAACGTTGTTGGAGTCGTCGCGGCTCTGGACGCGCAACGCCACCCGAAGGTTGGTATTGGCGAGAATGTCATCGCTCACCACACCGGCCGGGCGCTGCGTCGCCAGGATCATGTGCACCCCCAAGGTGCGTCCCACAGCGCCAATGCTGACCAAAGCGGTCAGGACGTCCGGGAAATCCTTGGCCAGCATGGCGAACTCATCCACCACCAGCAACAGGCGTGGCATCGGTTCGGCCGGGTTGGTGGCCAAATAGGCATTGAGGTTATCGATGCCCTCGCCTGCCTCCGCGAAAACCCGCTGGCGGCGCTCCATCTCTGCTTCCAAGGCGATCAGGGCCCGGTCTGCCAGCTGTTCGTCCAGGTTGGAGATGGTTCCAATAGTGTGGGGTAGACGCTCGCAGGCCTTGAAAGCGGCCCCACCCTTGAAGTCCACCAGAATGAAGTTCAACAGGGTGGGATCGTTGCGGGCCGCGAGTCCGGCCACCAGGGAACGCAGGAACTCGGACTTTCCGGATCCGGTGGTACCGCCTACCAAGCCGTGTGGGCCGTCTTTGACCAGGTCCAGGGTGAGTGGCCCGTTTTCGCCGGTGCCAATGGGGGTGGAAACTCCGGTGGGGGCCTGCCACAGTCTGCGAATGGTCGCTGCGTCGGGGCGCTCATAGCCAAGAAGGCCCGGCATCCGCACCAAGGCGGGCAGGGATGCCCCTGGAACGCTGAGTTCAGGATCATCGAAGTGTGCCAGTCGCGTGGCGCAGCGCAGGGCTTCTTCCTGGTCGAGGCCTGCCAAGATGACGTCCTCCACACGAGTGAGGTCCTCGGGCTGGTCAACGGCCGCGGCAGCATCCGTGCCAACTCTGATGATGGTGGTGCAGGAGGCCGGCAGTTGCTCCTCGGACGTCGCTATGACGATGCCCGCCACGCGGGGTGGCCGCTGCTGCGGGTTGATATGGCCCCCGGGAACGGAACGCCCCATGCCGAGCAAGGCCCGTGCCGGGGCATCCCTGCCCTCTGTCAGTACGTCGGAATCGAGGACCACCATGAGCGCTGGGGTGGGCAATTCTTCCACTGAGTCCTTCAGCATGCGCAGCATGGCCAGGCTGGTCTCACGGTGCGCGGACATCCAGCGATCGCCCGTGCTGCTGCCGGTTTGGCGCGTGTGGGGGAGCCACGAGGCCCATTCCCATTCGTCGGCCCGGCCGGCGTCGCAGAAGACACCAATCGTCAGATCTGCCGGACCAACGTGCACCGCAGCCTGGGCCACCAGGGAGCGGGCCAATGCCAAGGCGCCTTCCCGCGAGCCAACAATGCCCACTACGCCGGCGTCGGTCAGGTCCACCAGCACAGGGGCTGCCAGGAGACGGGCTGCCGTGAGGGTTTCCTTAACCTTTTCGTCAGGGCGCGAGCCCGCAGCACGGTCCACCTCAGGCTTCCACGGCACATCACCCGTGCCCGCATGCAGGGCCAGGAAGTCGTCCGAGTCTGCACGCCGCTGCCACAGTGACGTTGCCGGAAGCGCAGGTCGGCGGACCACTGTGGCGGGATCGGGGACCATCCTGTGCCGCCGGGCGGTTTCCACCTCGGCGGCAGTGCGGATCTGCTTCCCAAACTCCTTGAGCGCTCCGTCGAAGCGCTCGGCCTCTTCCTTCAGGCCACGGGCATGGCGGCGCTTTTGCTCGAACCACATGCCCACAGCCATCACCGGACTGAGCATGGCGAACATGGCGAACCGCATGTCACGGAGGATCATCACCATCGCAACCGCCATGACCAGCGGAGCCAGCACCGTGATGTAGCTGAACTTGTTGGCCGGGGGAACATCCTTGCGGCTCGGCGGGACCAAAGGATCCCCGGCCGGTGCACGGCCGGGTCGCGGTGGCCTGTTAAAGGGAGCAGTGGCTGCTGGCGTCAGGTTGTGCAGGCTGCCTGGCGCGGGGGCCGGGGTCTCGTCCAATGCAGGGCGGAGGAGAAGGACCGTGCCGCCTGCCGTGATGGTGGCCGTTTGAGTGACCAGAACCCCGTCCTTGCCCACAGGTTCCCCGTTGACCAAAGTGCCGTTGGTGGAACCGCCATCCACCACACGGAGCCCCTCCTCTTCACGGTGAAGACGGAAGTGGTCCCATGAGGCACTTTCAGTAGGAAGGCTGAGATCGGCGTGGGGTGATCTGCCGATGAGCATGTCGCGTCCTTGCGGAACGTCCACCACGCCTCCAGTACGCTGACCGCCGGCCAGTGTGAGGCTCCAATCACGCACGCGGTGAGGCATTGGCCACGGTGCACGTGAGATGCGGCTGCCTTCCAGCAGAATCAGCTCGGACAGCGGTGTGGCCCCACGAACCTCTGTTTCATTGACGAACACAGGTTCCTCAGGGCCAACACGGGGTCCCCCGGCGGCTTCCACTAAGTCGGACAACGTGATGGCGGGCGCAGCGTGGGCAACCTCGCACTCGAAACGACGATCGTCCAGGTCGATCAGCACACGCACCGGGCGCTCCTCCTATAGTGGAACTGTTCCCCACAGGCGTGGGGACAGAACGGGTTGTTAAGGGCTGGCTGGTGCCGGTACCCAGACGAGCCGCGGCGCGTTCTCGTCTGCAGGACGAAGACCGAGGTCCTGAGGGGACGCAAAGACGGGTATCGCATCAGCGGTCAGTGCCTGGGCTTGCGTGAAGTCGAGCGGGGGACCGGCGAGGCCTTCCCCGGGGCCGAAGGACAGGGTGTTCAGCGACGCTGCGACCTTCGACGGGTCCTTGCTCCCAGCCAGTGCAGCCGCGCGGACCAGGGCCACCACGGCGTCATGGCTGCGGGCGTCCGCGGCCCACGCATCGGCGGAGAAGGGGGTATCGTCCGTCAGGTTCTTGACCTCCGGATTCCCTCCAGCCAATCTGATGCCGGAGAGGAACGCGGACATTCCCCGCCCTTGGGCATCCTGCTGAAGTGCGATTGCATCTCCGGTGGCCGGGGCAACGCTGACCAGTTGTCCTGAAGCGGTGCCGTCCAGCTCCGCGAGCGAGGATGCGAACGCGGGGGTGATGGCGCCGTCGGGAAGTACCAGCGGAACTGACACGTCGCGTGACTGGAGGGCTTGGACCAGGCGGGCGAGGCGCTGCGGCGTTGCCGCCGACACAACAACAGCATCTGCGGGGTTGGCAATACGGGTGCCCTCAGCATCAGCCGGCGCATCCTTGGACGGCGGCCGAAGCTGGTCGCCTGTGCGGATGGCGGCTTCCTGGGCCAAGCCGGAGACATCGGAGAAGCCATCCAGCGTCAGTGTGTCAGCGGGAGTGACGGATGCCGGGACCTGGCCGCCGTCGTTGACCAGCAGCACCCGGCTCTTGCCAGCAAGAACGGTACCCAGAGCGGCCTGGACAGAGGCTGCCGTTGGGCCCGTCGTCCACGTGGTCTGAGTGGGTTCGGAGGCTTCGGCGTAGGGCAGGATGACCGGGAGGTTGCGCTCCTCGGCCGCCTTCGCGGCGGCAAGGGCCTGAGGCCCGGTGCTTGCCACAACGACGCCGGACACACCCTGTTCGGCAAGGGCGCCGACTGCGGCACGGGCGCCGTCTTCGGTGCCTTGGTCGTTCTGGGTGGGGAGAGCGACTTTGGCCCCGCTTTGGGCGAAACGCTGCGCCGCCACCACAGCACCCTGTGCTGCGCGGTTGTATTCGGTACCGGGCTCCCCGGACTGGCCGAACGTCATGACGACGCCGATCGAAAAGTCCGCCGGCAGGCCATCAGCCTTCAGGGCAACAGGAACTGTTGCCGCCACAGGATCGGGCCGGGGAGCTTCCGTAGGACGGTTCAGCGTCATCACCAGGACTGCCGCTGCAGCAATGACGACGGCGGCTCCCGCAGCAATCAGGGCGATCAGACGTGCGCGGGGGCTCATGCTGCGCCGATCTTCAGTGTGTAAAGCGTTTGAGACGTAGCGCCGGCCGGCACTTCGAGTTGGAACGGCGGCAATTCATCCACTGCGGTGAGCGAGGCCTTGAACTGGGCCTGGCGCAACAGGAGTCCTGCCACGTCCCGGGAGCGGATGTTTGCGTAGCCTTCGGCGTTCTGCGAGGCAAGGGCCAACTGGAAGTCCGCCGTGTCCGCTTTTGCCGCGCTGGTGGCCATCGAGCCGAGCAGGCCTGAACCGTTCACCGCCCTGTCCCCGAGGTCCAGCATCACCTTGTTGAGGCTGGACGCGAGAAGCGCGCTGGCACCTTCGACGTCGCGGGTGGAGCCCGACGTGCTGGCTGCGATGTTGTCCAAGGAGGCCTGGGTGCTCTTGGACAGGGCGGCGGTCAGGTCACCACTCTGCCCCAGGAGCTCGTCACGCTGCTTGTTGACCGTTCCCTCGGCGTCTTTCACAACGTCGTCCGAGGTGGCCTTCAGCCCGGAAATGGACCGGTTGAACGCTGAAGTCACGGCTTCGGAACTGGCATCGCCGATATCGGCAACCTGCCGCACTTGTTCGTCCACGGTTTTGTAGACCTCTGCAGCAGTTTCGGCCGAAACGTCGCGGAGTGATTCCTTGATCTTGTCGCCTAGCATGTCCTGCTGCTCTTTCAATTTCGCAAGTGCAGTGGTCACTGTGCCGGAAGATTCAATCGCGTCAGCGAGGGCAGCGTCGAGCGCCTCGAGTCCCTTTTTGGTTCCGTTCACGTTTCCTGTTGCGGCGCCGTCGAGCGTCTTGACGGCGGTCCTGATCGCTTCCAGTTTGGTGTCGGCGGCGTCGAACGTCGTCTCCAAGGCCGTGAAGGCCTGGCCAATTACCTGGTCGGCGGCAGTGGTGTCAGTCGCTGCGAGCACTTCATCCCAGGCAGCCGACTGAGCTTCGAGCCGAACGTCCAAGGGCTCCTTAAAGCCCGGCGGCGGATTCAGTGCGGGTGAGGGGTTGCCGTCTTCATCAGTCGGTTCGCACGGCACTGACGTCAGGTAGGAACGCAGCCTGTCAACGTCCTTGGCGGACAGCTTGCCCTTGCCAGGGATGAGGCCGTCGTCGGACAGCTTGCAGAGTTCGTCGGCCAGTTTCTGGTTTTGCTGCAGCATGGAGCCGTTCAGCCAGGTTCCCTGACCGAGTTCGCCCTTTGCTGCCTTGGCATTGGCCGCGATGGCGAGGAGTTTCTCACGGAGGGTGTCAATACTGTCCTGCGCCGCGGTGGCTGCTTTTCGGGTTGCAGCTGCAGAGTCCGCGGCTGACTTGATGGCTGCATCCAGTGCCGCGAGTGCCTTGCTGTAATCCTCCGAAGTTCCGGAGCCGTCAAGCATCGAACCGAGGTCCGTGCGCACCTTTTCAAGTGCGACGGCGGACGTCGCCTGGTCTTTGATGGCACCTTCCACCACCTGCGGCTGAAGGCCGGAGACGAGTTTGTCGCCTTCTTGGACCAGGCCCAGAAGCGCTCCGGTGACAGTGACGGCGGAACCGTAGAGGGAGCAGGTCATTGAACCCTGCTCAGCACACTCTGCAGGGGTAGGGTTCTCGGGTCCCATGGTTGCTTTGAGAGCACCGGCGACGGTGTCACGGCAACCAGCGCTGACCTTTGCATAGGCATCCAGCTGTGAGGACATGGTGAGAACGCTGGAATACACGGTGGCTGAGGGCGCGGCCTTGGCCACCTCAGCGGTGCAGCCGTCGCCTGTGATGGGGGTGACCGGCGGTGTGGCGGAAGTGTCGCCCAGCATCGCGTCCACGGCGGAGACCGTCAGTTTCAACTGCGACATGGTGGTGGACTGGGTGGCCGTAGTTGAAGACTCCAGGTCAGAGCCGAGAACCTGCAGCTGCTGCTTCAGGTCCGACATCGTCGCGGCAAGGGCCTGGGAGTTGTCCCGCAGTTCACCGGCTGTCTTCGCGCCGAGAGTCTGCGACGTTGCCTGCAGGTTCCGGCGGACATCGGTGATGGTGGATCCGGCTTTCGCCAGGACGGTGTTGACATCAGATACCAGCGAAATGGTGCGCCGCTGTAACTCCATCTCCGAGCCTGTTCCGGACGAGAAGGCGCTGGCAAGCACACCGTTGGCACTGAGGTCTGTATTGAGGCCCGGCTGGACGGCGACGTCGAACTCGGGAACCTGGAAGTCCTTCACGTCGGCGGCGAGACGCAGCGTGGTGCTGGCGCCGGAACGCGGGGGAGCCAGGACGGTGGCCCACTGGACTACGGTGGCACCGTCTTCAGTACTGCTCAGGACTCCGTTGGTACCCGTGGTGCCGTCGGCCGAGCCGGGTGTTACGTCGTCCGCCCGGATGCCGGGGAGCTTGGTGGACGCGGCGATTGTCAGCGGGGCACCGACCAAAGCAGTGTCAGAACGGGCCTGGCCGGCGGCATCGTACTGGATGGTCTGTGGTTTGACGGTGAGGTTCTCCAGCGTCAGGTTGATCTCCACCGGGCCGGTGTGGCCTTTCAACTCGGCGAGGTCGGATCCCGATTTCTCGCCGGCGCGGTACTGCAGGCTCACGCGCACCGGGAGTTCGCCCACAACCTGGGCGGTGTCATAGGTGGTGTTTTCCGCCGAGGAGTCACCCGCAGCGGACACGGAGATGGTAGTGCCCTCGATCTTCTGCACTCCGGCGGCCGGGGACAAGCCCACGCGGACGCTCTGCAGGAGTTTGACAGGGTCGGACACCGGCTTCGGCTCTGGAGTCTGCGTGCACGACGTGGTCGCGATCAGTCCCAGTGCTATCAGGGCGATGCCCAGTACACGGCCCGGGGGAATACGACGCCCCGGGTTGTACTGGTTAAAACTAGCCTGCCTGGGCATGGATCGTCCCCCTCTTTCCGTTCACGGTGCCTTGAGTATCATAAGGGGTTGCGCTCCCGAATGGAGTAATCCTGCTGCACGGGTATCACTGCAGCTCACAGTCATGTCATGTCCATTGAGATTTGTTTGTCTGTTTGTTGGATTTATTGTTTGGTGTTGGTAGTTTGGGGGTGTTTGGTTGCCTGGGCTGGTTTGGCTTGGGTGTTGCGATTGTTCTTATTGGGAGGAAAGTTCTATGTCGCGTGTGTTGTCTACTGAGCAGGCCAAGGCTGCTATTGGTCAGGTGCAGTCGATTATTACTGGTGGGTTTACGGATCAGATTTCGGCGTTGGATGCGCAGGGTCGTGTGTTGTCGGATCCGAATGTGTGGGATGGTCCGTTGGCTGCTGAGTTCCGTGGTTCGACGTGGCCGGAGACGAAGGCTGCGTTGGATAAGGCGCGGGAAGAGCTGGAGCAGTTGCGGGGTCAGTTGCAGAAGATTTCGCAGGACATTTTCTCTGCTGGTGGCGGGGCCTGATTCTTTTTTTGGTGTGAGTGTGGGGGCCGGGTGATCGTGCTGCGTTGATGCGTGGTGTGGTTGCCCGGCCGTTGCGCTGTGTTCTTGCACCGGCTCTTGTGGTTGTGGTGCCGGGTTTGTTGGTTTTGTTCGCGTTCTTGTTCTGTGGGGGGCTGTGGTTGTGACCGAGTTCGTTGAGATGCCGTTGTTGCCGGATTCCGATGGTGCCCATGGTGGCCGGTTTGTGTATGGGGTTGCTGAGTCGGTGAAGGGTGCTTTTGAGTCCGCAGCGTCGCGGGTGGAGGAGCATTCGGGCTCGCGGACGCCGTTGGTGTCCTCGGCTGGGGAGGATTTCCGGGGGCATTTCTCGGAGGTGTTCGCGGCGAACGCGGCCACGGCGGCACGGGATGCGGAGTCCCTGGCCTCGGCGTTACGCATGGTGGCCGGGTATGTGGGCACCATGATTTCCGAGGCGCGGGACGAGGATGACCGGCGGCGGGAGAACAACGAGTGGGTGCGGCGGCATAACAACCGCAACTGGCTTGAGGAGTTTGGTGACGGCCTTTGGGGTGAGGAGGCTCGTCCGAATATGGAGCCCGGGAGTGCGCCGTCGTTCCCTTCGGAGTCTCCGGTGCCGGGGTCGCGGGAGACTCCTGGCCCGGGTGGTGGGTTTGGGGGCGGGGTGTCCTCGGCGCGTCCGGAGTCGTTGCGTTCTTTCGCTGCGGGTTCGCGTGGGCTGGATGAGGGTGTTGCGTCGGTGCCGGGGTCTTTGGAGTCGGAGTTGTCTTCGTTCGCGGACCGGTGCGGGTGGGGCCGGATTGACGCTGCGGGTGTGGTGACGGCGTTCCGGCAGTATTTGGCGGCGAATGAGGCGGACGCGGGGTGGGCGTTGGTGGTCGCGGACGCGTTTGCTGCTGCCGGGGGTGAGGGCGCGGTTTCGACCCTGTCGGATGCTGCGGTGAACGAGGCGTTGGCCGCGGCGGGTGTTTCGGGGACCCGGACGGGGTTGGTCATTGATCCGCCGACGGCGGCCGGGGCGGTGCCCTCGTCCGGGTATGCCAATGATCCGGTGAACACGGCCACAGGGAACTTCATCGAACCCGAAACCGATCTCGGGTTCGCCGGGGCGGCCGCGGACCTGGCGGTCACAAGGATGTATAACTCCCTCGGCTCTGGCCTGGACACTGTTGGGGTGTTTGGTCCGGGGTGGGCCTCGGTGCTGGACCAGCACCTGGTCCTGACCGATGAGGGGTGCCGGTGGGTGATGGCTGACGGCCGGGCGGTGGACTTCCCGCGTGAGGGTGCGGGCTGGGCCCGCGCCGTTGGGGAGAACTTCTGGCTCACCCGCCACCCGGTCGCGGAACCGTGGTTGGCGGAGCTGACCTCGGTCCCCGCCGGTGTTACCGAGGTGTTGGTCGTGACCGATAACCAGGGTGCCTGGTGGGCTTACACCACTGCCGGGGTGTGGCTCGGGACCGGGGCCGGCCCCGGCCGGACCATCTCCGCCCACCGTGGTGCTCCCTCAGGGACCGTATCCGATGCTGTGGCGTCCGATGTTATGGATCCCGCCGGCGTGGATGCCAGCGCAGACGCCGCCGCTGAACCGGTCGATGGTGGGTTGGGTGTGGTTGACCGGTTGGTGCATGTGCGGGGCCGGTTTGTGGAGATCGATCACGTTGATGGTGTAGTCGGGGTGGTGCGGGGTTCGGATGGGCGCCGGGTTGAGTACGGTTACGACGCCGAGGGCCGTTTGGTCACGGTCGGCACGGAGACCGGGACCCGGGTGTATGGGTGGAACGAGGCCGGCTTGATCGGGTCGGTCGTTTCTGCTGCGGGTGTGGTGGAGGCCGCGAACATGTATGACGAGGCCGGCCGGGTCATCATGCAGGTCACGCAGCATGGGCGGCGGACGCGGTTCGCTTATTTGCCGGGCCGGGTCACGGTGGTCTCTGATGAGGACGGGTCCCGGTCGAATTCCTGGGTCGCTGATTCGAAGGGCCGACTGGTGGGGGTGCTGGACGCCGAGGACCGGCGCCAGTCCATGTCTTATGACGGGCACGGAAACCTGGTGTCTTTGACCGAGCGTGACGGCGCGGTCACGGTCCATGGTTACGACACCCGGGGCCGGAAGATCCGGACCGTGACCCCGGAGGGCGCGGACCTGACATATGGGTGGGACGGGCAGGACCGTATCACCACGCTGGTGACCGCTTCCGGTGCCACCGTGACCTATGAGTACGCCGATGAGCTGTCCCGGGACCCGTCCGTGGTGGTTGACCCGTTGGGTGGCCGGACCGAGCTTCAGTGGCGGGACGGGCTCCTGGAACGGGTTACTGACCCGGTCGGGGTCACTATCGGTTTTGAGTACGACGAGTTCGGGGACCTGACCGGAACGTCCAACGCCGCAGGTGACACCGCGAGGATTGTGCGGGACCGGGCGGGCCGTCCGGTGACGGCGGTGAGCCCCTCGAGGGCCGAGACCCGGTTCAGTTATGACGGGGCGGGGGTGTTGGTGCGTCGGGTGGATCCGGATGGGGCGGTGTGGGCGTTCGAGCACGACACCGCGGGCCGGACCACCGCGGTGGTTGCCCCTGATGGGGGGCGGACGGTGTTCGAGTACGCCCCCAACGGTGAACTGTCCCGCACCACCGACCCGCTCGGCCGCAGTATCGAGCGGGTTGTTGATGCGCTCGGGAACCTCACCGGCGCGGTGTTGCCGGACGGGGCGTCGTGGGGGTTCACCCATGACAACCTCTCCCGGCTCATCGGTATCACGGATCCTGCCGGGCATGATTGGGTGCGGGAGTACGACACGGTCGGCGCCCTGACCGCCGTCGTGGATCCGACAGGGGTCCGCACCGGAGCCGTCACGGACCGGTCCAACGGGACGGCGTCCCTGACCGACGCCTTCGCGTCGTCGACGTTGAGTTTTGATGAGTACGGCCGGCCCACGAAAATCGAATCTGTCGACGGGTCCGCGGAACTCATCACCTATGACGGTGCGGGCAACCCTGTCGAGTTGGTCGATGGTGAGGGCGGGTTGACGGTCCTGGGCCGTGACGCTGCGGGGAAGATCACCTCGATCACCTCCCCGACGGGGGCGGTGACCCGGTTCGAGTACGACCACTGCGGCCGCCCGTGGAAGAGCATTGACCCGGTCGGGGCGGTCACGGAACTGTCCTACGACGTCGACCAGCGCCTCACCGCGAGGAGACTGCCGACCGGTGAGGTCCAAACGTTCGCCTACGACGCGTGTGGCAGGTTGACCGCGAAGCATACTCCGGGGGAGGGGACGGCCCGGTACGGGTATGACCGGTGCGGGCGGCTGAGTTTCGCCCAGGATTCCTGGTACGGGACCCGCCGCTTCGAATACAACCTCGCCGGGGAGTTAGTGTCCACCATCAACGGGGTGGGTGGCAGGACCGGGTTTGAGTACGACATCCGCGGCCGGCTCACCCGCATCACCGACCCCAATGGTGGGGTCACCACCCGCACGTATACGGCCACGGACCAAGTCGCTAGTGTCACGGACCCGCTCGGGAGGGTCACCACGGCGACCTACGACCCGGCCGGGCGGCAACTCTCGCAGACGGACCCGGACGGGCGCACCACCACCTGGGCCTACGACGCCGCGGGCCGGGAAGCGTCCACGTCGGTGGACGGTGCACTGATCGCCGCCATTGAACGTGACGTGGCCGGCCGCAGGGTGGTCATCACCGACCATACGGGTGGGGCGGGGTATGCGGTGGAGCACGAACTGTGCTTTGACCGCCGCGGCCTCCTCACCCGAAAGTCCAACGGCAACGGCAACGGGAACGGGACCGGTGCGTTGGGGTGGGAGTATGACGGTGACGGGAACCGCACCGCGTTCACCGACCCCACCGGCACCACCACCCGCTATACCCGCGACGCCGCGGGCCGGGTCGTGAAGGTCTCAAACCCGTTGCTGGGGGATGCGGCCTTCACCCACGACCCCTCCGGGCGGATCACCACCGCGAGGGCCGGGAACTACGCCCAGGAGTGGGTGTATCGGGGCGGGAGCCTGGTCGAGCACGCCCGCACCCACACCACCGATGGCCCGGGTGCTGCTGATGTGACCCTGATCGGCCGTGAGGACGGCGGGCGGATTACCGGTCTGTCCCGGAACGGGGCCGTGACCCGGTACGGGTACGACACCGCCGGGCAACTGATCTCCGCCACCACCACCGACAGCCACAACGCGTCGGCGTCGGCTTCGGTGGTGGGGTGGGAGTACGACGCCGGTGGGCGGCTGCTCCGCGAAACCACCCCCACCGGGGCCCGCACCTTTGAGTACGACGCCGCAGGGCAGCTCCTTACTGTCACGGACCCTGACGGGTCCCGGACTGAGTACGTGTATGACGGGTTGGGTCGGCGGGTGCGGGTGATCGACCCGGGCGGGTCCTGGACCGAATACGCCTGGGGCCCTACCGGCTACCTCACCGGCACCATCGAAAAAGACCCGGACGGGGGAGAGGTGTCCAGGCACCGGCTCCACGTCGACGCGCTCGGTGAACTCGCCACCGTGGACGGGACACCGTTGTGGTGGGACACCGCCGCGCCCGTGCCGACCCTCGCCGGTGCCAACACAACCCAGGTGTTGTCCCTGCCCGGCGGGGTCACCGGCATCGGGGAGGCGTGGACCGCGCCCGGGTGGCGTGCCGCCCGACCCACCGATCAGCACGATCCCTGGGCCGTCCTCGGCACCCCCACCACCCCCAACCCGGGCAGCCCTGGAGTTGCTAATGCTGGTGGTCTGGGTGGTGTGTTACCCGCCGGGATAGGCCTGACCGCTGGTGGCGGGATCGACATCGCCGGGCTCGAATGGCTCGGCAAACGCGCTTACGACCCGGCCACCCGGGGATTCCTCTCCACCGATCCTCTCGCCCCGGTCCTGGGCGCGGGCTGGGATGGCAACCCCTACTCCTACGCCGGGAACAACCCCCTCAACACTTCTGACCCCACCGGCCTGAAACCCCTGACCGACGAGGACCTGAAAGCCTACGACGGCTCCTCCCGCGGCGCCCTCGCCGCAGCAGGAGACTGGTGGAACGACAACTGGGAATACGTCGCTGCCGGGGCCGCAATCGCCGTTGGTGTGGGCCTGATGTTCACCGGAGTTGGGGGACCCGTTGGTGTTGCTTTGATCGGCGCGGCTTCCGGTGCCTTTATAGGCGGTGGGGTATCAATCGCGTCGCAGAAGAAAATTACGGGCCAGGTGAATTGGGGACAGGTGGGGGTCGATGCGCTTGTCGGGGGTGCAGCAGGCCTTGTCGGTGGGGGAACCGCCAGCCTCATGGCCAAGTCCGCCCCGTCCGTAGCTCGATGGGGAACAACCACAGCGCAGTCCGCTCTTCGATTTACTTTTAGCAGCACGGGACGAGCTGCTACGGCGGCCGGGACCTCCGGGTCCACATCGAATGTCCTGAACTACCAGTTCAACAACACTGGAGTCAAAGACTTCGCCGGTTATGCTGGGGCTGTTGTGACAGGGTTTGGGACCGGCTCAGTCTTTGGCGTTGCTGGAAGTAAACTCACAACGTTTGTGACTTCGCGCATAAATGTCGCTCCGGTATACCCTACCGGTTGGAATCCTCGTCTGATCGCACCCAATGTCCAACGTTGGACGTTGGGGTGGAGCGAGGCAACGAACCACATCATTGGAGGTGCCCAGGGTGCAGTAAACCAATGGGTCCGCCCCGGTGCGGACACTTCTCGTGCCGGGATACTCTCGGCTGCAGCACAGGGGTTCTTTCTGGGTGCAAAGGGACCTGTGGCCGGTGTTCACCGCGCACCTTGACATCAATCCAATGGAGCCTAAAGAGAGAAACATGAATACATCACCTAGGCGGGACATCTCAAGACATCCGTCTGGAAAGTCGGCGAAGCAATTGCGGAAGGACCGGTGGGTTCTGTTTGTCCTTGGATGTGCACTCCTGCTAATCCCCATAGCCATATTTGTTGTGCCGCCGGTTTCGGATGCGTATGACGAGACTCATAGGGTTGCGATCGAGTGCACGGTTACGGGTGCTGAAGGCGGGGTAGCGTCAGGGGGGAACCGTGGTGGTGCTTCCTGGTCTCGGGTTCAAATCAGTACCTCGGATTGCGGGACCCTGACTCTGACTAGGGATATCACCGAGTCGAACCGGGATGCTGTGGCGGCGGATTTGTCGGGTGGTGGACGATATTCTTTCCAGATCGGGGCGACAACGCAAGCAACGTGGAAGCTATATGAGGTCCTCGGCGTAACTCCTATGGTCTATTCATTTCAAAAAGTCGACTGAACTGATCGATTTCCTTCCGCCGAGTACCGGTTGGAGTGGTGAGCTGACTGCCCCAGTCCCTGGAGGGGACTCCTATTGGCTTCAACGCCACTAAGGATGTGGAATGCGTCGGGAACTCTGACCGACCCGGCTGGTGGGGTGACCACCCGGACGTATACGGCCACGGACCAGGTTGATTCGGTGACGGACCCGCTCGGCCGTGTCACCACGGCCACGTATGACCCGGCCGGGCGGCAGCTCTCGCAGACGGACCCGGACGGGCACACCACCACCTGGGCCTACGACGCCGCGGGCCGGGAAGCGTCCACCTCGGTGGACGGTGCCCTGATCGCCGCCATCACCCGTGACCTTGCCGGCCGGCGGGCGGTCATCACCGACCATACCGGCGGGGCGGGGTATGCGGTGGAGCACGAGTTGTGCTTTGACCGGCGCGGACTCCTCACCCGAAGGTCCAACGGCAACGGGACCGGGACCGGGAGGCAGGCGTTGGGGTGGGAGTATGACGGTGACGGGAACCGGACCGCGTTCACTGACCCCACCGGCACCACCACCCGCTATACCCGCGACGCCGCGGGCCGGGTCGTGAAGGTCTCCAACCCGTTGCTCGGGGACGCGGCCTTCACCCACGACCCCTCCGGGCGGATCACCACCGCCACCGCGGGGGACCTGGTGCAGGAATGGGTGTACCGGGGAGGGAACCTCAGCGAGCACACCCGCACCACCACCGCCGACAACGGCACCAACCCTCCGGGCACTGCTGATGTGACGTTGATCGGTCGTGAGGACGGCGGCCGGATTACCGGCCTGTCCCGGAACGGGGCAGTGACCCGGTACGGGTACGACACTGCCGGGCAAATGGTTTCGGCCACCACCACCGACAGCCACAACGCGTCGGCTGCGGCTTCGGTGATGGGGTGGGAGTACGACGCCGGCGGGCGGCTGCTCCGCGAAACCACCCCCACCGGGACGCGAACCTACAGCTACGACGCCGCGGGCCAGCTCCTCGCGCTCACGGACCCTGACGGTGCCCGGACTGAGTACGTGTATGACGGGTTGGGTCGGCGGGTGCGGGTGATCGGGGCGGACGGGTCCTGGACCGAATACGCCTGGGGCCCTACCGGCTACCTCACCGGCACCATCGAAAAGGACCCGGACGGGGCCGAACGAAACCGGCACCGGCTCCACGTCGACGCGCTCGGTGAACTCGCCACCGTGGACGGGACACGGTTGTGGTGGGACACCGCAGCACCCGTGCCGACCCTCGCCGGTGTCAACACCACCCAGGTGGTGTCCTTGCCCGGCGGGGTCACCGGCATCGGCGAGGCGTGGACCGCGCCGGGGTGGCGTGCCGCCCGACCGACTGACCAGCACGATCCCTGGGCCGTCCTCGGCACCCCCACCACCCCCAACCCGGGCAGCCCCACACCAACCAGTACAGGAGTTGGTTCCGCTGCTGGGTTCGGTGGTGTGTTGCCTGCCGGTATCGGCCTGACCGCTGGTGGCGGGATCGACATCGCCGGGCTCGAATGGCTCGGCAAACGCGCTTACGACCCGGCTACCCGGGGATTCCTCTCTACCGATCCTCTCGCCCCGGTCCTGGGAGCGGGCTGGGACGGGAACCCCTACTCCTACGCCGGGAACAACCCACTCAACACCACCGACCCCACTGGCCTGCGACCCCTCACCGACGACGACCTGAAAGCCTACGACGGCTCCTCCCGCGGCGCCCTCGCCGCCACCGGAGACTGGCTCGGAGACAACTGGGAGTATTTGGCTGGTGGTGCGATGGTGATCGCTGGTGGTGTGTTGATGGCTACCGGTGTTGGTGGGCCGGTTGGTTTGGCCTTGATCGGTGCGGGTGCTGACACGATCATCCAGAAAGCAACCACCGGTTCGGTCAATTGGGGGCAGGTGGCTTTGACGGGTGCCGTTGGCGTGGTTGCAGGGCCGTTGGCTGGGAAGGTCAGCAGCGTTGTGACGGCAGGGCTCGGTCGGGCTGGTACGGCGGTGAGTACGCAGTTGCTTCCTGCGATGGGCCGTGCGGGCTCCGTGGTTGCGTCGGGTGCGGCCAGGGCAGGATCTGCTGTGTCGGCTGTGGGTTCGCGTGTTGGGACTGCGGTCACTGCGGGAGTGTCCCGTGTCAGTGCCGGTGCGGGGAGTTACTTGTCGCAGTTGTCGGCCCAGCAGATGGGCCGGGCGGCACTGACGAATGGGATATCGGGGGGACTAGGCAACACAGGCATGTACCTTGTACAGCGATCACCGAACGAGTGGAAACCCGAGGGCGTCCTTGGAGCTGCAGGTGGCGGTATCGTCAGTGGAGCCATTGGCTCCCAAGCGGGCTATTTAGCCCAACCGCTGACAGGTCGGTTCTCGTCATTCGTTCAATACGGTGTCGGCGCGGGAGGATCACTCGCTGGCGGCTCCGTTGATCATGCGATTCGTGGTGAGGGCTACGGAGCCGCGGAGATGGTCTATGACGGACTGGGAGGGGGGGTGCTTACACGCTTCCCAGGGGCCGCGGAACTGAGTCCCAATCCAGGCTGGATGACTCACAGCATGGCAGCCTACGGCGGAGCGCATGCCGGGGCTATCGTTGAAAGCGTGAAATTTGTGGGCAATGAAGTTGTAAAGCAAGGAACAGGGGCGCCACTGTGGTAGATGATGAGAATGGTGCAAAGGGGAATTCGGGGGCAAAGGATGATTTCACGGATGAAGATCTGCGATTGGGAAGGAAAGCCTGTAGATATATAGACATACTTTGCGTGATTGTCGCATTGCTTTGTGTAGGTATTGCAGTGTTTGTTTTCACTCACGTCCCTTGGGATACGCGAATGCCCTACGACGGAAGGTTTGATCGCTCTGGCAATGGGATTCCAATGCAGATGGCCATGCTCATTGTGTTTCTTGTGCTCTTCCTCTTTTGGCGGTCCGGTAGAAAGCCTGATGCGCACCGGATGCGAAAGGGATCTCGCGTCGGGACCTACATTCTAGGAACAGCCATGATCATGGCATGTCTTGCTGGCCAGTGGGTTATGGGTCAGTCCATCCTTACTGCAGGCGGTTACTTCGGAACTTAGAATTTCTTTCCGTTCTGTGGTGGCGTGAATTTTCCGGTCTTGGGTGGAGGCGACATCTCGTTGAGGTCGCTTTCCGGGTTTGGCATGGGGCGCGCTGCTGAGTCTGCCTCTATTGCTACGCCGGGAACAATCCCCTCAGCACTCCTGACCCGACCGGGTTGCGGGCCCCTGAACGACGCGGACCTGAAAGCAACGACGGCTCATCCCGCGGCGGCCTCGCCGCAGCAGGATGAGTGCTGAAGTATTGAAGGAGCGAGGGGTTTGAGCACAAATGCCGTTGTTGACGAGTCGTGGAAGTGAACTAAATTAGTGTCGAAGAAAAAGGCGTATGTGCCAACGAAACGGGTAGCCCCCGAATGGTACTACTGGTTGGGGGTTCTATTTCCAGGTGTTCTGGTTCTAATTACATGTATTAGAAGAGCGCCGGAGTTTGGGCTTTCCGTCTGGGTGGCAAACATTGTGGTTTCTGCGGTCGCCGTATTATGTGTGGGCGGGTTGACTTACTTGAAATCAAATTTTGTTTCCGCGGTTGCTTTTGGGGTTGTAATCATAGGAGGAAGCTTGGCTGTCGCCGGACTCTCCCATGTTGTGCCGGTCATCGTAGTCGCTTACGGTTCGTTATGGGCGGGTGCAGCAGCCGGTCTATTGATTGGCCTGACACTGACTGCCGGCGAACGTCGTTAGCATTGAGTTGGTGACTGTGATTTGTGTTGAATGCCCCAAGTTGCTTGAGCTGCCGTAAAGTGCAGCGTTCGCGGGGAGGTCTAATGGAAGAAAGTATTCGATTCTGGGTGCGTGAGGTTTCGACTTCTGATCAGTGCTTTTTTAGTTTTGCTCATGCATATTATCTTCTACGGATGAGATTATTGCGGCGCAGAACGATTGCGTTTGGAAGATAGTTGTTTGTTGGTTTCTATAGATGGTTTCTGGGAAGGACATGAAGACAGATGGATATGAAGACTGTTGAACCTGCAGGCGGAGGCGTTGCGGAGGTTACGGGTTCGGACGAGCTGGCTGGTCCTCTATATGGAGCATCGTTTGGTAAGTCGGTGAAGCGGTTCTTTGCCAAGTATGCGAAGTTCGCTGGTCGCGCCTCGCGGAGTGAGTTCTGGTGGAGTCAGCTTTTCGTTTTCCTGGTCATGGTGGTCCCATACCTCGTGATGACGATCGGGTTCGTGGCCAGTACTGCCTGGGCTCAGCAGAACCCTAATGTGCAGTCCATGGGTTTCGATCCGGCCACCGGGAAAGAAGTGTTCTATGAGGCCGCTCCTGGTATTGTGAACGCCCCGACTGGAAGTCTCATGGTGGTAGGTTTCATTCTCGTCGTTGTTCTGGGGCTGGCCATTGTGGTGCCGCAGCTGTCGTTGCTTTGGCGGCGTTTGCATGATGCAAATCTTGCGGGTCCGCTTGCGTTCGTTGGGCTTGTTCCGATGGTCGGTGGACTGGCTGTTTTGATTTTGGCGCTTATGCCGTCCAAGACGGAAGGTCGGCGCTTCGACCCCCGGTGACGGGCGGGGCATCAGAGGGGGGCTGGTGGAAGTCGGGGCGCTCCTTGCGGGCCTGGTGGCGGATGCCCAGCGGGCGGCTAAAGAGGGTCTGCACGCGCTGGATGGGACTGAGCGTGTGCGGGGCCATGTACTGGGCTGCGGGAAGTCGACTTTGGAGGGCAGCTAGTGGACAACCATCGTCAACGGCGACCGAATAGTGCTAGCGCGCTTCGTGAGTTTTGGCTGAGGATGCTAATCCCAGCGGTCCTGCTAACGGTTTTGGTTGCGGTGTTAATCGGATACCGGCCCCACCAAGAGATGGCATCGTCCTTTCTGGTTGTGGGGCTGGGCTTGCTGGCGAGTGCCGCTGTGGGCGTCCTGAGCGGCGTCAAAGGTCCATCGTGGGCCATATATGTACTGATTGTGCTGGAAGTGGGGCTACTCCTCTTGTTGCCCGCCCCGTGGCAGGGCCTCGCTCTGGTAAGCGTCCCTGTGTCGGCCATCGGATTCATGATGGGTAGGGAGATCGCTTTCCTCCGCATCAACAGGACGCAAGGGGTTCCGCCGACCACCTGAGATGTGGCGCGTGAGCTGATCGCTGACTATCGGGACGTCTCCACCGTGCAGGTCGTCACTCGGGTACCGCATGAGGACCTGGAAGTCTCGGTGCTTCGATACAGACATAAGAAAAGGCCCCGTCTCCCTCATAAACAAAGGGAAGCAGGGCCTTTCTCATTGGCGGTGACGGTGGGATTTGAACCCACGTTGGCTTTTACACCAAACAACATTTCGAGTGTTGCACCTTCGGCCGCTCGGACACGTCACCAACTGAAATAGGCTACCCGAGATTGGCCCCGTTCCCCAAAACGAGCCCCTCTGGTCCCTCCCCAAAAAGCAGGTGGCGCACCCTTCAACCCACGCCAACTTCCGTCCGCAGCCCCGCACCGATAGATTCGTAAGCATCATGACGATTTCGCAGGAACACGAACGGAAACAAGGGCACGAAGCCCACGCCTATTGGGTCACTGAGACGGGCGATGGTGAGCTGCGCCAGGAAGCCCTGCCGGCAAGGCAGGAAGGCGAAGCCCTCGTCAGGACCCTGTACTCAGGCGTCAGCCGGGGCACTGAGCGCGTGGTCCACGAAGGCCGCGTACCGGAGCGGGTGGCTGACCTGATGCAGGCCCCGCACCAGGAGGGCGACTTCCCGGGCCCGGTGAAGTACGGCTACCTGAACGTCGGCATTGTGGAACAAGGACCGGAGGAATGGGTAGGAAAAACTGTCTTCAGCCTGCACCCCCATCAGGACTTTTACGTGATCCCCACCAGCCAGCTCACCGCAATCCCCGAGGACGTCCCTGCCCGCCGCGCGGTGCTCACTGGAATCGTTGAGGTCGCCATCAATGCCCTCTGGGAAGCCGGACCGAGGCTGGGTGACCGTGTCGCCGTCGTCGGGGGTGGTTTGGTGGGTGGCGTCCTGGCGACGCTCCTGCGGAAGTATCCGCTGGGTCGCCTGCAGTTGGTTGACGCGGATCCGGAGAAGCGAAAGCTGGCGGACACCATCAACATCGAATTCGCCGAACCAGAGGAAGCCAAGGATGACAACGACATCGTCTTCCACTGCTCCGCCTCCAACGACGGCCTCAAGTTGAGTCTGCAACTGGCCGGCGATGACTCCGACGTCATCGAGCTTTCCTGGTTCGCCGATAAGGAAGTTACCCTGCCGCTCGGCGAGGATTTCCATGCCCGCCGCCTGAACATCCGTTCCAGCCAAGTGGGCGCAGTGGCCCTCCCGCGACGGCACCGACGCACCAACGCCCAACGACTCGAGCAAGCGGCAAGAGAACTGAAAGACCCGCTGTTCGACGCGTTCCTGACCAGCGAATGCCAGTTCCGGAACCTGCCCACCACACTCGTTAAATTGTTCGAACGGCCCGGCGGTTTCTGCCACGTGGTCGCCTATCCCACCCCGGAGGATTAGTACATGTTCAGCCTGACCGTCCGACGCCACTTCATGATCGCCCACAGCCTTCCCCGCGAAGCGTTCGGCCCGGCCCAGGGCCTTCATGGTGCAACGTTTGTGGCCGAAGTCAGTTTCCGCCGCCCGGATCTCAATGACGACGCAATCGTTCTGGACATTGGCGCAGCGGGCGGCATCCTTGAGGAAATCCTGAAGGACCTGAACTACAAGAACCTCGATGAGCACCCGGCGTTCAAGGGCAAGCTCTCCACCACGGAGGCCCTGGCCAAGCACATCGCCGACGCCATGGCCACCCGGATCCGGGACACCACCGACGGACCGGCCCTCAGCGGCATCGACGTCGTCCTCCGCGAAAACCCTGACGCCTGGGCCGGCTATTCGCTGGAGCTCCCGGTCAAGTAGGTGCGCATCCGCTTCCTTGTCCCGGGGAACGTCAGGCACGGCTCCGGCGGCAACAAGTACAACGCCAAGCTCGCCGAGCATCTGACCGTTCTGGGCGCGGAAATCGAGACTGTAAGGGTCGACGGCGACTGGCCGGTTGGGGGCCCGGCGGACAGGCAGCGGTTGGCTGGCATGCTCGACGGCGGCACAACGGTGATTGCCGACGGCTTGGTGGCGAGCGGGGCGCCGGAAATGATCGCCGGCGCTGTGGGTAAAGGAACCAGGGTGTGGATCCTGTCCCACATGGCGTTGGCGGACCACCCTGAGATTGAAGCCAAATCGCTGGCCGCCGCAACCGGAATCATCTGCCCCAGTTCGCACTCCGCGGCTGAGCTCGAGACGAGGCACGGCCCGCAGAACATTATCATCGCCTTGCCGGGGGCCGACAAAGCAAACCCCGCGCAAGGATCGCAGCCACCGCGCATCGTAGCCGTGGCCGCACTGCTGCCGAACAAGAGTCAGACACTCCTGGTCGAAGCCCTCGCCAACCTGCAAGACCTCGAGTGGGAGGCCGCCCTCATCGGCTCGGAGCACGCTGACCCGGCGTACGCCGCAGAGGTGCGGGCCGCCGTCGAGCATTACAGGCTTGAGGACCGCATCAGCATTACGGGCGAGTTGAGCGGCAACGCCCTCGAAGACCAGTGGCACCAAGCTGACCTCAGCGTCCTTCTTTCCCGATCAGAGTCCTTTGGCATGGTGGTCACGGAATCGCTGGCCCATGGCGTTCCTGTGATTGTGCGGCAGGGGACCGGCGCTGTCGAAGCGATGGGTGACACAGGAGCAGGTGCTGCGCTGGACGTTGCCACCGGAGACGAACCAGCCAAAACTCTCCGTCATTGGCTTACCGATCCCGGCCTGCAAGAGGGCTGGCGCAGCAATGCACTCCACACCCGCGAGCACCTCCCCGGCTGGGACACCACGGCCGTTACGGTACTGAGGGCCCTCCAAAGTCCGCCGAACTAGGGCATCCGATGCGAGGCGAAGAACTCCCTGAGAAGCGCCGCGCATTCCTCTTCACGGACGCCCGCGTAGACCTCCACCCAGTGGTTGAGCCTGCGTTCGCGGAGGATATCGAACACAGATCCCGCGGCTCCCGCCTTCTCGTCCCACGCGCCAAAAACCACACGGGGCATACGCGCCAGGACAATGGCACCGGCACACATGGGGCACGGCTCAAGGGTCACCACCAGGGTGCAGTCCTCAAGCCGCCAACCGTCACCCGAGCCACCCGCAGCCTGAGCGCGCTCCCGCAGAGAAGCAGCCGCCTGCCGGATGGCCACCACCTCCGCATGGGCGGTCGGGTCCCCCTGCGCCTCACGTTCGTTGCGTCCGGAACCCAGCACACCGCCGTCGGGCCCCAAGACGACAGCGCCAATAGGTACGTCGTCCGTTTTCAGCGCCAACCGGGCCTCGTCCAGGGCAAGGCCCATCCAGGCCAGGTGGTCTGCGTGATACGGCTCGGTGGCGCTCATGTCTCAATGATAGTTTTGGGGGATGCGCACACTCGTCGTGGACCACCCGCTGGTCGCTCACAAGCTCACCGTTCTGCGGGATAAGAACACCCCTTCACCGGTCTTCCGGCAACTCACTGAAGAACTCGTCACCCTCCTGGCTTATGAAGCCACCCGTGAGGTCAAGACGCAGCCAGTGGAGATCGCGACCCCTGTCACCAAGACCATCGGCACGGCTTTCACCAAACCCACGCCGCTGGTGGTCCCCATCCTGCGTGCAGGCCTCGGCATGCTCGAGGGCATGACCAAGCTGGTCCCCACCGCTGAGGTTGGCTTCCTGGGCATGGCCCGCGACGAAGAAACCCTGGACATCATCACGTACGCCGAGCGCCTCCCCGAGGACCTCACCGGCCGTCAGATCTTTGTCCTGGATCCCATGCTTGCTACCGGCGGCACCCTGCGCGAGGCCATCAAGTTCCTCTTCAAGCGCGGCGCCTCTGACGTCACGTGCATCTGCCTGTTGGCTGCCCCTGAGGGCTTGGCGAAGCTGGAAGAGGAACTCGCGGACGCCAATGTGAAGATCGTCCTCGCATCGATTGACGAGAAGCTCAACGAGAAGTCGTACATTGTGCCAGGCTTGGGTGACGCTGGCGACCGCCTCTACGGCGTGGCCGGCTAATCTTCACACGGAACGATTGACCCCTACCGGTTTCCAAACCAGACCGTTAGCCTGTGGCGCATGGACTGGAAACTTGAACTGGTATTTGTCCCTGTCTCCGACGTCGATCGTGCGAAGGACTTCTACGTCAACAAGGTTGGTTTCAACGCCGATTTCGATGAGCGTCCCATGGACGGCATACGCTTCGTGCAACTGACTCCTCCGGGTTCGGCGTGTTCCATCGCCATCGGGGAGGGGCTCAGCGATGCCCCTCCCGGTACAGCTCCCAGCCTCCAAGTGGTGGTGGCGGACATCAACAAAGCGCACGAGCAACTCAAGGCCAATGGTGTGGACGTGAGCGACATCGACATCCAGGACTGGGGCCACTTCGTCTACTTCGCTGACCCTGACGGCAACAAATGGGCGGTGCAGTACCTCCCGCAGCGGCCCAACGGCTAAGTCACACTTCAGCACCACCCCATGAGCGTGCGGCAGGATGGAACCATGAGCCATCCTGCCGCACCCGTGCTGACTGTCCGCGCCGTCCTCTTCGACATGGACGGAACACTGGTGGACTCGACGGCGGTGGTCGAGCAGGTGTGGCTTGAGTTCGCCGAGCGTTACGGACTGGATTTCAACGAAATCCTGCGCACGTCCCACGGCGTCCAAGCCGGCGACACCGTGCGCCGCTACGCTCCCGCGGGAGCCGACTTCGCAGCCTTGACGGCCGAACTTGGCGAGATGGAGCGTGCCCGGACAGAAGGTGTGATCGCGCTCCCCGGTGCCGAAGCATTGCTGGCAGGCCTTCCTGATGATGCCATCGCCTTGGTCACCTCAGCAGACCGCATCCTTGCCGATATCCGCATGCAGGCGGCCGGGCTCACCATGCCGTCCACCGCTGTCACCGCGGAGTCCGTCACCCGCGGCAAGCCGCATCCGGAGGGCTATCTCAAGGCGGCGGCGCTCCTGGGAGCCGACCCGGCCGACGTCGTGGTTTTCGAAGATGCGCCTGCCGGGATCGCTGCTGCGCGCGCCGCGGGGATGCGGACTGTTGTGGTGGGCAAGGCCGCTGCCAGGCACAATGCGGAGCTGGAGCCGGGCATGTGGCGGATTCCGGACTACTCGGCCGTGACGGTCACCGCTGTGAAGGACGACGACGGCGGGCACCTCCTCACGCTGACCCTCTAGTGCCGCCGGGTTAAAGACTGTTCCACGCGATAAACCGGGCGTAGGCTGTGCCCATGTCTGCGATGCCGGAGGCGTACGGTGCTGCACTGGAGCGGGCCATGGCCCACGCCGGTGACTGGCTTGCGTCGGTCCCAACACGTTCAGTCCGTCCGTCCTCCGATGCCGATCAGGTAGCCAAGAGCATCCTGCCGCGCCTGCCTGACGGGGCCACCGATTCAGCCGAGGTAGTTGATGAGTTGGCAGCGCTGGCTGAGCCGGGCTTGATGGCAATCCAGTCCGGACGGTTCTTTGGGTGGGTCATGGGCGGAACCCTGCCCGCAGCCATGGCCGCAGATTGGCTTGTTTCGGCGTGGGACCAAAACGCGGGGCTTCGATTCGCCACACCGGCGGCGGCCGCCATCGAGGAGTCTGCCGCCGCGTGGCTGCTGGACCTTCTCCACCTTCCGGCAAGTGCCGACGTCGGATTCACCACAGGCGCCACCACCGCTAATTTCGTGGGGCTGGCGGCAGGGCGGCAGTATCTGATGGACGAGGCGGGCTGGGACTTGGAGGCCCTGGGGCTGACCGGCGCCCCTCGCATCACTACCTTTGCAGGCAGGGAGCGCCACGCTGCAGTGGATCTGGCGTTGCGGTATCTCGGCTTGGGGGCGTGCGTCCCCGTAGACGCCGACGAGGAAGGACGCATTCTCCCCGACGCGCTTGCCGAGGCCATGGACCAGCAACCCGGACCGTCGCTGGTCTGCCTGCAGGCGGGTAATCTGCATTCCGGCGCCTTTGATCCCATGGAGGAAGCCATTGCGGTGGCCCATGATCGTGAAGCCTGGGTGCACGTGGATGGTGCCTTCGGTTTGTGGGCGGCCGTCAGCCCGACGCTGCGGGCCCGCCTGGCCGGAGTGGAAGAAGCAGATTCCTGGGCCACGGACGCCCATAAGACCTTGAACGTCCCCTATGACTGTGGTTTGGCAATCGTCGCCCGCCCGGAAGCTTTGAGGCGTGCTTTCAGTGTCCACACGAGTTACCTCATTGCCACGGATGCCGGACCGGGGGATCCTTTCGAAAAGGTCCCGGAAATGTCCCGCCGTGCCCGGGGCATCCCTGTGTGGGCAGCCCTGAGGCAACTGGGCCGCAACGGGGTGATCTCCATGGTGGAGCGGCTCGCTGCAAATGCCCGTGCCTTGGCCGAAGGACTCGCCGCGATCCCGGGAGTCGAGGTGCTCAACGACGTCGTGTTCACGCAGGTCTCGGTGAGCTTTGGCAGTGATGACCGGACGCACAGGGTGACGCAACGGTTGATGGCCGAGGGCGCGGTGTGGATGTCCGGGTCCTCGTGGCGTGGCCGCGAAATCCTCAGGATTTCGGTGAGTAACTGGACCACGGACGCAGGGGATGTTGCTGCGTCCATCGCCGCGGTTCGCGGCGCGGTGCAGGCTGAACCGGAGTCCTAGCCCACCACGTGGGCCGCGTGGAGGACGACGAACACCACGGCAGCGGATGCCGCGGCCCAGCCAACTAAACGTCCCACCAGCCCTGTCACCGCGGACGCCGCCGTGGGTGGAGGCATGCGGCCGATGTCCCGGCGGAGCTCCGTGAAAGGA
This sequence comes from Arthrobacter sp. WCS2018Hpa-7, assembly GCF_031843805.1. Classification (NCBI taxonomy): domain Bacteria; kingdom Bacillati; phylum Actinomycetota; class Actinomycetes; order Micrococcales; family Micrococcaceae; genus Arthrobacter; species Arthrobacter sp. WCS2018Hpa-7. Next base: position 108,572 of record NZ_JAVTJB010000015.1, read on the forward strand.
ACCCGCCCCCTGCCCAGTTCGCGTCCCAGGCGCGCTACGCCGCGCAGGTCGGCAAGCGCGGTGCGTACGACGTCGACACTTGAGGTGGGATCGTCGGTCCAGTCAACGGGGACTTCGTGAACGCGCAAACCACAGCGTTCGGCGATCACCAGGAGTTCGGTGTCGAAGAACCAGCCGTCGTCCGTCGTGTGTGGAAGGATGCGGTGCGCGACGTCGGCGCGGACGGCCTTGAACCCGCACTGGGCGTCGGAAAAGCGTGCCCCAAGAACCACGTGCAGCAGGAAGTTGTAGCTGCGGGAGATGAATCCGCGCTGGGGACTGCGGGTCGCCTGCGAACTCCGTGCCAGCCGCGTGCCGACGGCGAGATCCGAATGGCCCGAGAGCAACGGTGCCAGAAGGGGAGCAAGGGCCGACAAGTCCGTGGAAAGGTCTGCTTCCATATAGGCGAGCACAGGTGATGGCGAGAACTGCCAGACATGGCGGAGTGCGTTCCCGCGACCCCTTTGCTGGAATCGAACCACTGTCAGTTCAGGCAGTTCGCGGGCCAAGCGCTCGGCGATCCTCAGGGTTTTGTCTGTGCTGCAGTTGTCCGCCACCGTGATCCGGAAGGAATGCGGAAATGAGTCTGTAAGGTGTCCGTGCAGCCTGCGCAGGTTCTGTTCCAGGCGGTCTTCCTCATTGAACACGGGAAGGGTGACGTCCAGGACCGGGACGGCAGCGCGGGTGTCAATGGGGGAGCATCGGGTTTGTGGCCCAGCTTGGGCAAGGCCCTGCTGTGTGGTGCTTAACGCCGCGCCACCGAAGCGCGCCGAGGGGAACCGTCGTGGTGGAGCGCTGGTAGATGGGTCTGTGAGCGTCATGTTTCCAGAATGGGCCCGCCGATTAAGAGGGCTTTAGGTGGAAGCTGTGACCCCACTGTGAACCATGGACGGCACCTGTGAAACGCGAAAACCGCGCCGTTTCCCGCCATCCGCTCCAGTGGGTACTGGTGCGAACGGCGGGAACCGGCGCGGTGATCAAGCAGTCTGGCTTAGTACCAGTTGTTTGCCAGGTGGAAGCCCAGGGCGGCCGACGGGGATCCGTAGCGTTCCTTGATGTAGTTCAGGCCCCACTTGATCTGGGTCTGGTAGTTGGTCTGCCAGTCAGCACCCGCGGTTGCCATTTTGGTAGCCGGCAGCGACTGGACAATGCCGTAAGCACCGCTGGAAGCGTTGGTGGCGGTGGTCTTCCAGTTGGATTCCTTCTCCCACAGGGTGTTCAGCGCAGTCATTTCGCTGGCGCTCCAGCCGTAGTTGCCAAGGATGCTGGCAGCGTAGGCCTTGGCGGCGGCGGGGTCGTCCACGGCCTTCGGGGCGGCGGCCGCAGCTGCGGCCTCGGCAGCGGCGGCGGCAGCAGCGGCGTCGGCGGCTTGCTTGGCTGCAGCGTCAGCGGCGGCCTTCTCAGCAGCGGCTTGGTCGGCTGCGGCCTTCTCGGCGGCTGCTTTTTCAGCAGCGGCTTGGTCCGCTGCGGCCTTCTCGGCTGCAGCCTTTTCGGCAGCGGCCTTGTCCACGGCAGCCCTGTCAGCGGCGCCCTTTGCGGCGGCTGCATCCAAGGAAGCGGAGATTTCAGCTGTCTTGTTGTTGCTGACCTGGGCATTCGCCTGGGTCTCTGCAACGCGGCTTACCTCGGGGAGGGTCAGGGCGGCGTTGGCAGCAGTACCGAGCGATGCAACGCCCAGCGCAGCGGCTACAACACCGGCAACAACCGACATGCGGTGGCCGGACTTACCCTGGCGGGCAGCGTTCTTGAGGACAGCCTGCGACTTGGTCAACGGTGCGTTGTGCTCATCGCGGTGACGCGCGGAAGGGCGCGTCTGATCATTGAATTCAGACATGTGTGATTACCTCTCAGCGCCTGCGGAGTTAGCTGTCGGGTTCGGATGAGGTCATCCGGCCGCGCATCACGCTGCGGCTTCACCCCAAGGGTCCGGCATAAATGCCTGGGCCCGGAGACTCTGGGTCCCCCGTCTCTGCCTCGGAGTAAGAACGGACTCCGGGAAGTGGCAGAGCTCGGCGCATCCCGGATGCGGGTCAGTTGGGGCGACCCACCCTTTCGACGGTACAGGAGGAATTCGCAGAAGTCACATTTAGGTAACAGAGATCACGACGCCGGTGAGTCGCCTTGCTGACTTCGTTACATCTGTTCGTTGGCGACAGCGGGGAGTCGAAGGGCGAATTCCGTGCGCCCCGGCCGTGAGGTCACTTCCACGGTGCCGCCGTGCGCTTCCACGATGGATTCAACGATCGACAGGCCCAGTCCGGAGGTGCCCTCAGACCCCGATCGCGCGGCATCGGCGCGGGCAAAGCGGGAGAAGATCCGGCCCTGGAAATCCTCTGGAATGCCGGGCCCGTTGTCCGTCACGGTCACCACAGCGCTGCCATCGGCAGAGAGCATGACGCCGGTGACCACCGTGGTGCCGGAGTCGGTATGTTTACGGGCATTGGAGAGAAGATTGGCAAGGACCTGGTGCAGCTGCGTAGCGTCACCCCGGACCGTGACGGGCTCATCAGGCAGTTGAAGTTGCCAGATGTGGTCCGGTGCCATGACTTTCTCATCGCTGACAGTTTCGATCACCAACTGGGTGAGGTCCACGTCCGTGACCTTGACCGGCTGGCCTTCATCCAGCCTGGCAAGGAGCAGCAGATCCTCCACCAGGGTGGTCATCCGTTCGGACTGGCTCTGGACGCGTGACAGCGACTTTCGGCCGTCATCGGTGAAGTTCTCGGTCATCCTCAGCAGCTCGGTGTAACCGCGGATGGCCGTCAGCGGCGTTCGGAGTTCGTGCGACGCGTCCGCGACGAACTGGCGCACTTTGGTCTCGCTTTCCTGGCGCGCTTCCAGGGCATTGGAGACGTTGTTCAGCATCTGGTTGAGGGCATGGCCAACGCTGCCGACTTCCGTTCCGGGATGGGCGGCCGACGGCGGTACGCGCACAGCAAGTGCCACCTCACCGGCGTCGAGGGGAAGGCGCGAAACTTTGGTGGCTACCTCGGAGAGCTGCTCCAACGGCCGCATGGTCCGCCGGATGATCACTGTTCCCGCGAGGCCGATGATGACCAGACCGCCCAGGGAAACCAGCACCATGGTCCACACCAGTGAGGCCTCGGCGCTTTGCTTGTCCGCGAGCGGCAGGCCCGTGACGATCACATCGCCATAGGCGGTCTCGACAGCCACCAGCCGGTAGTCCCCGTTGGAGAGGGATCGGTCCGCCGGATCACTGTTCTTGGGGAGGGCCAACAGCACTTGCTCGTCGTCCGTAGAGAGCGACACACGATTGCCCCTGGCATCGATCAGGCCCGAGCTGCTCACAGTTGAGCCGTCGATCCGGGCGTTCAGTGTCCCAGCGGCCTGCCCGCGAGCCTCCAGCGGGTCAGGCCTTCCGGATCCAGGAAAGTTCGACGGCGGCCTGCCGAAGTCATTCGCGCGGCTGGACGCCTGCTCCAGCTGCCTGTCGAGCTGCCTGTTGAACACCATGTCCATGGAGGCGTAGCTCACCACGCCCACTGCCCCGCAGATGGCGACCAGCAGGGCCATGGCCACCAGGACCAGCCGCGTGCGCAAGTGCCAGGTGGAGGGGTTGAGCCAGCTGCGACCGGACGTCCTGGCCACTCCTGAAAGTGTGCTCAACGCCTAGTCCGCGGGTTTGATGACGTAGCCGGCGCCACGGATGGTGTGGATCATCGGCGGATGGTTGGCCTCGATCTTCTTGCGCAGGTATGAGATGTAGAGCTCTACGATGTTGGCCTGTCCGCCGAAGTCGTAGTCCCACACCCGGTCCAGGATCTGGGCTTTGCTGACCACGCGTTTGGGGTTTTCCATGAGGTACCGCAGAAGTTCGAACTGGGTGGCGGTGAGGGGAATGTCCTCCCCGGCACGGGTGACTTCGCGGGTGTCAACATTCAGGGTGAGGTCGCCCACCACCAGCTCGGCAGTGTCCATGGCGGCCACGCCGGAACGCTGGACCAGGCGGTGGAGGCGCAGGAGGACTTCCTCCATGCTGAAGGGTTTGGTGACGTAGTCGTCGCCGCCGGCGGCCAGGCCAACGATGCGGTCCTGCACAGCGTCCTTGGCGGTGAGGAAAAGCGCGGGAACTTCGGGGGCGAACGCTCGGATGCGGTTGAGGACCTCCACGCCGTCGAATCCGGGCAGCATGACATCCAGAACAAGGACGTCGGGCCGGAAATCCTTGGCGAGCTTCACGGCCTCGGGGCCGTCGCCGGCAACTGCTACCGACCAGCCGGCCATTCGCAGGCCCATGCTCATGAGTTCGGCCAGGCTGGGTTCGTCATCCACCACCAAGGCGCGGATAGGTGAGCCGTCCGGGTGGGACAGTTGGGGGAGATTGTTGGTCATGGAATGCGAGGAGGCCATGGGACAACTCTCTGTTCTGCGGGTTAGCGACCGCTTTGCCTGTCCTGTGAGGATGCTGTGAAGTCAACACTAGCGAGGTGGGAGTCCGGAAGCCGTGAGCCTCGAGGAATCCCGTTTCTACGGCTTGTAGCAGAATTTCGGCGGAAAATTCCCGAACGGGCCCCCGGCGATTGGACAACAAGTGTTTCAGATCGTGAGATTCCGCAGCTGGGTACTTCCCGGGAATGCCGATGCACATCATGCCCGATTGGCCGAAGAAAATTCAGTGGATGGCGAATATTTCTTGTCTCAGTCGAATGAAATGGCGTTCATTTATCACCACGGCTGAATTGTGATTTACGGCACAATAGACCTCTCCGTCTCAAAATGTGGACGGTTCGGCGCTTTGTTACTTGCGTGTTGCCATTGTTACGTTGCACACTTCCAATGTGAACAAGAACTCAACAGCACCTGCAGCCGCAGCAACCTGGTCCAGCACACCCGCTGGCCATGATGACCGCTGTTGTCGAATGCAAGCCTAACTTTCCACCCCAAGAAGTTTCAGGCATTCGCCCCCTAGCCCAGCGTTGGGCGCCCATCCCCAAACTCATTGCGGGGACAACCAGCATTCGAAGCCGCGATGACGGCTATTCACTTTTGAGGTAAGCACTCCATGTCAGTTGCATCTGGATACGTCCACATCTCCGTCCGTAACGCCAACAAGGCCGCGTCGAACGCAGGGCTCCGGCCCGGCTTCGGCAACCGCCCCGGCTACGCCCCCGCCCAGCAAGGCACGGGCCAGCAGGCTCCCGGTTATGTTCCACAGGGTTACAACCCCAACTCCTATGGCCAGTTGCGCGCTGTACCTACCGCCGAGCCGGCACCCATGACTGCGCCCACTCCGGTGATTGCCCAGTCCGACAGGCTCCGCCCCGTTGCCAACGACAACGTGGCCCGTGGCTTTGTGCTCTACATGGGCATTGACGAAGAAACCGCAGCGGCAGCCGGCACCTCCATTGCCAAACTTGCCCAGGAAATCCGCGCCTATGCGCAGTCCCTCGTGACCGGCGCTGAGAGCTATGCTGCCGTGGCAGTCGCCCCAGCCGGCGCGCCCGGGTCCGCACTCGACGTCGTGCGTTCTACCTTCGGTGACCCCACCGTCGCCGCACGCCAGCGCACCGAAGCTGCCCGTCCGACGCCCCAGCAGGAATCCCGCCCCTCCGGCGTGCTGATCGATCTCGCCCGCCGCGAAGTGCACCTCGATGGCGAATCCCTGAACCTGACGTTCAAGGAATTCGAGCTCCTCAACTACCTCGTCGAGAACGGTACCCGCACCGTGGGTCGCGACGAACTCCTTGAGGGTCTGTGGCGCAACGCCGAAGAGGTGCCCAACGAGCGCACCATCGACGTCCACATCCGCCGCCTCCGCTCCAAGCTCGGCCGCCTCGCCAACACCGTCCGCACGGTCCGCGGCCAGGGCTACCGCTTCTACGAGCACCCCGAAGTTATTGTGTGGGCCGCTCCGGAATACTCGATCTAAGCAGTACTGCAGCCGAAAGGCGGCATCATCCCTCTGCGCCTGCGCTCGTTCCTCACGCAACAACGGCGCTGTCGGGATATGCCGTCTTTCGGCTTTTGCTTGCCCTGAAGAGGATTGGCCTCCGCGGCTGAAGGGTCCGTGCGCGAGGGGTGTGTGCGGGCTACCACCTGCATTGGCTGGTGAAGCCCCTTGGCACGCCCGCTGCCGCCGCGTGTCCGGGGCGGATAGGGTTGGTTCATGAGCGACCACCACATCAAGCGCCTCGTGATCATGCGGCATGCCAAGGCTGATTGGCCCATGGGTGTGCCTGATCACGAGCGTCCCCTCGAAGAGCGTGGGCACCGTGAGGCTCCGCTCGCGGGCAAGTGGTTGCTCAAGCAGGGCGTGGTGCCGGACTTCATCCTGTGTTCGTCCGCACTGAGGACCCGCCAGACGTGCACCTGGGTGTGCGATGAGCTGGGTGACAAAGCGCCGACGCCGAAGCTTGAAGAGGGCCTGTACGCCGCCTCCGCGAACCGCATGCTAACGGTCATCAATCATGTCCCCGACACCGTGACCACCCTGATGGTCATCTCGCACATGCCCGGGGTCCAGGACCTCGCCATGCACTTGGCTTCGCGCGATTCGGACCACGACGCCTACATGGATGCCGCCACCCGATACCCAACGAGTGCGTTGACGGTATTGGAGACGGAGAAAACCTGGGCTGAGCTGGATGGGCAGGATGCGCGGCTGACGCACTTCACGGTGCCCCGCACATAACCTGCTACTGCGAGTTGCTGGAATCTCCGTGGGCCAACTGCGGCATGCACATGCAACGAATCTCGAAAACGGGCAGGCCCGCTGCTTCATCTCCGTGCCCCGTTGCGATCAGGTACTCGCCGTCGAACATGTAGACCGGCAACTGCGGTGCCATGTATTCGTTGTAGCGGCTGGGGTACACCCATTGCCCGCGGATATCGAAAGCCGGCAGTGCGTAGGGATCGCGCCGGTTGTGGGCGCTCGGATACAGTCCGTCGTCGATCATGATGTAACTCACCAGGCCATACGTGTGATGGTGGTTCATGTCCGTGGGAAAGAGGATTGCTTCCACAGTTGGGCCCCTTCAGAAGTTTCGACGATCGCGCTCCGGGCGGCGCGGACAGCTAGGTAAGGTTAGCCTAAGCTAACAGCTGGCTGGGCGTCGAATGTTCCCCTGTGTGACGTTGATCAACCCCGCGGCAAAGGCAGGTCCTCAGCGGCCACGTCCCGCAGTATGCGTACGGTGTGGCGGATGGTGGGGCTGGCGGTCATCGTTTTCCGGTAAACCACGCCAACTGAACGTTGCTGGACGGGGTTCATCACGGGAATGGCCATGACTCCCGGTGGAAGCAGCGGCCTCCCCAGGCGCGGCACCAGCGCCACGGCTACCCCTTGCTCAACCATGGCGATGTGCGTGGAAAAGTCGGGGTCATAGATGCGGATGTCGGGAACCCGCCCCAGTCCTGCGAAGATCTGCAACAGAGCCTCGTTGCAGATTGCCCCCGCCGGGGTGCTGATCCAGGTCTCGTTGAGCAAGTCTTCACGCTCGACGGCGTTGCGGGACGCGAGAGGGTGGGTGCTGTTGACCAGGACGTCGGCCTGGTCGATGCAGAGGTCCTCGTGCACCAGGTTCTCCGGGATCACCAGTGGCACGGAGTTCCAATTGTGGACCACTGCCAGTTCCGCCTCGCCGGATGCCACCCTCTGAACCGCTTCGCGGGGGTCCTCTGCCAGCACTGTGATCTCCACGGCGGAGTGGGCGGCCGCCATGCGCTTGAGCATTGGCCCCACCAGCCCCCGGCACGCGGTTGAGAACGCCACCAATCTCAGCAGGCCGGACGGTTTGGCGGGATCAGCGAGCAGCGTTGCCTGAAGTTCCTCCAGTTCACCCATGATCCGTCGGCCATAGCCGGCCAATGCCAGACCTCGCTCAGTGAGGAGCACGCCGCGGCCATTGCGCTCCAGGACGGCAACACCGGTCTGCTTCTCCAGTTTTTTGATCTGCTGTGAGACCGCGGAGGGGCTGAAGCCCATCACATCGGAGGCCGCCACCAACGAGCCGTGCTGTTCCACGGCAACAAGCGCCCGCAAAGCTGAGATGTCGATCATGAAGCAAATCTACGCGTTTCCATGCAGAATTCAACGCTGGTGCTTCACACTGAAGAGAGTCAGAGTGTACTTGTGAACCTTCGCCACTCCGCCCTCGCCGTTTTGGTCGCCGTCTTGTGGGGCATCAACTTCGTAGCCATTGACCTTGGCCTGCACGCGAACGGCAGGGAAGTTCCTCCGCTGCTTTTCGTTGCGATGCGCTTCCTGCTCGTCGTGTTTCCGTTCATCCTGTTCATCCGTAAGCCGGACGTGGGCTGGAAGGCGATAGTCGGCGTCGGACTCTTCATGAGTGCCGGTCAATTCGGCCTGTTGTACCTGGGCATGGCACTCGGGATGCCGGCGGGTTTGGCCTCACTGGTCCTCCAGGCGCAGGTCCTGTTCACCATCCTGCTGGCATCGAAGGTGCTGGGGGAGAAGCCCAGTCGTCGCCAGATGGCCGGCGTCGTGCTCGGCATTGCGGGCCTGGGCGTGGTGGCACTGGGGCGCAGCGCTGTGGCCCCCGTCCTTCCGCTCATGATCGTGTTGGCTGCGGCGTTGTCCTGGGCTGTTGGCAACGTGGCGGCCCGGCACTCCAAAGCCGCTTCCGGTTTGGGCCTGGTGGTGTGGTCCGGTGCAGTGGTTCCTGTTCCCTTGGCGGGGTTGTCGTTGGTAGTGGACGGGCCGGGCACGGTGTGGGCAACGCTCACGGACCTGCAGTCGGCCACCATCCTCAGCGCGATCTACACGGCGGTGTTTGCGTCCCTGATTGGTTATGGCATCTGGAACCGGTTGTTGTCGCTGTACCCGAGTTCCGACGTCGTGCCCTTCACGCTTTTGGTCCCTGTGGTGGGGATGACGGCGGCGTGGTTGGTCCTGAACGAGATTCCCACGCTCACCGAAATCGTGGGCGGTCTGATCCTGCTCCTCGGTGTGGCCACGGCAGTGCTCGGGGCGGGACGCAAAATCCGTCCCAAACCGACCGTTGCGGGGCCCGCTCTGCGGCTCTAATTTCCGCGGAAGCGCGCAGAGCGGGCCCCGCAACGGAGGGAATCAGCGCAGGGTGAAGATGGTCCGGTGCCAGTCCTTCTCGATGACGCCGTCCAGCTCCACCATCACGTGCTTCACCTGGGTGTATTCCTCAAAGGAGTACGCGGACATGTCCTTGCCGAATCCGGACTGCTTGAAACCGCCGTGGGGCATCTCGGAGATGATCGGGATGTGGTCGTTGACCCAGACGCAGCCCGCCTTGATCTCGCGGGTGGCGCGCATGGCGCGTTGGAGGTTGTTGGTCCAGGCTGACGCTGCCAATCCGTAGACGGTGTCGTTGGCGAGCTGGATCGCTTCGTCATCGGTGTCGAAGGGAAGAACCACCAGGACGGGGCCGAAGACCTCGTCCTTGACGATCTCTGAATCGGGGGCGGCGTCCACCACCAGGGTGGGCCGGTAGAAGGCGCCTTTTTCGAGGCCGCCGCCGGTAGGGGCATGACCCCCGGCCACTACTTTGCTGTAGCCCCGGGCTCGATCCACCATTCCCGCCACATGGTCGCGCTGCTTGAAGGAGACCAGGGGGCCAAGGTCCGCGTCGGTATCCCCAGGCGCGCCAAGGACGATCCCGTCGAACCGCTCGGCGACCTTCGCCACGAATTCTTCGTACACGCTCCGGTGCACAATGGCGCGGGTGGCGGCGGTGCAGTCCTGTCCGGTATTGATGAGCGAACCTGCAACGGCGCCATGCACTGCGGCGTCCAGCGTGGCGTCGTCGAACACCACAAAGGGTGCTTTTCCGCCCAGCTCAAGGTGCACGCGCTTGGCGTTGACGGCAGCAGCTTCCAGGACCGTGCGGCCCACCGCAGTGGAGCCCGTGAAAGACACCATGTCCACATCGGGGTGCCGCATGAGCGCTGCCCCAACAGTGGCGCCGTCGCCCACCACCACGTTCACCACGCCGTCGGGCAGCCCGGCATCCGTGAGCGCCTGCGCGAACATGAGCGATGTCAGCGGCGTGATTTCAGCGGGCTTGAGGACGATGGTGTTGCCAGCGGCGATCGCGGGCAGAATCTTCCATGCAGCCATCTGCAGCGGGTAGTTCCACGGTGCGATGGACCCCACCACGCCAATCGCCTCGCGGCGGATGGAGGAGGTGTGCTGGGGTGAGTACTCAGCTGTGGCTTTGCCTTCGAGGTGGCGGGCGGCTCCGGCGAAGAAATCGATGTTGTCGATGGTGCCGGGGACGTCGAATTCGCGGGTCAGCCGCAGCGGCTTGCCTGTCTGTGAACTCTCCACCCGGGAGAACTCCGCGGCCCGTTCCTCCATGATCCGGGCGAACTTCTGCAGGATCCCGGCTCGTTCTCCCGCGGTGGTCCGTGACCATGCGGGGAAGGCTGAGCGGGCAGCTGCCACCGCGGCTTCGAGGTCAGCCACCGAAGCGAGGCTCACGGTTTCCACCACCTCGGAGGTCGCGGGGTTGATGACGTCCAAGGTGTTGCCCGAGGTGCCGGACAGAAGGTGTCCGTTGATGAACTGATGCATGTGGGTGCCGTGCTTTCCCTGCCGGGCGTCGGTGTCCGGGCAGTGATGAAGGGACGACGCCGGATAATGGCGTCGTGCGGGGGAGGTGCGTTGCGTTGCGTTGCCGGGCAGGCAGGTGTCAGGCCTGCGTGCTTTCGCGTTCGGCGCTGTCCAGGATGGCCGCGAGACCGGCTTGGAATGCCTTCAATGAGTCGAGGTTTTGCAGTGCGGCGTGGTGTTTTTCCAGGAGGGGGTGCCCGGTGATGCGGGTGAAGACCCTGGGGTTGAGCCAGGGATCGTGGCCCTCGGAGTCCGGGAGTCGCTGGATTTCTACGGCAATGCCGGCGCCGAGTGCAAGGGTGTAGCTTTCCAAGGCTGCGTAGTAGTGCACCACGCGGTCCTCGTCGAGCCCGGCGTCGGTGAGGCATTGCAGGACGAACTCGATTGCCTTTAGCTCGCCGGGGCCGTAGGTGTCCGTGGCGAATGACTCGCTGCCCAAGGAGGGGTGCTGCATGAAAACCCTGAGGAGTTCGTCCAGGTACGCTTCAAGCCGGGTGCGCCAGTCCTGATCGCGCGCCGCGGCCAGCGTACGCTCCACCGATGTCATGAACAGCTTGTCCAGTGCTGCCCTGACGATTGCGTCCCTGTTCCGGAAATGCCGGTAGACGGCGGTGGCATCCACTTCGAGTTCCTGTCCCAGCCGGCGGACGGTCAACCGTTCGCCGGGTTCCTGGTGTGAAATCCGGAGGACGGCGTCAATGATGGTGGCTGGGTCCAAGCGCGTGCGGCGGTCCGTCGACTGTGCTGGCTGCACCATCTGTTGTCCGCCTTCCATGCGATCCCCGGTTGAATATCAACCTACATGATCCATGGGCACCTCCTTTCGAGGATAAGTCAAAGTCTTTGTCAGCGTTGATGTCAACACTGTTGACTTTAATGTGATCCGGCTCATAGTCTGTCTCCCAGAGTTGAATTTCCCTCGAAAGGACTCGATCGTGCACGCAGAGATTTTGTTGGAGAACGGATGGGTGTACACCGGCAAGGGCGCCGGACCCATTCGGGCAGATGTAGCAATAGGGGGCGGCCGGATCATCGCCGTCGGCAGTCCCGAGGACCTGGAGGAAACTGCGACGCCGAACACCCGTCGCGTGAACCTGGAAGGGCAACTGGTGCTTCCCGGGTTCCAGGACGCCCACATCCACCCCATCTTCGCTGGGATAGAGCTGCTCCAGTGCGACCTGACGGAGGTGGCCAGCGCAGAAGAGGCCGTGGCAAAAGTTGCCCGCTACGCCGCGGACAACCCGGACCAACCGTGGATCCTGGGCGCAGGCTGGTCCATGGATTTCTTCCCCGGTGGCACACCCGTGCGGGACTTGCTTGATGCTGTGGTCCCGGACCGGCCCGTGTACCTCGTCAACAGGGACCACCATGGCGCCTGGGCCAACACTGCGGCGTTCACAGCCGCCGGGATCACCAAGGACACCCCTGATCCGGACGGTGGCCGGTTGGAACGCGAACAGGACGGAACGCCGGCAGGCACCGTGCACGAAGGTGCCATGGACCTCTTCAACGAGGTAAAGCCGGCCGTGCCCTATGAGTTGGCGTACCAAGGGCTGCTCGCATCCCAGCAGTTGCTGCTCGCCCAAGGCATCACAGCCTGGCAGGACGCCTGGGTTCCCATCCCGGAAGGCGAACATGCCGATCACCTTGAGGTCTACCAGGACGCCGCGAAGGCCGGGGATCTCAAAGTCCGGGTCACGGCATGCCAATGGTGGGACAGGACCGCAGGCATGTCCCAGCTGGACGCAATCGTGGAACGCCGGAATAGCGTACGCGAAGCATTCGACCCCCTGCAGCTCAATGCCAACACGGTCAAAGTCATGGTGGATGGCGTGGCCGAAAACTACACGGCCGCCATGCACCATGTTTACCTGGACCACCACGGCCACCACACGGACAACCGCGGGATCGAGTTCTTCGAGCCGGAGCAGTTGAAGGAGTTCGTCACCGCGATCGATGCCGAGGGCATGCAGGTTCACTTCCACGCCCTCGGCGACCGTGCTGTCACGGATGCCCTGGACGCGCTGGAAGCAGCCCGGATCAGCAACGGCGCCAACGATCACCGGCACCACCTCGCTCACCTGCAGGTGGTCCGCGGCGAGGACATTCCCCGCTTCGCGGAGCTTAATGCGGCCGCCAACGTACAGGCTCTGTGGGCCTGCCACGAGGAACAGATGGACACCCTGACACTCCCGTTCCTGGAACCGGGTGCGGAAGACAGGCACTACCCGTTCGGGGAACTGGCCCGCGCCGGCGCCACAGTGGTGGCAGGCAGCGACTGGCCGGTCTCCACGGCCGACCCCATCGCAGCCATCCATGTAGCGGTGAACCGCACAGCTCCCGGCGAGGACTTGCCCCCGCTCGGCCCGGAATCACAAAAGCTCAGTCTCCACCAGATCGTGGACGCCTACACCCACGGCACGGCATGGATCAACCACCTGGACGCCGCAACGGGAACGGTGGAACCGGGGAAACTCGCCGACCTCGCCATTCTGGACGTCAATCTCTTCGAGCTTCCCGTGGAGGAACTGCACGGCGCAGTGGTGACGCAGACGTGGATTGGGGGCGAGTGCGTCTATGACCGGGCGGCCGCTCAAAGCCCACTCACGGAAACAACCCGCAGTCACCAGACGACGGTAACGCAGTGAGACGGCCGACAGCACCCCTGCCTGCGCAGGGTGCCGTGCGCCGCAAACAGCGGACGACGCCGTCGCGCATCACCGCGGTGACGGTGGCCGGCGTCGTGCTCGGCTTGGTCCTGGGCGGCTGCGGCACGCGGCCCGCCAGTGTGACCGACGCCGCGGGCGGTGCCAAGTACACCCTGTCCGACTCCACAGACAAGCCCACCCAGGAGATCGACAACTTCACCTGGGCCATGTACGCGGAGCCGTTCTCCCTGGACTACGCCTACGCGTTCGATTACCCGGACAACACTGTCCTGGCCAACGTGTGCGAATCGCTCTTCCGCTGGAATGCGGACCTCTCCACCTCGCCCGGCCTGGCCACGGGAGTGGAGAATCCGGATCCCCTCACGTGGATCTATACCATCCGTCAGGGCGTGAAGTTCCACGATGGCAGCGAGATGACGGCGGACGACGTCGTTGCGTCCCTGAGCCGCCACATCGATCCGGAAGTGGGTTCGTTCTGGGCGTCGTCCTACCAAAACGTGGAATCCATCGAGAAGACCGGTGACTACGAAGTCACGGTCACCACCACGCGTCCGGACTACGTGTTCAACAATTCGTTGGTTGGCGCCCCGGGCGTAGTGGAGTCCGCAGCAACCCTCGAGGAAGCAGGCAAGGACTACGGCAACTCCAAAGCGGGCGTGAACTGCACGGGGCCATTCCAGTTCGACCAGTGGGAAGCGGGGGAGAGCATCACCCTCAAACGCTTCGACGACTACTGGGATCCGAACCTGAAAGCCAAGTCGAAGCAGGTCACGTTCACCATGCTCCCGGACGCCACATCACGTATCAACGCCTTCCAGACCGGCGAAATCGACGGCGGCTTCGCGATTCCGTCCAACGCGATCGACATCCTCAAAGCCAACAAGGACGCCGGGTCCCTGTACTTCGGCAATGACACCTCCGTGCAGAGCATGGTCTTCACCAACCTGGCCGGGACCTTCCAGGATGTCCGGGTCCGCAAGGCACTCATGATGGCCATCAACCGTGAAGCGCTGATCAAGGCCGCGGAGCAGGGGTACGCGAAGAGCACGGACGCACTGACCACCAGGAGTGTGTGGAAGGACGTCCCGGCCGGCACAGCTGATGAGGCTTTTGATGGCCTCCTCTCCACGCCCTATGACCTGGAAGAGGCAAAGAAGCTGGTGAAGGAAGCCGGGGCGGAAGGCAGCAAGTTCGTCTTTGCCACCGCCTCCCTGAATGCCGCGTTCGACATCACGGCACGGGCCATCGCGTCCGCGGCCAAGGAGATCGGCTTGGAACCTGAAATCCAGACCATGTCCAACGACAAATACACCACCCTGTTCTCTGACCCGGAGGCCCGCAAGAACGTGGACCTGCTGGTGACGTCCTGGTACCTCTCCAGCACCGAACCCCTGGAAATGTACAGCGTGCTGCGGACCGGCGACTTCAGCAACTACGGCGGCTGGAGCAACGCGGAATTCGATGACCTGGTGAACTCCGCGTACAGCGTTCAGGACCCGGAAGCCCGCGGCAAACTCACCGGCCAGGCCGCAAAGCTGGCCAGCGAAGACGTGGTCTGGGGGCCGCTCTACGAAACCGTCACCTCCATGTGGCTCGGCAAACGCATCACTGGTGCGGACCCGTCCATCAACTACATGTACTACCCGTGGGCAGCCCAGATAGGAGGTCGCTGACATGACCGCTACAGATCAAGTCCAGGCTGCCAACGCGCCGGGCGCTCCCAGCCCCAAGCGGGACAAACGCAGGGCGGTCCGCCCGGCGGTCTACATCGTGAAGAAGCTGCTGGCCCTGGTGCTGACGTTGTTCGTTGCCTCCGTGGCCGTCTTCTTCTCCCGTTTCCTGGTCCCCGGAGACCCGGCCCGCTTCCTGCTGAGGGGACGCAGCCCCAAACCTGAGGCACTGGAAGAGATCACCCGGCAGTTCGGCTTGGATAAGCCGGCCTGGGAACAGTACCTGAACTGGCTCGGCGGCATCCTGCAAGGGGACTGGGGCCGCTCACTGACCTACCGCCAGGACGTTTCCGACGTCTTGCTCGGACGGCTGCCCACCACCCTGCAACTCGTCGCCTTGGCCGCAGTGTTCATCACCGTCCTTGGCTTGTTCGCCGGGATCGTCGCCAGCCTGAACAAGGGTTTCAGCGACCGCTTCATCCTCATTACGCTCACTGCGGCCGGGGCAGTCCCGCCGTTCGTTGCGGCCATTGCCCTGGTAGCGCTCTTCTCCGTGGGCCTGGGATGGTTCCCTTCCTTTGGAAGCGGCGACGGCGGCTGGGACCGGATCTGGCATCTCACCCTCCCGGCGCTCGCCTTGGGCATCACCTACATCGCCATGGTGGCCAGGGTTACGCGTTCCTCCATGAACGAGCAACTGCTCCGCGAACACGTCGAAGTGGCAACCAGCCGTGGACTCACCCGGGGGTCCGTGGTGGCACGCCACGTGCTGCGCAACGCCATGGGACCCATCCTGACCGTGAGCGGAGTGCTGGTGGCCGGACTCCTGGTCTCCAGCGCCATCATCGAGCGGACCTTCGGCCTCTCCGGCATCGGGCAACTCCTGGTGCAGTCCATCGACAGGCTCGACTTCGGTGTTGTCCAGGCGATCGTCATGGTGGTGGTTGCGGCCTTCGTCCTGGTCAACACCGTAGTGGATCTCGTCCAACCCCTCATTGATCCGCGGATCGCGGCCGGAACGGAGTCCCGATGACGTTAGCCATCCAGCTGCCGCAGGCGGGGCTTCGCCGTTACGGCAGCCTCCTGTCACCCATGGCGTGGGGCGCGCTCGCCGTTGCCACCGCCGTCGTACTTCTTTCGCTGTTCGCCCCGGTCCTGGCGCCGTACGATCCGGACTACGTAGATCTCAACAACGTCCTGGCCGGTCCCAGCGGGCAGCATCTGCTGGGCACCGACGCCTTGGGCCGCGACCTCCTCAGCCGGATCATGCACGGTGGGCGGACCTCGCTCCTGGGGCCCACCATCGTGGTGATCGGGTCCACTGTGCTGGGTCTGCTGCTGGGCCTGGTGGCCGGCTGGTCCGAAGGCTGGCTGGGCAAAGTCCTGGGCCGTCTTTTCGATCTCCTCTTTGCTTTCCCTGCGCTGCTCATGGCCATGCTGGCCATCGCTTTGTTCGGCAAAGGGCTCTTCGCACCCATCCTGGCCATGACCATCGCGTATGTTCCGTACGTCGCCCGGCTCGCGCAGTCCTTGGTGGTGGCTGAGCGCAGCAGGCCTTATGTCCAGGCGTACCGGGTGCTCGGATTCCGGACGCCCTGGGTGGTGCTGGGACGTGTTCTCCCCAACCTCATTCCCACTGTCGGCGCCCAATCAACACTGAACTTCGGCTACGTGCTGGCAGACCTCGCGGCGCTCTCCTTCATCGGGCTCGGGGTCCAACCGCCCACCAGCGACTGGGGCGCCATGATCGAGGAATCCCGCGGCGCCCTGCTGGGCGGCTACCTCCTTCCCGCCTTCTGGCCCGCCTTGGTGGTGGTGCTGGTGGTGGTAGCAGTCAACGTCATCGGCGAGGAACTTTCAGACCGCATCGGAGGAAAACTTTCATGAGCCAGTTGCTGCAGATCGAAGATTTTACGCTCGGGTTTCCGGGCAGGCCGCCGCTGCTGGACAGCGTTTCCCTGCACGTTAACGACGGCGAAGCGGTCGCCTTGGTGGGGGAGTCCGGCTCAGGCAAGTCGCTGACTACCCGTGCCGCGCTGGGGTTGTTTCCCGGCGGCGCACAGTCCTCCGGCCTCGTGTCCGTGAAGGGCCTCGACACCCTGACGGCCGGGAAGCAACGGCTCATGGAGCTGCGCCGCAAGCATGCCTCGATGATTTTCCAGGACCCCCGGGCCGGCATCAACCCGGTCCGGACCGTGGGGGACTTCCTGACGGAAACACTCGTTCGGTTTGAGGGTCTGACCCGCGCCGAGGCCACCGAACGCGCCGTGAAGCAACTGGAGCAAGTAGGGCTTCAGCGGGCCAAGGAACTCATGGACCAGCACCCGCACCAGCTCTCCGGTGGCATGCTCCAGCGCGTCATGATCGCCGCGGCCCTCCTGAATTCGCCGGATCTGTTGCTGTGCGACGAGCCCACCACCGCCTTGGATGTCACCACCCAAGCCGGGATTGTGCGGCTCCTGCGCGAAGAACAGCAGTCCCGGGGTATGGGCATGCTGTTCATCACCCACGACCTCAACCTCGCCGCCAGCCTGTGTGAGCGCGTCTATGTTCTCCGGCGCGGGGAAGTGGTGGAGCACGGGCCCACCCGGACTGTGTTCCTGACGCCCCAGCAGGACTACACACGGCAGTTGGTGGAGGCGACTCCAGTCATTGAGGCCGGTGGTGGTGCTGCCTTGGCTGCGGCTCGCGGACTTGAGCCGACAGGGCCTCCTTTGCTGGAGGTTGCGGGGTTATCCAAGACGTACCACCTGCCCCGCGGAGAAGTCATCACCGCCTTGGATGACGCCCGCTTCAGCCTGCCGGAGGGCGGGTCCCTGGGCATCGTGGGTGAATCCGGTTCCGGGAAGTCCACGCTCGCCAGGCTGGTGCTGGCGCTGGAAACCGCCACAGCAGGCGAACTCACCCTCCGCGGTGTCACCAGGCCACACCGGCCCCTGAAGACCTCCGAGCGGAAAGTGCTGGCCAAGGAAGTACAGATTGTCTTCCAGGACCCGTACTTGTCCTTGGATCCGCGGATCGCTGTTGGCAACGCTGTGGCCGATGTTTTCCGGCTGCACCAAAAGCAAGGACGCAAGGAATCCAAGGACAGTGCACGCGATCTCCTGGCACGGGTGGGGATCGGACCCGAGCGGTTCGATGCCAAGCCCCGGGCCCTTTCGGGCGGCCAGCGTCAACGTGTCGCCTTGGCAAAGGCCCTGGCTGCACGCCCGCGCCTCTTGGTGCTGGACGAGGCCACCAGCGCTTTGGACGTCTCCGTCCAGGCCCAGGTGCTGGAACTCGTGGAGGAACTGCGGGATCAGCTCGGTCTGACCATCCTGTTCGTCACCCATGACCTGGCCGTGGTGTCGCGGCTCTGCGCCGAAGTCATCGTGATGCACCAGGGACGGATCGTGGAGCAGGGGCCCACCGCGCGAATCCTTGAGGACCCCGGAGATGAGTACACGCGGAACCTCATCGCCTCCCGTCCCCGGCCCTTGTGGGACGCCGAGCCGGTCATTGCCTGACCGGCTCTTCGATCATCCATTGAAACAGGAGAACCTCCCGTGAAGACCACCGTTTTCGAACGGAATGTCCCGCAGACCGCCGTCGTATCCCACGCGCTGGAAGGTGCCGCCCACCGGCCTTTCTGGATCGACGACCTGAAGGACTCAGCAACTCATTACCCGCAGCTCGACGGCGATGCCGCCGCCGACCTCGTGATTGTCGGCGGCGGGTACACCGGCCTTTGGACAGCACTTCGCGCCAAGGAACGCGACCCTGGCCGGACGGTGATCCTGGTGGAAGCAGAACAGGTGGCCTGGGCAGCGTCCGGCCGTAACGGCGGCTTCTGCGAGGCCAGCCTCACCCACGGCCATGAGAACGGCAAGAACCGCTGGCCGGACGACCTGGAGATTTTGGACCGGCTGGGCATGGACAACCTGGACCGCATGCAGGAAGCCGTGGAGAAATACGGCATGGACTGCGATTGGGAGCGGACCGGTGAGCTCAACGTAGCCGTCGAACCGCACCAAGTGGCGTGGCTCCAGGAGGATGACAGCCCGGGCAGTGTCTTCCTGGACCAGGATGCCATCCGGGCCGAGGTGAATTCCTCCACGTACTTGGCGGGGCGTTGGCACAAGGACTCCGTGGCGATGGTCCATCCGTACAAACTCGGCCTTGAACTGGCGCGGGTGGCAACGGAGTTGGGCGTGGTGATCCATGAAGGCACCCGTGTGCGTGAACTGAAGGACCATGAGCGCGGCGTCACCGTCGTCACGGAACGGGGAAACCTGGAAGCCGGGCACGTGGTCCTTGGCACCAACGTGTTTCCGTCCCTGCTCAAGCGGAACCAGCTCATGACCGTGCCGGTGTACGACTATGCGCTCATGACCGAACCTCTGTCGGCAGAACAGCTGGAGTCCATCGGGTGGAACAAGCGCCAGGGAATCGGCGATGTCGCCAACCAGTTCCATTATTACCGCATCACCAAGGACCACAGGATTCTCTTTGGCGGGTACGATGCTCTCTACTTCTGGGGCCGTCGCGTGGACCAGCGGCACGAATACCAGCCGGAGACGTGGGAAAGGATCGCCTCCCACTTCTTCACCACGTTCCCGCAGTTGGAAGGCCTGAAGTTCACGCACAAGTGGGCCGGTCCCATCGATTCCAGCACGCAGTTCTGCGCGTTCTTCGGTACTGCTCGGAAGGGGCGGGTGGCGTACGCGGCTGGTTTCACCGGGCTGGGAGTCGGGGCCACGGCGTTCGCGGCCGACGTCCTCCTGGACCTGCTGGCCGGCCTCGACACCGAGCGCACCCGGGTGGAGATGGTCCGGAAACGGCCCTTGCCCTTCCCGCCTGAGCCGCTGGCCTCCTTGGGCATCAACCTGACCCGCTGGTCCATGGACAGGGCCGACCACAACCAAGGGAAACGGAACCTCATCCTCAAAGCGCTCGACGCCGTGGGGCTGGGCTTCGACTCCTGACCCCCCGGTTGTGGGGCCTGCTTTGCGTGTTTGGATCCCGGGGAAGGAACGCAGAGTGGGCCTCGCAACGCGTGGGGTGGTTTCGTTGTGGGGCCTGTTTTGCGTGTTTGGATTCGGGGGAAGGAACGCAGAGTGGGCCTCGCAACGCGTGGGGTGGTTTCGTTGTGGGGCCTGTTTTGCGTGTTTGGAT
>NZ_JAVTJB010000016.1:0-124236 GCF_031843805.1 Arthrobacter sp. WCS2018Hpa-7
AGGGCACCAGCGCGGAACCAACCGCTTGTGCCAGTATGTCGCGGCGGGCCGGGATCTCCTGCCCGGCGATCCCTGTCTGGGGGAGGACCTCGGGGGCGAGGGCGAGCCTGCGTTTGGCCTCGCCGATGCCGATCCTCAACCGTGCCCGCAAGAACTCGGCCGCGTTCCGGTACCCGTCATCCAAAACACTGGCCTTGGCCGCGGAACCCCAACTAGCTGATCCTGTTCCTGCCACGGAAGCCTCGCCACCCACGGAAGGGGTGCAGCGTGCTTCACCATCGGGCGCCGGAGCACTGGCAGTTCCCGTCCTAATCAGCGAAGCTGCCGCGGCGTCGGTTCCAAGCTGCGGTGCTGTCCAGCCTGTCCGCCATTCCGGCGCTGCTGCCGAGGACCCCGGACCGGCCCGTAGTGCTTCGGTCCGGGCCCGTTCCACCGCGCGGGCAGCAACAACTTGGAGGTACTCCAGTACCCGTGAGACGTCCTCGACCTTGCCGGCAAAGTCAGCCGCGTCTTCGAACCCAAACAGGGAAGCCTCGCCGGGAGCGGACCGGCGGGCAGTGTCCAGAAGTGCCGCGCTGTGGGTAAGAAGCGCCTTCAGGTCCAGCCCGCCAGCCGCGTTGGGGTCCGGACGCTGGGTGTCGAAACGTTGGACTGGTTGAGCAGGCTTGGAGCCCTGGCTGGTCCGGGGATTCCGCTGTGGTTTAGGGATCGATCCCGTATTTTGGGCCGAAACGTCGGCCGGGCCGGGGTTGGTATGCGATGAAGCCCGGGCGGACTTGGTCTTGCCCTTTAGTAGCCCAGCGCCGTGGAAGTGGCCGACCCAGGTGACGGGCGCTGTCGAATCCTTGAACCCGGCCTTCAGCAAGTCCGGCATGCTCAAGGAGCGCCGTGACCGGACGGCGGACAGGGCAGCGACAGCAGGGGACAATTCCCCCTTCAGTGCTGTCAACTGCCCTTGATCTTCCATAAAAACATCATGTCAGGGGGGTACGACATTATTAGCTGACCATGGATGACGTCCGCAGGCACCCGAAAAAACAAGACAGTCATGCCGAAGTGAGAGCAGCCAACGCCATCTGTTCCAGGATGGGCCTGGCTGACTTTGCGGCAATTTTCCTGCCGTGGTGGCGCACCGAGTGGGGTGTGGAGTTGATCAAGCCAAAGGCTGCGTGCGCCCGGACGCGGAGGCCGGGGACATCGGCGTCGGTATGGATGCGGGCAAGGACGTCCACCCACGTTTCAACGTAACTCCGCTGGAGGGACCTGACTTCTGCCTGGTCGGCATCACTGAGACTTCCGAAGTCCCGGTCCTGGACGCGGATGACGTCGGGATTGCTGAGCGCGAAGTCAACCTGGAACTGGATCAGCCCCTTCAGGGCGGTCAGGGAATCGCCCGACTCTGACACCACCCGTAATCCACCGTCCAGCAAGTCCCGGCTGACGCTGAGGAGAAGTTCGCCGAGGACCGCTTGCTTGCCGGGAAAGTGCCGGTAGACGGCGGGTCCACTGACGCCCGCTGCGGCGCCGAGATCCTCAAGCGACACGCGGGTAAAACCGTTCTCCGCAAAAAGTCCCGCGGCAGCGGACAACAACGCCAATCGTCGGAGTTCCTTGGCCTGCCCCCGTTGCGTGGCGGCGGCACGGGTGCCGTTGTTGCTTGCTTCCGGACCTCCGGTCACTTTTCCTCCTTGGCGCCAGGGCTGACCCGATACTTGCGGGATTTGCCGTGCTGGACATCACAGTTAATAAAGACTAACCTAAATTTCAGTTACGAGGCACTAACCGAAATGGCCTGTGGCCGGGAATGGGACAGGGGTCAATGGAGACAATTGCCAGCCTGATGGGAACCGCCGGCGGCACCTTTGAAGCCAACCACGAGGCGCAGTTGGCCCTGGTGGCAGAACTGAAGGAACGCCTGGCGACGGCGGCCCTCGGTGGTCCGGCCGCGTCGCGTGAGCGACACATCGCCCGGGGGAAACTTCTGCCGCGGGAACGCATTGACTATCTGCTGGATGACGGCAGCCCCTTCTTGGAGATCGCTCCTTTGGCTGCCAATGGCATGTACAACGACGATTGCCCGGGTGCCGGGGTCATAGCGGGCGTTGGCCTGGTCCATGGCCGCCATGTCCTGGTGATCTCCAATGACGCCACAGTCAAGGGCGGCACCTACTATCCCATGACGGTGAAAAAGCACCTACGGGCCCAGGAAATCGCCTTGGAGAACAAGCTCCCGTGCATCTACCTCGTGGATTCAGGCGGAGCCTTCCTGCCCAAGCAGGACGAGGTGTTCCCGGACAAGGAGCACTTTGGCCGGATTTTCTTTAACCAGGCCAAGATGTCTGCGGCCAAGATCCCGCAGATCGCTTCCGTGATGGGGTCGTGCACGGCCGGTGGCGCCTATGTGCCGGCCATGAGCGATGAGACGGTCATTGTCCGTAACCAGGGCACCATCTTCCTGGGTGGCCCGCCCTTGGTCAAAGCCGCGATTGGCGAGATCGTCACCGCCGAGGAACTGGGCGGCGGGGACGTCCATTCAAGGATTTCCGGGGTCACCGACCACCTGGCCGAGAACGACCAGCACGCGCTGGAGATCGTTCGGGACATCGTGGCCACGTTACCGAAGCCGGCGCAGCCGGCATGGGACATACTCGACGTCGTCCTGCCGCCCGTCGTCGATCCTTCAGGGCTTTACGGTGTGGTTCCCACGGACGTCAATGCACAGTACGACGTCCGCGAAGTCATCGCGAGGCTTGTGGACGGTTCCGAATTCCACGAGTTCAAGAAGAACTACGGCACCACTCTGGTGACCGGGTTCGCGCACCTGCACGGCCACCCCGTGGGCATTGTGGCCAACAATGGCGTCCTCTTCAGCGAGTCCTCGCTCAAGGGCGCCCACTTCATCGAGCTCTGCGATCAGCGCGGCATTCCCTTGATCTTCCTGCAGAACCTCTCAGGCTTCATGGTGGGCAAGGACTACGAGCAAGGCGGCATCGCCAAGAACGGCGCCAAAATGGTCACCGCAGTGGCTACAGCCCGGGTACCCAAGCTGACGGTGGTCATCGGTGGTTCCTTCGGAGCGGGCAACTATTCCATGTGCGGCCGCGCGTACTCGCCGCGGTTCCTCTGGATGTGGCCGGCCGCCCGGATCTCCGTGATGGGCGGAAATCAAGCGTCGAGCGTCCTGGCAACAGTCAAAAGGGACCAGTATGAGGCGGCCGGCCAGGAATGGTCCACCGAGGATGAGGAAGCCTTCAAAGCCCCCATCAAGCAACAGTATGAGGACCAAGGAAGTCCGTACTACTCCACTGCCCGCCTGTGGGACGACGGCATCATCGATCCCGCCGACACGCGGCGCGTCCTGGGGATGGCCCTGGACGTTGTCTCCCGCCAACAACTGCCGGAGACCTCCTTCGGTCTCTTCAGGATGTGACCATGACCCTGCCAACAACCACAGCCCCACCCACCCCGGCCATCGCTGCCCGAACCTTCAGCGCTGTCCTCGTAGCAAACCGCGGCGAGATCGCTTGCCGCGTCATCCAGACACTGAAGGAGATGGGCATACGCTCCATCGCTGTGTACTCGGACGCAGACAAAGACGCCAGGCATGTGGCCCTCGCCGATACCGCCGTCGCCATCGGTGGCACGGCACCAGCCGAAAGCTACTTGAAGATCGGCGCCATCATCGACGCGTGCCGCCGCACCGGAGCTGAAGCGGTCCACCCGGGCTACGGGTTCTTGTCCGAGAATGTGGAGTTCGCCAAGGCGCTTGACGCCGCGGGTATCACCTTCATAGGGCCGGGAATCAATGCCATTGACGTCATGGGCGACAAAATCCGTTCCAAGAACCACGTCATGACCTACGGCGTGCCCTGCGTTCCCGGCATCGCACAACCAGGACTTACCGACCAGGAACTGATCGATGCTGCAGCAGCGGTAGGTTTCCCCCTCCTGATCAAACCGTCCGCGGGTGGTGGCGGCAAAGGCATGCACGTGGTGGAACGGGCTGAGGACATGGCGTCCACGCTCGTCACAGCGAGGCGCGTGGCTGCATCCGCTTTTGGCGACGACACTCTCTTCCTGGAACGGCTCATCAGCACGCCCCGGCACATCGAGGTCCAGGTGCTGGCGGACAACCACGGCAATGTGATCCACCTCGGCGAGCGCGAGTGCTCACTCCAACGACGCCACCAGAAGGTCATCGAAGAAGCGCCGTCGGCCCTTTTTGAGTCACTGCCCGACGGCGTGGAGCAGAGGGCCCGTATTGGCGAGGCGGCCTGCAACGCGGCCCGTTCGGTCAACTACAGCGGTGCCGGTACCGTCGAATTCCTGGTGTCCGACGAGCACCCCGACGAGTTCTTCTTCATGGAGATGAACACCCGCCTTCAGGTGGAGCATCCTGTCACTGAGATGGTCACCGGCATCGACCTCGTTGAATGGCAGGTGAGGATCGCCGCCGGTGAGGTGCTCACCGTGGCGCAGTCCGACGTCGTCCTCCAAGGCCACGCCGTGGAGGCGCGGGTTTACGCCGAGGTCCCGGAGCGGAACTTCATGCCATCGATGGGTAGGATCGTGGCGCTCGCAGAGCATGGTCCCGCGGACGCAACCGTTTCGGGCCGGCAACAGGCGCAGGCGAACGTTCGGATCGATTCCGCCATGCGCGACAACCTGGAGATCACAGGGGACTACGATCCCATGCTGGCCAAGGTCATCGCATGGGGTGAGGACAGGATGGCGGCGCTGGATACCCTTGACGCTGCGCTGGGCCGGTACACGCTTCTTGGGGTGGATACGAACGTGGAGTATCTGCGGTTGCTGATCAACGATTCCGAGGTCCGCGCCGGGCAGTTGGATACCGGATTGATCGAGCGCAAACTTCCGTCGATGTCGTTCCGGCACGCAGGTTCGGACGAACTGATCGCTGCCGCCCTCACGCTGTGGCTGGAGCGCACGGGATCGGCGCCGGCGGGGGACGCCTGGGCAACACCGGACTCCTGGCGTGTTGGTGCCCGGGGTGCCTGGACTGCCACGCTGGGGATTCCCGGAGGCAGCGTTGCCACGGTGTCCGTCACCGAAGAGCACGGTACCGTCACGGCAAGCATCGACGGCGGGCAGCCGGTCAACGTCCGGGTAGCGGACCGCCGCGTGGATGGGATTGTCCTGGAGTTCGACGGCGGCCTTGTCACCTACGCGGTTGGCGTGGTGCCACGAGGGCAAAACGGTGTCAGCGGGCTGGGCACTGTCCGTGAAATCCACCTCGGCACCGATGGCTGGTCCTGCAGGCTCGAGGTCCTGAACCGTGCCGGGCGTCTGCGGCGGATGCTTGCGGGCATCCAGCGCGATGAAGGGGCAGCGGACCCGGAAGTGCGCTCGCCGATGCCCGGAACGGTGGTGTCGGTGTCGGTTGCCGATGGCCAGATGGTGGAAGAGGGCCAAGTGCTCCTGGCTGTCGAGGCCATGAAGATGGAGCATCATCTGGTGGCGTCCGTCGCTGGAACCGTCCACCTCACCAGCAAACCCGGCGACCTGGTCAAGGCCGACCAGGTGCTCGCCACCATTCACGTGGACGCAGAGACCACAAGCACAGACAAGGAAATCCAAGCATGAGCACCTTTGAACTCAACGAGGAGTACCAGGACCTCAGCGACTCCGTCCGCGAGTTTGCCGACGAGGTTGTGGCTCCCGTGTCCGCCAAGCATGACGAAGAGCACAGCTTTCCCTACGAGGTTGTGAAGCAGATGGGGGAGATGGGCTTGTTCGGCCTGCCCTTCCCTGAGGAGTTCGGCGGAATGGGCGGCGACTATTTTGCCCTCGCACTGGCATTGGAGCAGCTGGGCCGCGTTGACCAGTCGGTGGCCATCACACTCGAAGCCGGTGTCTCGCTGGGCGCCATGCCGGTGTACCGCTTCGGAACGGACGCGCAGAAGGAAGAATGGCTGCCGGAGTTGGCGTCCGGACGGTCCTTGGCCGGGTTCGGCCTGACGGAGCGCGAAGCAGGGTCTGATGCCGGCGGCACCAAAACCAACGCCCACCTGGAAAACGGCGAGTGGGTCATCAACGGCAACAAGGAGTTCATCACCAACTCGGGCACGGACATCACCACCCTGGTGACGGTCACTGCAGTCACGGGCGGGAAGCAGAACGCGGACGGCAGCACCAAGAAGGAGATCTCCACCATCCTGGTACCAACGGACACGCCCGGGTTCAGGGCGGAAAAGCCGTACAACAAGGTGGGATGGAACGCCTCGGACACGCACCCGCTGACCCTGGACAACGTCCGCGTTCCCGAAGAGAACCTCCTGGGCGAGCGAGGCCGCGGCTATGCGAACTTCCTGTCCATCCTTGATGAGGGACGCATCGCCATCGCTGCCTTGGCCACCGGTGCGGCCCAGGGATGTGTGGACCTGTCCGTGAAGTATGCCAAGGAACGCAGCGCCTTCGGACAGAACATCGGCAAGTACCAGGCCATCCAGTTCAAGATCGCCCGGATGCAGGCCAGGGCCCACACCGCACGTCTTGCTTACTACGATGCCGCCTCCCGGATGCTGGCAGGTAAGCCGTTCAAGACCGAAGCGGCCATCGCTAAGATGGTCGCAGGCGAGGCAGCCATGGACAACGCGCGGGACGCCACCCAGGTGTTCGGCGGCTAT
Organism: Arthrobacter sp. WCS2018Hpa-7; assembly: GCF_031843805.1. Taxonomy (NCBI): domain Bacteria; kingdom Bacillati; phylum Actinomycetota; class Actinomycetes; order Micrococcales; family Micrococcaceae; genus Arthrobacter; species Arthrobacter sp. WCS2018Hpa-7. The sequence continues at coordinate 6,648 of NZ_JAVTJB010000016.1, forward strand.
GGTTTCATCAATGAATTCACAGTGGCGCGCCATTACCGCGATTCCAAGATCCTTGAAATCGGGGAAGGCACCACCGAGGTCCAGTTGATGCTCATCGCCCGCGAGCTGGGTCTGTAACCGTACGGGAAGGATCAAGGATGATTGACAAGGTTGTTGCCAGCGCCGCGGAAGCGGTAAAGGACATCCCGGACGGCGCCTCTCTGGCTGTGGGAGGGTTCGGCCTCTGTGGTATTCCCGTGTCCCTGATCGAGGCCCTTCACAGCCAAGGCACCACTGATCTTGAGACAGTCAGCAACAACTGCGGCGTGGACGACTGGGGCCTGGGCATTCTCCTGAAGGACGGTCGCATCCGCCGCACCATCAGCTCATACGTGGGTGAGAACAAGGAATTTGCGCGCCAGTACCTGGCGGGGGAGCTGGAAGTCGTCCTCACCCCGCAGGGAACTTTGGCGGAGAAGCTCCGCGCCGGTGGCGCCGGTATCCCGGCCTTCTACACCAAGGCCGGTGTGGGAACCCAGGTGTCGGAGGGTGGGCTTCCGCAAAAGTACGACGCCGATGGGAACGTTGCGCTGGCCTCGTCGCCGAAGGAGGTCCGCGCCTTCAACGACGCCGACTACGTCCTTGAGGAGTCACTGACTCCGGATTTCGGGTTGGTTCATGCATGGAAGGGTGACCGGCACGGCAACCTTGTGTTCCATGCAACGGCCATGAACTTCAACCCGCTCTGTGCCATGGCGGCAAAGACCACCATTGCCGAAGTGGAGGAATTGGTGGAACCCGGGGAGCTTGACCCTGAGCATATTCATACGCCGGGAATCTTCGTCCAACGGGTGGTGCTGGCGACCTCCAGCGAGAAGCGGATAGAAAAGCGGACTGTGGCGCTGGCCCCCACTACGGGCGCAAGCCAGGCTGACTCAAGCCAAGCGGGCGCAAGCCAGGCAGGAGCGGAACGATGAGCGACAACACATTCCACGACATCCCGCCCCGCCCGGAAGCCGTCCGGCACGAGTACCGTCGCGCCGACGTCGAACATCACGAGGCCAAAGGCTGGACCCGCAACGAACTGGCCGCCCGCGTCGCCAGGGAGCTCACCAACGGTCAGTACGTGAACCTTGGTATTGGCATGCCCACCCTGATCCCCAACTACATTCCCCACGGCGTGGAGGTCATCCTGCACTCCGAAAATGGGATCCTGGGCGTCGGTCCTTACCCTGCGGAGGACAGGATTGATCCGGACCTCATCAACGCCGGCAAGGAAACCGTCACCACGAATGCGGGGGCCGCGTTCTTCGATTCGGCGGCGTCCTTCGGCATGATCCGCGGCGGGCACGTGGACGTCGCTGTGCTGGGAGCCATGGAGGTGGCTGCCAATGGGGACCTCGCCAACTGGATGATTCCGGGCAAGATGGTCAAGGGCATGGGCGGCGCCATGGACCTGGTGTTCGGTGCCAAGAAGGTCATTGTCATGATGGAGCACGTGGACCGAAGCGGCCGACCGAAAATTGTTCAGGACTGCACGCTGCCCTTGACAGGTAAAGGGTGCGTGGACCGGATCATCACCGACCTGGCCGTCATCGATGTCGTCAAGGACCAAGGTGACCCTCGATTGGTCCTTCGCGAACTGGCCCCCAACGTCACTCTTGAGGACGTCCTCGCAGCAACCGGAGCCGACCTGTTCGAGGAAGACCAGGAGCTCACCGTATGACCCGGGTTGTTGAGCAGCGGGGGTTGTACTTCGACGAACTCGAAGAGGGCGTGATCTACGCCCATAAGCCCGGGCGGACCGTTACTGAAGCCGACAACGTTCTTTTCACGACCATGACCATGAATACCCAGGCGCTGCACTTGGACGCGGCGTGGAGTTCCACCCAGCCCTTCGGGCAGCGGCTCATGAACTCCATGTTCACCTTGTCCACCATGGTGGGGCAGTCGGTGACCCAGCTGACCCAGGGGACAATCATCGCGCAACTCGGACTGACCGACGTCACCTTTCCGCACCCGCTGTATCACGGCGATACCCTGTACACGGAAACGGTGATCACGGAAAAGAGGCTATCGTCCTCCCGACCCGGTCAAGGCGTGGTGACCATGCAGCACACCGGCCGCAACCAGGATGGGTCGGTGGTGGCGTTGGCCACCCGGACGTGCCTGATGTGGACCAAGGAAGCGCACACGACGCAGACTTAGAACATAGCGCCGCCACGGAACACAGCACAGCCATAGAGCCGCTCCAGTCCCTTGCCAGAACTACAAGCTAGGAATCCGCATGCCTTCTCCCGACCCGTCGTCTCCCTCAGCGGTTCTGCCGTTCACCATGGGTCCGGCCCTCCTGTTCTGTCCAGCTAACCGGCCGGAGCGTTTCAGGAAGGCAGCCGACCGGTCCGATGCCGTGATCCTGGACATCGAGGATGCAGTAGCGCCGACGGACAAGCCCCAGGCCCGCAAAGCGATTCTTGAGCAGCTGGGTGCCGGCGAGCTGGATCCGGGCAGCACTATTATCCGGGTGAACCCTGTGGGGACCCCTGAGTTCGAGCTCGATCTCCACACGCTGGCGAAGACGCCCTACCGGACCGTCATGCTGGCCAAGGCCGAAAATGCGGACCAACTCAAGGCCCTGGCCGGCTACCAGGTCATTGCGCTCTGCGAGACAGCAGCGGGCATCGTCAATGCCTCTTCCATTGCGGCCGAGCCGAACGCCGTGGGACTGATGTGGGGTGCTGAGGATCTGTTGGCTTCCCTGGGCGGGCTCTCCAGCAGGAACGACGACGGCGGCTACCGGGCTGTCGCACTGCACTCACGGTCCGCCGTGCTGCTCGCCGCAAAGGCAGCGGGCAAGGAAGCCATCGACTCCGTGTATGTGAACATCCCGGATCTTGAAGGGTTGTTGGCAGAATCCCACGATGCCGTAGCCAGTGGATTCGGTGCCAAGGCCTGCATCCACCCCAACCAAGTGGCCGTAGTGCGGGAGGCCTACGCTCCCTCCGCGGAGGTGGTGGCCGAAGCCACCGAACTCCTGGACGCAGCGGCAGCCGCGGGCACGGGGGTGTTCCAGTTCAAGGGCAAGATGATCGACTGGCCCATCCTTAAGCACGCCCAAGCGACACTCCGCCGGGCCGGGCACCCCTTTCAAGGCACAGGCACCTAGCGAGGTGACAGTTAATGCCCATGTCCGTCGACGACATGGGCATTAACTGCCACCTCGGCGGGCGGTCAGAGCGCTAGGCGCGTACCGGCGTCGACAGGGCCGTCAGTTCAACGGCGGCTGGCCGTGCTGCCTCGCTCGTGATGGTTACCGCCTTCCCGCTTTTGGCCGATTCAAGCACCGATTCCATGACTTCCAGCGCGTGGAAGGCCAGTTGTCCGCCCGCGCGGGGTTCCTGGCCCGCAGGGGTAGCTGCGAGGTCGGCGATTCCGAAGCCGCGGCCCGAGTCCACGTAGCCGGCCGAAACGGGGAGCGTCTCCCAGTCCCCGGCGCCCAGCGCGAAAAGCTGTACATCGCCGTCGAAGTGGTTGGGGTCCGGGACGATCAAGGAGCCCCTTTCACCATGGATCTCGATGTTGGGGCTCTTGGTCTTGACGGCGTCGAAGCTCATGAACAGGGTGGACAAAGCCCCTGATGCATGGACCAGGACGCCGGTGACGTGCGAGTCAATGTCCACTGGTACCGTCTGTCCCTGCCGCGGGCCCGAACCGATGGTGCGTTCGTTCCGGGTATGGCTGGCAGCCCCCACCACCGACACCACCGGACCCAACAGGGTGACCAGGGCCGAGACGTAGTACGGTCCCATGTCCAGCAGGGGACCACCGCCGGGCTGGTAATAGAAGTCAGGGTTGGGATGCCAGCGCTCATGGCCAGGAGTTGCCATGGTGGCCGTGGCGGAAACGGGCGCCCCGATCAGGCCGTCGTCGATTGCCTTGCGGGCGGTCTGGATCCCCGTACCCAACACAGTGTCAGGGGCGCACCCTACTGCAACTCCAGCCGCTGCGGCAGCGGACAGGACGTCCCGGGCCTCCGCCGTGGTGGCAGCCAGCGGCTTCTCGCCGTACACGGATTTGCCGGCGGCGATGGATCTCAGCGCGATGTCGGCATGGGCCGCAGGGATGGTCAGGTTCAGGACCAGATCCACGTCCTCGGCGCCGAGGAGTCCGTCCACGGTCAGTGCCCGGACGCCCTCGTAGGAGTCGGCGACGGCCTGCGCCCTGGCCGGGTCCAGGTCTGCGACGGCCACCAGGTTGATGGAATCGAGCCGGCGGAAGTTGGTCAGGTACTGCGCGATGATGGCGCCACAGCCAATCACTCCAACGTTGAGCGGCGCATCGGTGCCGAACTCCTTGGCCGGGGTTATCGGGACGCCCACAGCATGCCCCTTTCAATGATGGTGCGGACGTTGCTGTCCTGGAGGATTTCCACGCGGTGGCCGGGAGTGCAGACGAAGATCCTGCCTTCGCCCCACTGACGTGTCCAGATGGCAGGCGAGGTGACCTCACGGTTCCACGGATCCCATTCGCGCACTTTTTGCGTGGTGGTGGCCAGGACGTCGATGTAGTCATCGGACAGGACCCAGTACTGCTCCGTGACGAGGTCGAAGTCGCTGATTCCCTGCGTAATGGGGTGGTCGGCCGCACCCGGCAGCATGTTCACCGTGTAGGGGACGTAGTTGTCGGACTGCTCGCCGATCCGCTCGTCCGCGTGCTTGCCGGGGTGGCAGGCAAACTGGCCGCCGATCAGGTGCAGGTAGTCCGAGTTGTTTCGGTAGGAATCGGCGATGCCCCCGTGCCAGCCGGCCAGGCCCGTGCCGTTTTCGACCGCAGCGCGGAGACCCTCGAATTCGTGTTTCTCGATGGTCGTCATGGTCATGCATTGCACTATCAGGTCCACGCCCGCCATGTACTCGGAGTCGGCATAGATCTTGGGGGATTCTTCCACCCGGACGTCGTAGCCGTTGTCCTTGAGATAGGGGATGAACAGTTCGGTGGCCTCCACCGGCTGGTGGCCGTCCCAACCGCCTCGGACCACCAACGCTGTCTTGTTCTTGTTTGTCATGTTTTCCTTTCAGACTTTCTGCCAGCGGCTTGAGTTATCCGCGCTCGCCTCGACGGCGGCCAGAACCTTTTGGACCTGCAGAGCGTCAGCGAACGACGGCGACGGCTGCTCACCGGCCCCGATGGCGGTCACGAGGTCCACCACCTGATGCGTGAAGCCGTGCTCGTACCCCAGCCCATGGCCGGTGGGCCACCAGTTGCCGACGTAGGGGTGGGAAGGCTCGGTGACCATGATTTTTCGGAAGCCCGCGTCCGGTTCCAGGGCGGCATCGTAGAACTGGAGGGAGTTCATGTCCTCGAAATCGAAGGCAAGGGATCCCTTGGTACCGTTCAGTTCCAGGCGCATGGCGTTCTTGCGGCCCAGGGCAAACCGGGTAGCTTCGAAGATGCCGATCGGGCCGGCGCCGGCACCGGCGTCGTGCCTCCCCTCAAAACGTGCCGTAAACAGCGCAGCATCGTCCACGGTGACCGGCCCCTTGGGGCCGTCAGAGCCGCCGTGGCCGCCCAGCCCCACAAAATCTCCGCCCGCCGGGCGTTCCTTGACGAATGTCTCCAGCAAGGCCGAGACGCCGCTGATGTTCAGGCCGGTGATCCACTGTGCGGCATCGATGCTGTGCGCGCCGATATCGCCCAGTGAACCGGAGCCGGACTTGGATTTATCCATCCGCCAGGTCAGTGGCGCATCCGCGTCGCTCAACCAGTCCTGCAGATACTGTGCGCGGACGTGGCGGATGTCGCCCAGCCGGCCGTCGTCGACCATCCGCTTGGCCAGTGCCAAGGCCGGCGTGCGGCGGTAGCTGAATCCGCACATGGACAGCACCCCACGGTCGGCTGCTGCCTGGGCCACTGCCGTCATCTTCTCCGCTTCCTCCACGGAATTGGCCAGGGGTTTTTCGCAGAGGACATGTTTTCCCGCTTCAAGAGCGGCGATGGCGATTTCGGCGTGGGTGTTGCCCGGCGTGCAGATATCAATGAGGTCGATGTCGTCGCGCTCTATCAGGCGACGCCAGTCGGTTTCGGTTGAGTCCCAACCAAATTTGCTGGCTGCTGCCCGGACACCGGCTTCGTTGCGGCCGGCCACGGCAGTCAATTCAGGCCTCAGCGGCAGGTCGAAGAAGCGGGGCGCTGTCCGCCAGGCGTGGGAGTGGGCGGCTCCCATGAATGAGTAGCCCACCATGCCTACGCGCAAGGGTCGTGGCTGTGTCATATGTGGTCCCTTTCTTACTGGCAGCAGCCAGTTATTTGCTGAAACCGGCGGTCAGGCCACTGAGCAGTTGGCGCCGTGCAACGACGTAAATTACCAGCAGCGGGAGCGTTGCCAGGACAACCGAGGCGAGCACCGCAGGAATGTTGACGCTGAACTCGCCTTGGAAGGTCCAGAGCGACAACGGCAGAACGCGTGTGTCCGGGCTCTGGGTCAAGATCAGCGGGAACAGGAAGCCGTTCCATACATGCAGTGCGTTGTAGATGCCAACCGTGATGACAGCAGGCTTGGTCATCGGCAACGCCAGGCGCCACATCATGGCCCAGTCGGAGCAGCCATCCAGCCGCATCGACTCGAAAAGCTCGTTGGGCACGTCCCTCATGAAGTTGGAGAGAATCAGCACGGAAATGGGGATGGCAAACGCAATCGAGGGCAGGATGAGTGCCAGCAAGGTGTCGTACATGTGGGCTTTGGTGATCATCCAGTAGATCGGGATGATCGTGGCATGCAGGGGAATGGCCAGGCCCAGGAGGAAGACGTTGTTGGTCCAACCCAGAAACTTCCCCTTGCCGCGCACGATCGCGTACGCCGCCATAAAGGCCACAAAGAGGGCTGGAACCACACTGCCCACCGTCACGATCAGGCTGTTGGTGAAGTACTTGGCGAACTCGTTCTCCACCACCAACTTGTAGTTATCCAGCGTTGGTTCCGCCGGTGGCAGCAAGGGATTGGAGGTGAAGAAGCCTGCCTGGTTCTTCAAGCTGGTGATCACCACGTAGTACACGGGCACGATGATGACTGCGAGCCAGAGCCAGCCGCCCAGTCCGCCGAGGAAGTTGGGCCGCGAGCGGCCCGTTTTCTGCGGACGACGGCGGGCTGCCGCCGGTTCAGGCAGTGGTGCCGGTGCTGTGGGGAGTTGTGTGGTGGAAGCCATTACGCACCTTCCAATTGGCTGGCGTTGCGGTTCTTGCCGCCGAGTCGTTGAAGGAACAGTGCCAGGGCCAGCCCGATGACTACCAGAATGACTCCCAGCGCGCTCGCCGCGCCCATGTCGTTGGCTTTGAAACCGGTGAGGTACATGTGCAGCGGCAACAGCCTGGTGGAATAGCCGGGGCCGCCTGCGGTCAGCACGAACACCAGGTCGAAGTACGCCAGGGATCCCACCAGCATGAGGGTGGAGGAAGTGATGATGGTGTACTTCAGCTGGGGGAGCGTGATGTTGACGAACTGCTGCACGCGGCCGGCGCCGTCGATCTGCGCGGCTTCGTAGAGGGAGGCGGGGATCTGGCGGACGCCGCCTTGGTAGATCAGGGTGTGGAACGGAACAAACTGCCAGGCGATGACGAAGACCACCACGAACAGGACCAGATCGGAGTTGCCCAGCCAGTCCTGCGCCAGGAACGGCAAACCCAAGCCGGGGCCGAGGCCGAAGTTCGGGTCCAGCAGGGCCTTGAAGGCGATGGCCACAGCGGCAGAGGAGAGCAACAGCGGAACGAAGTACAAAACGGCCAACGCGGCACGGTACTTCTGGTTTGCTGCGGTGAAGACGCCCAACAAGAGACTGATGGGTGCCTGGACGATGAAGGAGAAGAACATGATCTTGGCGGTGACCAGCAGGGCGTTGCCCGTCACAGGATCGGCCAGGACGGTGTTCCAGCTGGACAGGCCGTCGAGCTTGATCTCGCCCAGGCCATCCCAGCGGGTGAAGCTCAGGAACAGGACTCCCAGGAGCGGGAGGATGGCGAACAGCATGAAGAACGCGAGCGCCGGGGCGGCCAGCCACCCCGACGGACCCTTCTCAAGGGTCCGTCGGGACGGCTGTACCCGGGCGGTCCGGCGGTGCGCAGTAGTGGACGACACCGGGCTACTTTCCGATCGTTGCGTTCATGGTGGAAGCGAACTGTTCCGGGGTGATCTTCTTCAGGAAGATCTGGTCCAGGTTGGCCAGCATGGCATCGCCTTGCGCGGGGCTCAGAGCCTGGTCCCAGGACAGGGTGAAGTCCGGTGCATCTTTGGCGAGCCCATAGACATAGGTCAGGAAGTCCTTGTCGGGGGATGCCGCCAGCTTGTCTTCGATACCGGTGACTACAGGTACGGCTCCTGAGTCGATGAGGCCTTGGACGTTCTCATCGGTGAACATTCCGTCCTTGACGTACTCAAGGGCCGTTTTCTTCTGTTCTTCGGTGGCTTTGGAGGAAACGGACCAGAAGTTGGTGGGGTTGCCCACTACGTTGGCCGGGTCGCCCTTGCCGCCCTCGACGGTGGGGAACGGGGTGTATCCGAGCTTGCCGCTGGTGACGAAGTCCGCTGCGTCCTTCTTCATTCCCTGGTAGATCCAGCTGCCCTGCAGGATCATGGCGGCCTTGCCGGTGTAGAGCAGGGCTTGGTCGGCGTTGCTGTCCGCAGCTATGGAGGAGAACCCGTTGATGAAGCCGCCGGCGTCCACCAGTTCCTGGATTTTGGTCAGTGCTTCGATCACCGCGGGATCGGACCAGGCGCCGGGTTTGTTGGCGGCAATGTTGGCGAACACTTCCGGGCCGCCGATGCGGTCCACCAGGTATTCGAGCCACATGAGGTCCGGCCACTTGGACTGCCCACCCAAGGAGAAGGGTGCCACGCCTGCGGCCTTGAACTTGGGCACCAGTGCCATGAGTTCGTCCCAGGTCCTGGGTGCCTCGGCGCCGATCTTGTCGAAGACTTCCTTGTTGTAGTAGAGAACTACGGGCTGCACTTTGTTGTTGGGGAGGGCGTAGGTCTTGCCGTCGATCACGCCGCTTTCCAGGATGGAGGGAAGGTAGCGGTTCTGGACTTCCGGGTTTTCCTTGAGGAATCCCGTGAGGTCATCCACCTGGCCGGCATCAACGTAGGACTTGAGGACTCCGCCGCCCCAGCCGTAGACGAGGGTAGGTCCCTGGCCGGCTCCGACGGCGGTGCGGACTTTGGTCTTGTAGGCATCGTTGGCGAAGAAGTCGAGCTTGATGGCCGAATCGGGGTGTGATTTGTTCCAGGAGTCCACGGCAGCCTGGACAACGGGCTGGTCACCGCCTGTGAGGCCCCACATGGATGCCGAGTCTCCAGAGGCCCCTGTTCCGGCCGGACCCGAGGACCCGCAGGCTGCGAGTGCGATCGACAATGCGGCTGCAGAAACGGCCATTCCGGCGGTACGCAACTTGAGACTATTCATGTGCAGTTTCCATTCGTCCTTCGGGCTCGACGCTGATGGCCCGGTTGTTCGTGTAAAAGCCGCACTCCGCGGTGGTGGGGATCAGCTTCGATCGTCCCTTTCCGCTGACTTTTCGAAATGTTTCGAAGGTCCTTTCGGAAGTGCCCACCAAACTTAGCGGTGAGGCACGTCACCGTCAAGGGCCAGTATCCAGTAACTGCCACGACCCTGAGCCCATGTTGACGAGCGTACCGACGGCAATGCACACTATCTGCAACCGAAACTTTTCGAAAGCGATAACTGTGAGCATCGACGATCGACCCTCCAAACTGACCCTTTCTGCCGTCGCGCAGGAGGTGGGAGTATCTGTACCCACGGTCTCCAAAGTGGTCAACGGACGAGGGGACGTAGCCCAAGCCACGCGTGCCCGGGTGCTGGCGGCACTGCAGCGCACAGGCTATAAATCTCCCCTCCAGCGCAAAAGCAATCCGGTGCAGCGGACCGTCGAAGCGGTTTTTGATTCCCTCAATTCGGCCTACAACATGGAAGTCCTCAAGGGGATCATGGAGCAGGCAAACGTCTCCGACATGGAAGTGATCCTGTCGGTGACGGGTCTCCAGGCGGCGCCTCCGTTGGGTCCGGAAGAACGGGCCCAACGCATGGTCGATGAAGGCCGCAGCGGGATGATCGTGGTGACCTCAGCCTTTGGCACAGCCCACTTGGAAGCCTTCCAACGGCGTCAGATTCCCATCGTGGTCATCGACCCCCTCAACCCGCCCCCAGCCGACCTGTTCAGTGTGGGCGCCAGCAACTGGGCCGGTGGGAAAGCCGCCGCGACGCACCTCCTGGGGCTGGGGCACCGACGGATTGCATTCATCGGCGGACCTGCCACCGCCGAATGCAGCCAAGCCCGGCTGCACGGCTACATGGCCGCGCTCATGGCCGCAGGAATCGCGGTTGAACACGAATACGTTTCGGCAGGCCCGTTCCGGCCCGAGACCGGGGCCGCCGCCTTCAAGTCCCTGCTGGCGCTGGAGGATCCACCTACGGCAGTCTTTGCCGGCAGCGACAGCATCGCCATGGGCGTCCTGGCCGAGGCCCGCAGGCAGGACGTGCGCATCCCCGAGGAAATGAGCCTGGTGGGGTTCGACGGCACCTACCAGGCCGAAGAATCCACACCGCCCCTCACCTCCGTGAGCCAGCCGCTTCAGGAGATAGGGCGATCGGCGCTGAACTTCATCCTTCGCCAGATGCAGGGCGAAGACATCGACTCCCGGCGCGTGGAACTCGCAACCCACCTGGTGGTCCGGGAATCCACGGCACCCCCCGTGGATCTGCGCTCACGAAAGAAAGCGGCGTCGCGGAACTAGCTGCACGGGCCCAACGGCGTCATACAGCAACACCCGCACCCAACGCTCGCCGTTCTCGCGGAACTCCGCACGGCTGGCGAAACGGTACAGGTAGCTGCGTGCGCGCACCCAACGGGGGCGTTCGCCGTCGAACGGGTCATGGCGAAGCAGCCCAAGCGTGGGTTTGTCTGCCTCCAACAGTTTGTCCAGGAAAGCGTAGAACCAGTCCTCATGGACAGTCCGCAGGGGCAGGAACCACATCAGCCAATCGAGCCTTAGGTGGTACGGCGCCCACTGCCGCGGCAGCCGCCGCACCTCGCCGGGCTTGCCCTTGAAGCCGTACTCCAGCCAACTGTCATCAGGAGCGTCCGGGTCCTCAGCGGTAGTGCCCTCCACCACGATCTCGATGCGCTGCTTGGTGACCGTCCCGAACGCCCCATAGGCGTTGACCAGACGCCAACGGTTGAAGCTGGCATTCATGAGCTGCCGGCGGGAGAACAGGTTCAGGAGTGGCCGGTAGCTGAACACCAGCAGCACCACAGTCACCAGCACGACGACGGCGAGCCACCACACCGGGGTATCGGCGCCCTGGTGCCACTCCAGCGGGATGAACGGAAAGACCGCATGGGCGAGGGGGTCGCTGACGGCCGCGAAGGCAAGGACGATCGCCACCCAGTTCAACCAGGCAAAATTCCCGGTGCCCACCAGCCACAGCTGGGTCACGATGATGATGCCTGCCGCGATGCCGGCCAGGGGCTGTGGCGCGAAGAGGAAAAACGGCACCACCAGTTGCGCGAAATGGTTGCCCGCCACTTCCACTTTGTGCAACGGACGCGGCAGCAGATGTGCTTGCCTGCTGAGCGGGCCAGGCATGGGTTGTGTCTCATGGTGGTAGAACATTGCCGTCATGTCGCGCCACTCGCGGCCGCCGCGGATCTTGATCATGCCCGCCCCGAACTCAAGCCGGAAAACCAGCCACGCAATGAGGATCAGGATGGTGGTGGGCGGGGGAGTCTGGTCCGATCCGAGGAAGGCCACGGTGAACCCGGCCTCGAGAAGAAGGATCTCCCAGCCGAAGCCGTAGAACGTCTGGCCAACGTTGACGATCGACATGTAGAGGAACCACAGGATCAGGAATGCCAGCATGGGCAGCCATGGAGGGCCCGTTTGGGGGAGGCCGATCACAAGCAAGGCAGCTACGCCGATCCCCGCCCAGCACACCGACTTCAGGAGCGCATCGGAGTAGAACCAACGGAAGAGGGTGGGCCTGGCCAGTCTGCGGGCCATGTCCAGGAAAGCCGGCACCGGCAACAGCCCGCGCTCGCCGAGGAGTGCCGGGAACTGGTTCATGGTGGAAAGAAAGGCGACCAGATACAGCGCAGCCGTGCCGCGCTGCAACACCTGCCGGGCGAATTCATAGTCCCGCGCATCAAACCAGGACAGCCACTCCACCTTTCCACCGTACGCGCGGGTTGTGGATGGTCAAGCGATGTAGGTTTCCCAGCATCGTCCCCGCTCTGTTCGCCGCCCGCGTTACTGGCTGGGATACTTGGAGCATGCAGCCGCGCAAGATCGTCATCCTCGGGTCCACCGGTTCCATCGGCACACAAGCGATTGACGTTGTCGATGCTGCCCCGCACCGTTTTGAGGTGGTGGCGCTCAGCGCAGGTGGAGGGAACCTGGAACTCATTGCCCGGCAGGCGGTCCACACCCGGGCGCAGGCTGTGGGCATTGCCCAGGGAGATCCCTCGGTCCTGCGGCAACTGATTGACGCGGCAGCCTCGGCTGCGGGGGTGCCGGATTTTGCGCCGCAGATCTTCGCCGGCCCGGATGCCTCCACACAGATCGCAGCCATTGAATGCGACGTTGTCCTCAATGGCATCACCGGTTCCATTGGCCTGGCACCTACCTTGGCCGCGCTCAGCACCGGCGCCACTCTGGCACTGGCCAACAAGGAATCACTGATCGTGGGCGGTGCCCTGGTCAAGGCCGCTGCCCGGCCGGGACAGATAGTGCCCGTCGACTCTGAGCACTCCGCCATCGCCCAGTGCTTGCGGTCCGGGACCGAACAGGAAGTGGAGAAGCTGATCCTGACGGCTTCCGGCGGTCCGTTCCGCGGACGCACGCGCGATCAGCTTCACGGGGTCACGCCTCAGGAGGCGCTGGCCCACCCCACCTGGGACATGGGCCTGATGGTCACCACCAACTCCGCCAGCCTGGTCAACAAAGGCCTGGAAGTCATCGAGGCGCACTTGCTGTTTGATGTTCCCCTGGACAGGATCGACGTGGTGGTCCACCCCCAGTCGGTGGTCCACTCCATGGTCCAGTTTGTCGACGGGTCCATCATTGCCCAGGCATCACCCCCGGACATGCGCCTGCCTATCGCGCTGGGACTGGGCTGGCCGGATCGCGTCCCGCACGCTGCCAAGCCCTGCGACTGGTCCAAGGCCACCAGCTGGACGTTCGAGCCCCTGGACACCGTGGCATTCCCCGCCGTGGACCTGGCCAAGGACGCCGCCAAACAAGGCAGCACCTTCCCTGCGGTATTCAACGCCGCCAATGAGGAGGCCGTCCATGCCTTCCACGCCGGGCGTATCCGCTTCACGGACATCGTGGATACCGTGGAGTCCGTCCTCAGTGAACATTCAGGCTCCTCCGAGCTAACGGTGGAGTCCGTGCTGGATGCTGAGAAGTGGGCACGCGCCCGCACCCTTGATCGTTTAGCCAGCAGCGCCCTGTAGCTCAGAACCCTTATGGAAGCAGTCCCACCGGCATGAGTCCCGTCCTTCTCTTCATTCTCGGAGTCGTCTTCGTCGCCATCGGCGTCGCCGTTTCCATCGCGCTGCACGAGGTAGGCCACCTGGTGCCGGCGAAGCTCTTCAAAGTCCGCGTCACCAAATACATGATCGGCTTCGGCCCCACCCTCTGGTCCAGGAAGAAGGGCGAGACGGAGTACGGATTCAAAGCCCTTCCACTGGGTGGATACGTCTCCATGATCGGCATGTACCCACCCAACAAGGTGGACGGCGCCGTCCGCCCGTCCAGCACGGGGATGTTCCAAACGCTGGCCACCGAAGCGCGCTCCATGGCGCACGAAGAAGTGGGGCCGGGGGACGAAAACCGCGTCTTCTACAAATTGCCCGTGTGGAAAAAGATCATTGTCATGCTCGGTGGCCCCGCCATGAACATGATCATCGGGTTGATCCTGTTGGCCGTCCTGCTCATGGGCTTCGGCACGGCGCAGGCGACCACCACCATCGCGGACGTTTCCAAATGCCAGGTTGCCGCGGGCGAAACCGTGGACCCGGACTCAGCGGACTGCAAACCCACACCGGCAGCAGCCGCAGGACTGCAGCCGAACGACACCATCACGTCCTTCGACGGGAAGACCGTCACCAGTTGGGAGGAACTGACCGGCTGGATCCGTGCCTCGGCAGGCAAGGATGTGGCCATCACCGTGCAGCGCAACGGTTCTCCCGTGGAGACCACCGTGACCCCGGTGCTCTCCTCCCGTCCCGTGGTTGGCTCCGATGGACGCCAGGCGCAGGACGCCAACGGAGTTCTGCAATACCAGGAGGTCGGCTTCCTCGGGATCGGCGCCCAGAGCGCCTTGGTTCCCCAACCGGCGTCGGCCGTTCTCCCCATGGCGGGGGAGAACATCAAACAAATTTCCGGTGTGATCTTCAACCTGCCGGCCAGGGTGGCCGGAGTGGCGAAAGCAGCCTTCAGCGAGGAGCCCCGGGATCCGAACGGCCCCATCAGCGTAGTGGGCGTCGGCCGGGTAGCCGGCGAAGTCGCGGCCATGGAACAGGTGCCGATGCAGGCCCGCATCGGAACCCTGATCGGGCTGCTTGCAGGGCTGAACTTCGCGTTGGCCATCTTCAACCTCATCCCCTTGCTTCCCCTCGACGGCGGCCATGTGGCCGGGGCTTTGTACGAGGGCGCACGGCGCCAACTGGCCAGGTTGCGGGGCAAGCCCGATCCGGGCTCGTTCGACATCGCGAAACTGTTGCCGCTGACCTACGTGGTGGCTGCGCTGCTGATGGCCATGGGCGCCCTGCTCATCTACGCGGACATCGTGAAGCCCGTGAACATCTTCGGCTGAGCCATGACCATTTTCGGCAGCGCACGAATATTTCCGGCGGATCAGGCGGGATAGGCTATCACCATGACTGTTTTCGCTGTTGAGTACGTATACGTCGCCGACTCCGGCGCCCTCCGCGACGAAGCCCGCCCCGCACACCGCGCCTGGCTGGGCGAACTGGCCGAGGAAGGCAAGCTCCTTACCAGCGGCCCGTACGGTGACGGTGCCGGTGCCCTCCTGATCTTCAAGTCCGCGGATGAAGCCGGGCTCAACGACCTCCTCAAGCAGGATCCGTTTGCCGAAGCTGGCGTGATTGCCGGCATCCGCACTACAGAATGGGCCCCCATCATCGGGGTCCTGGCAGCCCACGCGTCCTAGCCGGGCGTCCTCCACCACAACGATCCACCCCAATCCAAGGAGTCCACGTGACCTCGGTCAGCCTGGGAATGCCAGCAGCCCCACCCCCCGTCCTTGCCCCGCGCCGTAAGACGCGGCAGATCAAGGTGGGGTCCGTTGGTGTTGGTTCTGATTCGCCCATCAGCGTTCAGTCCATGACCACGACGCCCACCACGGATATCAACGCCACTCTTCAGCAGATTGCTGAACTGACGGCATCCGGCTGCGACATCGTGCGTGTTGCGTGTCCTTCGGCGGATGACGCCGAAGCGCTTCCCATCATCGCCCGCAAGTCCCAGATCCCCGTGATCGCCGATATCCACTTCCAGCCCAAGTACGTTTTCGCGGCCATTGAGGCCGGATGCGCGGCTGTTCGTGTGAACCCGGGCAACATCCGTAAGTTCGATGACCAGGTCAAGGAAATCGCGGCAGCGGCCAGGGACCACGGCACGTCCATCCGGATCGGCGTCAATGCTGGTTCCCTGGAGCCGGGCATCATGAAAAAGTACGGCAAGGCAACGCCGGAAGCCCTGGTGGAGTCCGCTGTGTGGGAAGCGTCCCTGTTCGAGGAACACGGCTTCCATGACTTCAAGATCTCCGTCAAGCACAACGACCCCGTCATCATGGTGGCCGCGTACGAAATGCTGGCCGAGCAGGGCGACTGGCCCTTGCACCTCGGTGTGACCGAGGCCGGGCCCGCGTTCCAAGGCACGATCAAGTCCGCTACCGCCTTCGGCGCCCTCTTGTCCCGCGGTATCGGAGATACCATCCGGGTTTCCCTCTCGGCGCCGCCGGTGGAGGAAATCAAGGTGGGAAACCAGATCCTGCAGTCGCTTAACCTGCGCCCCCGCAAGCTGGAAATCGTCTCCTGCCCGTCCTGTGGCCGTGCGCAGGTTGATGTGTACACGCTGGCGGAGCAGGTAACGGCCGGCCTGGAAGGCATGGAGATTCCCCTGCGCGTCGCCGTCATGGGTTGCGTCGTCAACGGACCCGGTGAGGCCCGCGAAGCAGACCTCGGCGTGGCCTCCGGAAACGGCAAGGGCCAGATTTTCGTGAAGGGCGAAGTCATCAAGACTGTGCCTGAGAGTGAAATTGTTGAGACACTGATCGAAGAGGCCATGCGCATCGCCGAAGAGATGGGGGAGGCCGATGGCGAAGATGCTGTCAAGGGTAGCCCCGTGGTTAGCGTCTCGTAACGAGAACGGCTTGGGAGTCAGGGTGCTCGGCAAAGCCGACACCCTGGCTCTGCGCGCGCTGGCAAGCGAAGACGCGGTGGCCAACGTTTTTATCCTGGCCCATTTGGACAGCACGGGCACGGCTGCGCCCACCAGCGGTGGTGCCAGTATTTTCGGTGTGTTCCACGATCAAACGCTCCTCGGTGCCTGCTGGGCCGGGGCCAACCTTGTCCCTGTGCAACTGGATCCCGCCTTGGCCGGGTATGCAGCCACGGCGGCCCATCAAACAGGACGCCGCTACGCTTCCATTTTTGGCCCCGCCGACACCGTCCTGGCCCTCTATTCGCGTTTTGAACAACTGGGCCATGCCGCCCACGAGATCCGGTCCCGCCAACCCCTCCTGACCATCTCCGGAGGACCGGCCATCGGCGCCAATCCAGCCCTGACTTTCGGTGCCATGGAGGACTTCGACCGCATCCTTCCGGCCTGCGCAGCCATGTTCGAGGAAGAAGTTGGTTATTCTCCCTTCCTCGGAGGCCAGGAGTTCTACAGCAGGCGGGTGGCCGGACTGATCCGGCAGGGGCACTCCTTGGTCCACATTGACGCCGGAGGCACGGTGGTCTTCAAAGCTGAACTCGGTGCCGTCACGGCGGACGTGACCCAGGTCCAGGGTGTGTGGATGAATCCGGAACTCCGGGGACGCGGCCAGAGCGCCGGCTACATGGCCGCCGTCGTGAATCTCTCAAAGACCTTTGCCCCGGTGACGAGCCTGTATGTCAACGACTACAACGCCAAAGCCCGCGCCACCTACGAGCGTGTGGGCTTCGAGCAAGTGGGCACGTTCGCGACGGTCCTTTTTTAGGCTCCTGCCGGAAACTTGTAGTCTTGTCCCGGTTGGCGGACGCCAGCCATCACTCGAACTTCCTTGGGGAACAAATGAAGAAGAATGCGCTGCGCGGTTTTGCCGTGTCAGGACTGTTGGTCATGGGCCTCACCGCGTGTGGCGGTGCCGGTACCTCTACGGATGCTGCATCAGCTCCTGCCAGTGAGACGCCGGCACCTGCGCCCGCCCAGGCAAGGCAGTACACCACCCAGGAACTCACGGACCTGGTGAAGCAGATCAAGGCTGCCGACGGAACGGCGCTGATGGTTTCCTCCGTCGACGACCTCGCCGGCCAGCAGGACCCACTCAAGGAGCTGCTGGGCTCCATGAACATTGAGCCGGCCGAGTGCAAGGACCTGGCCATGGCCGGCGCTTCGCAGCCGATCGAGGGCGCCACCGGCGCCAGCGGTGCAAAAATCGACGCCGCTTCCGGCGTCATTTCCAGTGTGACCCTGGCATCCGGCGTCTCCAAGGACGTGCTGGAGAACAACGTCAAGAGCAACGAAGACCAGATCACCACGTGCGCGAACATGTCGATGTCCATGGCCGGCACCACCATGACCATGAAGACGGAAAAGTTCGACGGCATCGGTTCAGTACCCGGGACACTGGGCATCAAGACCACCATGACCCTCCCGGACGGCCAGACTCAGTCCACCCTGATGGCCGCTGCCATTAAGGACGGCGTCCTCATTTCCGCCACAGCCTCGGGCAAGAACGCCGAAGACGGCGGCGCAGCAGCTGCCGGGGCACTCATGGACCAGGCCGCAGCGCTGATTAAGTAACACCGGTCAGCAGCACCCAACTGTGTAGCAGCACAGGCCGTTTTTGGGTTCACTACGGCCTGTGCTGCTGGCTGCGGCAGGCTCAACGCGTCTGTCGGCGTAAAGTCAACGAGGCCAAGACAAGGACACCCACCACGATCCCGCCCATCACGGCGGCGTCCTGCCACATCGCTGCCGTGGCTTCTGCATTCCCGGCAATTTCCTTCAGTGCCTCCACGGAAAATGTCAACGGCAAAGCACCGGCGATGCCACTCAGGGCGTCGTTCATGTCCTGCCGGGCCACGAACAAGCCGCACAGCAGGATCTGTGGGACGACAACCACGGGCATGAACTGCACGGCCTGGAACTCGGTGCGGGCAAAGGCCGAGCACAGCAGGCCGAGGGCAACGCCCAGCACTGCGTTGATCACAGCGATCAACACCACCAACCCGGGACTTCCCTTGATGTCGAGGTCAAAAATCCAATACGCCACAGCCGTAGCCACCAAGGACTGCAGGGCGGCCATGATGGAGAAGGCAACAGCGTAGCCGAACAGAAGGTCGGCTTTGTGGATGGGTGTGGTCAGGAGCCGTTCCAACGTTCCGGACGTCCGCTCGCGCAGCATCGTGATGGAGGTGACCAGGAACATCACCACGAACGGGAAGATGGCCAGCATCATCAGGCCCACACGGTCGAAGGTGCGCGGGAATCCCGGTGGCAAGGTCTCGTTTTCAAAGAGGAAATAAACCGCTGTCAGAAGAAGCGCGGGAACCACGAGGATCAGCGCGACGCTGCGGTGGTCGTGCCGCAGTTGTCCCAGGACGCGGGCGGTCGTGGCGAGGGTCATGCGGAGGTTCATGGGGCCACAGGGCTTTCTTCCTGGCCGCGGTCAGCGGCTTTGATGATGGTCAGGAAGGCCCGCTCCAAATCGGCGCTGCGGCCGCGCTCAGCGAGTTCGGCGGGGGTGAGTTGGGCCAGGAGCAAGCCGTCGCGCAGCAGGAGCAGCGATGAGCAATGCGACGCTTCTTCCATGACATGGCTGGACACCAGCAAAGTTGTTCCAGCGGCCGCCATGGCCGCGAAGCGCTCCCAGAGTTCAGCGCGCAGGACAGGATCAAGACCCACAGTGGGCTCGTCCAGGATCAACAACTGTGGATGTGCCACCAGCGCGCAGGCAAGGGAAACACGGCTGAACTGCCCGCCGGAAAGGTCCGCCGCCTTCTGTCGCGCCAGTGATTGAAGTCCGACGGCGTCAATCGCCGCAGCGGCGTCAGCCGCCGTCGCGCTGTGCATGGCGCCGAAGTACCGGACGTTCGCTTCGACGCTCAAGTCCGGATAGACACTGGCGCCTTGGGTGACGTAACCGACGTCGTGCCTGAGCGGCGCGCTTCCGGCCGGCAGGCCAAGGACCGTCAAGGTGCCCCGCGTGATCCGCTGGACGCCAACTATTGCCCGCATGAGGGTTGTCTTGCCGCTGCCCGAGGGACCCAGCAACCCCGTAATCCGGCCGGAATCCACGGTGAAATCCAGGCCGCGAAGGATGGTGGTCCGCGCACGTGAGACATGAAGGGCGCTGGCCTCAATGGCTGCTGGACGTGGTGGCATGCGGGCCTCCGGGGCCTCCAGTAATTCACCAACTGATGATTTCAACGGTAAATCCGCTGGTCAGGACGGTCAATGCTGCTGATGCGCTGTATGGCACCAACCTTGAAAATGTGTCTGCGATCACATAGGTTCTTCCCAAGCCGTGTCGTTGGGGTGCGGGTGGTATCGGGGGGACACATGAACAAGACCTTGACGGGCGTCGTTGGCGCCCACGCCATCCGTGAGCTCGGCAGTGACCCATGCTTCCCAGCCGCAGGTGATCCCGTTCCGCTGGAGGGAACGGTGATCTAGTCCCAGGACAGAGTCTGCGGCCGGCCGGCCGCTGAGCCACGCCATCGCAGGATGACCAGCCCGTCGGGGCCAGGGGCTTCCACACGCGACGGCGTGGCTCTTCTGTGTGTGGGCACCCGGTAGATTAGTAGACAGTTGTTTTTGCCACACCTGCCATAGAAACGGATACGTACCCGTGGTCCTTCGCCTTTCCCAGTTATTCCTGCGCACCCTGCGTGAAGATCCCGTTGACGCTGAGGTCGCCAGCCACAAGCTCCTGGTCCGCGCCGGGTACATCCGCCGCGCAGCACCCGGCATTTATACGTGGCTGCCGCTGGGACTGAGCGTCCTGCGCAAGGTCGAAGAGATCATCCGCCAGGAAATGTCGGCCATCGGCGCCCAGGAAGTCCACTTCCCGGCGCTGCTGCCCCGCGAGCCCTATGAGGCCACCAACCGCTGGACCGAATATGGCGACGGCCTGTTCCGCCTCCAGGACCGCAAGGGCGCGGACTACCTCCTTGCCCCCACGCATGAAGAAATGTTCACGCTCCTGGTGAAGGACCTGTATTCCTCGTACAAGGACCTGCCGCTGAGCCTCTACCAGATCCAGAACAAGTACCGCGATGAAGCACGTCCGCGGGCCGGCCTCCTCCGTGGCCGCGAGTTCATCATGAAGGATTCGTACTCTTTCGACATTGACGACGCCGGTTTGGATGCCAGCTACGCCGCCCACCGCGCCGCATACCTGAAGATCTTCGAGCGCCTCGGCCTGGAAGTCATCCCTGTTGCGGCTACCGCGGGTGCCATGGGTGGCTCCAAGAGTGAGGAATTCCTGTTCCCCACCGAGATCGGCGAGGACACGTTCGTGCGTTCGGCCGGTGGCTATTACGCCAACGTCGAGGCCGTGACAACTGTCGTCCCGGACGAGATCGATTTCAGCAGCGCACCGGCCGCCCAGGTACTGGACACCCCGAACACTCCCACCATTGATACTTTGGTGGCCGCAGCCAACCAGTTGGCTCCGCGCAGCGAGGCCGACGGCGGCGCCTGGACTGCCGCTGACACGCTCAAGAACGTTGTCCTTGCCGTGACGCTGCCCACGGGTGAGCGCCAGATCGTGGTGATCGGTGTCCCCGGCGACCGCGGAGTGGACCTTAAGCGCGTGGAAGCCAACATCGGCTCCCACCTGCCGATTGCCGGCGAGATCGGCCTTGAGGCCGCCAACGAAGAGGACCTCAAGAAGCTGTCGTGGCTGGTCAAGGGCTACATCGGCCCCGGCCTGTCCCTGGATCAGCCTGTGCTGGGCCTCGAGGGCTCGTCCAAGGTGCTGTTCCTGGTGGATCCCCGTGTCGTCTCCGGCACCAGTTGGGTTACGGGCGCCAACGCCGAGGGCAAGCATGTCTTCGGGTTGGTCGCGGGCCGCGACTTCACCTGGGATGGCGTCATTGAAAGCACCGAGGTGCGTGCAGGCGACCCCGCCCCGGACGGATCCGGTCCGCTGGAAACCGCCCGCGGCATCGAAATGGGCCACATCTTCCAGCTGGGCCGCAAGTATGCCGCGGCCTTGGACTTGAAGGTGCTGGACCAGAACGGCAAGCAGCAGGTTGTGACCATGGGCTCCTACGGCGTTGGTGTTACCCGCGCAGTGGCTGCCTTGGCTGAAGCAAACCATGACGACCGCGGTCTCGTGTGGCCGCGCTCCGTGGCACCGGCGGACGTCCACGTGGTGGCCGTCGGCCGTGGTGATGACATCTTCGAGGCTGCTGAAAAGCTCTCCGCTGAGCTTGAAGCCGCCGGCCTGGACGTCATTTTCGACGACCGCCCGAAGGTTTCTCCCGGCGTGAAGTTCGGCGACGCCGAGCTGGTTGGCGTGCCCACCATCCTGGCCGTTGGCCGGGGACTTGTAGACGGCGTCGTGGAAATCAAGGATCGTCGCAGCGGCGAAGCCGAGAACGTTGCGGTGGACAAGGCCGTGGATTACGTGGTCAACGCCGTACGAAACCGGTGATTTCCGGCTTCGAATCAATCCAGCTCACCACGCTCATCCTGATTGTGGTGGCTGGATTCGCCGCCGGCTGGGTGGACGCTGTAGTAGGGGGCGGGGGACTGATCCAGCTCCCCGCCCTGCTGCTGGTTCCCGGCATCACGCCTGTGCAGGCTTTGGCCACCAACAAGATGGGGTCCATTTTCGGCACCACCACCAGCGCCGTCACCTACTACCGGCGCGTGGGGCCCGACCTCAAGACGGCTGTGCCCATGGCGGTCATTGCGTTGGCGGGAAGCTTCGGCGGGGCCATCCTGGCCGCTTCATTGCCGGCCAGCGTGTTCAAGC
Organism: Arthrobacter sp. WCS2018Hpa-7; assembly: GCF_031843805.1. Classification (NCBI taxonomy): domain Bacteria; kingdom Bacillati; phylum Actinomycetota; class Actinomycetes; order Micrococcales; family Micrococcaceae; genus Arthrobacter; species Arthrobacter sp. WCS2018Hpa-7. The sequence continues at coordinate 28,916 of NZ_JAVTJB010000016.1, forward strand.
CGATCATCGTGCTGGCGTTGATCGCCGTCGCCATTTTCACTGCCCTGCGCCCGCGCGCCGGCGAGCTGACCGCCCTCCGCCACGACGGCCACAAGCATTACGTCGTGGCCTGTCTCATTGGCGCCGTGATTGGCTTCTACGACGGCCTGATCGGCCCCGGTACCGGCTCGTTCCTGGTGATTGCGCTGGTTTCGGCCATGGGTTACGCCTTCCTTGAAGCCAGTGCCAAGGCCAAGATCGTCAACATGGCCACCAATGCTGGTGCCCTGATCTTCTTCCTTCCCCATGGCTCCCTGTTGTGGGGTGTAGGGCTGGTCCTGGGTCTGGCCAACATGGCCGGCGGCTACCTTGGCGCGCGCACCGCCGTGGCCAAGGGGAGCGGTTTTGTGCGCGTTGTCTTCCTGATTGTTGTTGCGGCGTTGATCATCAAGCTCGGCATTGACGTCTGGAATGAGAACTTCGCTGCCTGATTTTCCCGCCGGCGTCAGATGAAGCTTCCGCTGGGATTGGCCAGCGACTTCAAACCGCGGACGACGGCGTGCGGCACCAAAGCGCTGGACGCCGGGTTTCCGGGGGATGCCTCGTTGGTGACGCTGATATCGAACGTACCCAGGCTGGTCTCCGCCACCACATGATGAGTCGTCTGGCGGGCGCCCGGATCTGCGATGAGCACGGCCTCCACCACGTCCCAGTTGCCCGCGGCCAAGGCAAGCGCGGACACCACGTTGGTGGACTTGGGGAAGGCCTTGATCAGCTCCGCAGGGCCACCCCGCAGAAGCTCCACGGGCCGGGTTGCTGCGAGGAGCCCCTCCTTGGTTTCCCCGTCCATCCACGGCTGCACCAGGGCGGCGGGCAGTTTCCGCGATTCCAGGGTGATGCGATGAATGGTTCCGCCGGCGCCGGCGGCTGTGATCGCGTCCAGTCCACCCAGCGCACCGGTGGTGAGGAACGTCCGGCCTGGACCGTCGTCGAGCAGTCTTGTCCGCAGTGACTCCTCGCACAAGGCGCCTATCGAGGTGACCAGCAGGTCCGTGCCTGCCGCTACGATGCGTGGGCCGAACTCCGCGACGGCGGCGACACCGGCGCACTCCACCACCACATCGGCCACTTTCATGGCGTCGTCGAAGCTGAAACCTGTGCCGGCGTTGCCGTGAGGCACAACTCCGGCGAGCCTCACGCCGGGGACAGTCCCGGCGTCGAGCAGTTCCACGATCCGCGAGCCGATGGCCCCGGACCCGATCAAGGCCACTGTAAGTGTCATGGCCTAGAGCGCCGTCGCGCCGGGATCGGGGAGCTCATGCGCCCGTGGAAGGCCCTCAAGCGTCCGGCCCGCGAGAGTGCTCGCAACCCACAAAGACCGCGCCAGGTCTCCGCCGTGGCGGGGAGTCCCCGCGTACCCCAAGGCATTGTCCACCTCGCGGGCAATGCTCCATTGCCGGGCAGCCTCGGGATCAAGCCCCGCGGCGACGCTGAAGTCATGGCAACGCTCCCGCAAGGCAGCCTCAGGGGCCGTCGGGGAGAGGTCCTGGATCCGGTTCCATAAGACAGGCGCCACAGCGAACTCGGCCTCACCAATCTGTGGTTGCGGGTCGATGGCCAGGTAGTCGCCACGGAGCTCCCGATCGCCGCTGGTGACAGCAAGGATGTTCATGAAATGAAGGTCCGTGTGGACCAGGACATCCGTCCCGGAGCGCCGTCCCACGGCGCCACGCGTCTGGCACACCTCAAGTGCCGCTTCCAGCAGCCACCTGGGAAAAGGCCGGTCCAAGCGTTCCCACTCCGCCGGCAGCTCATCGCTCCACCGCTCGGCAGTTGCGGCAACGTGGTCAAAAGCGCGCCACTCCAACCGCTCGTCCGGTTGGATGGAGAGCTGGCGCATGATGCTGCCCCAGGCGTCCATCGCATGATCCATAGGGGCGTCCTGGAGCCAATGGGAGGCATCCAGCCGTTCAAGGAGCATGGTGCAACTGGGAGCATCCGCTGCCATTAGGCGGACCGCACCGTGACCATCCCACAGTGCCAGGGCGTGGCGTTCCACCTGGGCTTCTTCGTGCGGGAAGGCGATCTTCAGGGCGGACGGGACGCCGTTCTGGAGGACGGGTACCACCAGGGCTCCATGGCCGTTCCATGGTTCGGCGCCTGGTGCGAGGTCAATTGAGAGCTGCCACCGATCGAGGGCGTCGGAGATAAGTCCCGGAAGGCTGGCCAGCCAGTCGCGTCCCGCGGAGTCGCGGTTGTACCGGGCGTGGAGGTCGCCCGGGATGGGAATCATCGCGTGAAGGGTCACGCGATCAGCCTAACGCCGAGGGAACCCGCGGTCCCTAGAAAACGCCGCTGGCACCCAAGAGCGTTCCAAGGGAGAACGTGGCGGCAAGGGCCAACGCGCCGCCCAGCACCACCCGGAAGGCCGCACGGAACCGGGAAGCGCCGCCGATCCAGGCACCAACAGCTCCGGTGATGGCCAGGGCAAGCAGGACCGCCACGAAGGTCAGCGGCACCCGGAGTTCCGGTGGAGGCAGGAGGATGGCCAGCATGGGCAGTATGGCCCCGAGGGTGAACGCCACCGCGGACGCCAACGCCGCGTTCCATGGGCTCACAATGTCAGCCTCGTGGATGTTCAATTCCGCAGAGAGATGGGCGGCGAGGGCATCGTGTTCCGTGAGCTCCTCAGCGACCGCCCGGGCAGTCTCCGCACTGAGCCCCTTGGATTCGTAGATGGCCGCCAACTCGTTGAGTTCGTCCTCCGGTTGCTCGGCCAGTTCGAGGCGTTCCTTCTCAATCAGCGCTTTCTGGGTGTCGCTCTGGCTGCTGACGGAGACATATTCACCCAAGGCCATGGAAATGGCGCCGCCCACCAGGCCGGCGGTGCCGGCGGCAAGAATGCTGCCGGTGCTGGTGGTGGCACCTGCCACGCCCACCACGATCGCAGCAACGGACACGATCCCGTCATTGGCGCCCAGGACCCCGGCCCGCAACCAGTTCAACCGGTGGGCCAAGTCATCCCGGTGGGGTTCGTTCTCATGCACGGTGGCGGTGTCTGTGGAAGCCATGCTCCAAGCCAAGCACCGGGTGGGGGTGTTGGCCAGCATGGCTAGGCTGGCCTATCCGGCGGGGGAAGGATTGGATCCGTTCGTGGTGGACCCGGTGGACGGTGTGGTGGAGGCGGAGCCCGACGCTGAGCCCGATGCTGAACCGGGCGTCGGCAGCGGCGGCAAGTCCCCGGCGTCGAGCGTCAGACCCGGCAGCGCAGGTATGTCTGCGCCCCACGCCAGGGCCCTGCGGGCAGCGGCCAGGAGGCTGTCCACCGCCCATGCCCGGGTCTCACCCGTGGACAGGGCAACCAGGTCCCCCAAGACCGGAAGAGCCGACGATTCCAGAGCGGCCAAGGCAGCGGCCGGGTCCTGCGCGAACTGTCCCGGAAGACGGTAGCCGGCTTCGCTGGCAGGTACGTCCCCGCAGTTGGCCCGTGTCAGGGCCTCCACTTGCTGGAGCAAAAGCTCGTGGGCCGCAAGGCCGCTGGCCGCGGTGCCGGCGGCCGCAGTATCCAGCCGTTTGAGCGCCACCTGGTACGCGTAGACCGCCTCCTGATGCGTCCGTACCGTGGCTGCCAGCGCGGAGTCGGTAGTGGCGGACGTTGGCTCGGGAGTGGGGCTGACGGACGGACAGGGTGCCGCCGACGGTGTGGCTGCGGGCACTTTGGACTTTGACGCCGAGGCATCCTTCGGGACCTGCAGCTGCCACGCACCAGCCAGCTTTTCTGCTGCCAATACATGGGAGGTTCCCACCGCGGCGAGGAGCCGGGCGATCCCGCCGTCGGCCTCGCCGGCGTCTGCCAGGCGCCGGGTTCCGCTCGCGGTCAAAGCGGCAACAAAAGCGGTACGTGTGGTGGTCTCTGCTGTGCCCGAAGGGGTCGCGGTGGCTGAGGGCGTTGCTTCCGACGGAACCAGGAGGGCGCGCGCCTGCGTTGTCAGCAAAGTCACAACGTCCTTGAGCGCGGCCTGTGCCGCGCCCTGGCCGGTGGACGAAGACAGGGCGGCGGCCGATTCGCGAAGCTTCAGGGTGTCCTCCAGTGCCCCCGCACGGGCCGCTTCGGAGAAGGGGACAGGCGGGGGAGTGCCGGAATCACGCGGAATAAGCACTATTCCGGTCCCTGCGACGAGCAATGCCACCACGGCAACCAGCAGGACCCGGCCCCAGGGTGGTGTTCGTCGTTTTTCGCTTGTCTGCCCGCTCACAACAGACCATGGTGTCACGTGGGCGGCAAAGTCCGTGCACCATGTTCCCGGGAAAATCGTTAGGCTAGTAGTCACAACAACATCTATCGGGAGGCGGCGGGCAACGTGAGTGACTCGGAAGCCACGACTTCAACACACCGTTCTGAATCAAACTCAACGGCCACCATCCACAACCCGGAAGAGAGCAGGCTTAAGGCGCTGCTTGAACCGGCTGTCCTTGCCAGCAGGCTCTACCTCGAGGATGTTTCCATCCACGTTGCCGGTTCACACCGCACCGTCCACGTCGTCGTGGACCTGCCGCAGGAGGAAACCGGCGGTGTCAGCCTTGACGCCATTGCGGAGGTCTCGCGCGGGCTGTCCGATATCCTGGACAACGATCCCCATGACGACGGACGCCCGTATGATCTTGAGGTTTCATCGCCTGGCGTCAGCCGCCCCTTGACCGAACCCCGTCACTGGCACCGGGCCCGCGGCCGCATGGTCCGGGTCAACGTGATCCAGGGTGACAACCTCCTGGGCCGCATCGCCTCGGTGCAGGAGGACAGCGTGACGCTGATTCCCGAGCACGAGGTCAAGAAGGGCATGAAGCCCAAGCAAGGCGACCCCATCACTATTCCTTTCGACAGGATCCGCCAAGGAAAAGTCGAGATTGAATTCAGCCACCTCCACGAGGCTGCGCTGGAAGACGAGCACAACGGACCTTCTGAGGAGGCCTAATGGATATTGACATGAGCGCACTGAGACTCCTGGAGCGTGAGCGTGAAATCCCGCTGGATCTCCTGATTCCCACCATCGAGCAAGCCCTGCTGGTGGCGTACCACAAGACGCCCGGCGCCTTCGAGAAGGCCCGTGCAGAGTTGGACCGCAAGAGCGGCCACGTGACCATCTGGGCCACTGAGATCGACGACGACGGCGAGCCCATCGGCGAGTTCGAGGACACCCCGGCCGGCTTCGGCCGCATCGCAGCCAGCACGGCTCGGCAGATCATCCTCCAGCGCCTTCGCGACGTCGAGGATGACAACGTGCTGGGCGAGTTCAAGGGCCGTGAAGGCGAACTCGTTGCCGGCATGATCCAGCAGGGCAACAACCCGCATATGATCCAGGTCAACCTGGGAGCCGTTGAGGCACTGCTGCCGCCGCCCGAGCAGGTTCCCGGTGAGAAGTACCTCCACGGAAGCCGGCTGCGCGCTTTCGTGGTGGACGTCCACCGTGGCGCAAAAGGTCCTTCCATCACGTTGTCCCGTTCGCACCCCGGACTGGTCCGCAAGCTGTTCGAAATGGAAGTTCCGGAAATCGCCGACCACTCCGTGGAGATCGTGGCGCTTGCCCGCGAAGCCGGCCACCGCACCAAAATTGCCGTCAAGGCCAACACCCCGGGCATCAACGCCAAGGGTGCCTGCATCGGTGAAATGGGTTCGCGCGTCCGGGCCGTCATGACTGAACTGAACGACGAAAAAATCGACATTGTCGACTTCAGTGACGACCCCGCAACCTTCATTGCCAACTCACTGTCGCCCTCGAGGGTGAATTCCGTCACAATCACGGACGAGTCAACGCGCTCGGCCCGCGTGGTGGTTCCCGATTACCAGCTTTCGCTGGCCATCGGCAAGGAAGGCCAGAATGCCCGGCTCGCCGCAAAGCTGACTGGCTGGCGGATCGATATCGTCTCCGACGCCGCTCCGGCGAAGGTCGACTAGGGGTTCAACCGGCGGCCATGCCGCCGGTTCCGCGCCGCGCTTGCGGCGCCCCTGGTTTCGGGAGTGCGGGGCCGGGGGGCTAGACTAGATGGAACCGGGCTTACGTCCGGTATCCGCGCGCTTTGGCGTGCCTCAGCTGCGTGTGCAGGACCGGGGCCCGTCGGGCGCCAGTAACGTAAGGCAGGTTGGACACGTCGTGGCTGAACTGCTTGAACACGGCCATGGGCCTGTTCGTACGTGCATCGGATGCCGGAAGCAAGGCTCCCGGTCCGAGCTTGTCCGGCTGGTCGCCCAAGGCAGCGGTTCTTCCGCCGTCCTGGTGGATGTCCGACGCCGGATGGCCGGCAGGGGTGCGTGGCTGCACCCCAGCGAAAAGTGCTTGGCATTGGCGATCAAGCGGCGCGCTTTCGGAAGGGCCCTTGCGGGCGCTGCCGAAACGGACGCCGTCGAACGTTACCTGATGCGGGGCACGCCACTTGTGGAGGCCCAGGCCTCCACGGGAAAACCGTCCAAACCTGAAAGCGGGTCAGAAAACTGATGGAAACCCGATGAGTTCCCAGCGATGAGTGCGTAACGATGACAACTTTGTTGCGCTCTGCAATGGGCCTTTCATTCGCGCAAGCGGCGAAGGCCCGCAGTAAGAAGTAGACGGTTCGTGCCTGGCTCGGTGCGGACCGAGACAGGAGAAATGTGGCCAAGGTCCGCGTACATGAGCTCGCCAAAGAGCTCGGTATTACTTCCAAAGATGCAGTAACCAAACTGCAGGAATTGGGCGAATTCGTTCGCTCCGCCTCGTCAACCATCGAGGCCCCCGTCGTGAAGAAGCTTCGCGACGCCTACCCGGGTGCCGGCGCTGCCAAGGCCGCCGCGCCCGCTGCAGCCCCCAAAGCTCCCGCAGCATCCCGTCCGGCAGCTCCGGCTCCGGGCCCCGCAGCACCGAAGGCTCCGGCCCCGGCACCTGCAGCCCCCGCTCCGGCAGCTTCGGCTCCGGCAGCACCTGCGGCCCCCGCAGCGTCCACTCCGGCAGCACCCGCGGCTCCTGCCGCATCCACTCCGGTTTCGGCCAAGCCCGGCGCCCGTCCTGCTCCCAAGGCAGAGACTCCGGCTCCGGCACGTCAAGGTGGCCAGGCTCCCCGTCCCGGTGGTCCCCGTCCGGGCAACAACCCGTTTGCTACCTCCCAGGGCATGCCCCGGGGCCGTGGTGGCGACGGAGATCGTCCGCCGCGTCCGGGCAACAACCCGTTTGCACCGTCCCAGGGCATGCCCCGAGGCGAACGCCGTAACGACGGCGAACGCCCCGGTGGTCCCCGTCCCGCTGCCGGCGCAGGCGGTCCCCGTCCTGCAGCAGGCACCGGTGGTCCCCGTCCGGGCGCTCCGCGTCCGGGTGCACCCCGTCCGGGCGCTCCGCGTCCCGCCGGCGGTCCCGGTGCAGGAAACCGTCCTACTCCGGGCATGATGCCCAACCGCACTGAGCGTCCGGCTCCTGGTGGCGCAGGCCGTCCGGGTGGCGCAGGCCGTCCCGGTGGCGGCCCCGGTCGTCCCGGTGGCGCACCCGGTGCAGGTACCGGTGGCGGAGCTCCCGCCGGCGGTGGCTTCGGTAAGGGTGGCCGCGGTCGCGGTGGTACCCAGGGTGCCTTCGGCAAGGGCGGCGCCGGTCGTGGCAAGCAGCGCAAGTCGAAGCGTGCCAAGCGCCAGGAACTGGAGCAGATGAGTGCTCCGTCGCTGGGCGGCGTATCGGTACCCCGCGGTGATGGCGAGACCATCATCCGCCTGCGTCGCGGTTCGTCCATCACGGACTTTGCCGAGAAGATTGACGCGAACCCCGCATCGCTGGTGACCGTGCTGTTCCACCTCGGTGAAATGGCGACGGCTACGCAGTCCCTCGACGAAGACACCTTTGGCCTGCTTGGCGCCGAACTTGGCTACAAGCTCCAGGTTGTTTCCCCTGAGGATGAAGAGCGCGAGCTGTTGGATCAGTTCGACATCAACATCCAGGATGAGCTCGACGCCGAAGGCGACGACGTTCTCGAGGCCCGCGCACCGGTTGTCACCGTCATGGGTCACGTTGACCACGGTAAGACCCGCCTGTTGGATGCCATCCGCAACTCGAACGTTGTGGCCGGCGAGCACGGCGGCATCACCCAGCACATCGGTGCCTACCAGATCAGCCACGTCCACGAGGGCACTGCCCGCGACATCACCTTCATTGACACCCCCGGTCACGAGGCCTTCACGGCCATGCGTGCACGTGGTGCCAAGGTCACCGATATCGCGATCCTGGTTGTCGCAGCCGACGACGGCGTTATGCCGCAGACGGTGGAAGCGCTCAACCACGCCCAGGCAGCCAATGTGCCGATCGTCGTCGCGGTGAACAAGATCGACAAGGAAGGCGCCAACCCTGACAAGGTCAAGGGCCAGCTGACCGAGTACGGCTTGGTTCCGGAAGAATACGGTGGCGACACCATGTTCGTTGAGGTCTCTGCCCGCCAGAACCTCAACATCGACGAACTGATTGACGCCGTCCTGCTGACGGCCGATGCCGCACTGGATCTGCGCGCCAACCCGGACAAGGACGCTCGAGGCATTGCCATCGAAGCGAACCTGGACAAGGGCCGTGGTGCTGTTGCTACCGTCCTGGTCCAGTCCGGAACCTTGGCCGTGGGTGACACGATCGTGGCCGGTACGGCTCACGGCCGCGTCCGTGCCATGTTCGACGAGAACGGCGAGGCACTCGATGTCGCACTGCCGTCCCGTCCGGTACAGGTCCTGGGCCTGTCCAACGTGCCGCGTGCAGGTGACACCTTCCTGGTGACCCCGGACGAGCGTACGGCCCGCCAGATCGCTGAGAAGCGTGAAGCTGCCGACCGCAACGCCGCACTGGCCAAGCGTCGCAAGCGCATCAGCCTGGAAGACTTCGACCAGGCCGTTGCAGAAGGCAAGATCGACACCCTCAACCTCATCCTCAAGGGTGACGTGTCCGGTGCTGTGGAAGCCCTCGAAGACGCCTTGCTCAAGATCGACGTCGGAGACGACGACGTTCAGCTCCGTGTCATCCACCGCGGTGTGGGTGCCATCACGCAGAACGACGTCAACCTCGCCACCGTGGACAACGCCATCATCATCGGCTTCAACGTCAAGCCGGCCGAGCGCGTTGCTGAACTTGCTGACCGTGAAGGCGTGGACATGCGCTTCTACTCGGTCATCTACGCAGCAATCGATGACATTGAGATGGCTCTCAAGGGCATGCTCAAGCCGGAGTACGAAGAAGTCCAGCTCGGTACTGCCGAGGTCCGCGAAGTCTTCCGTTCCTCCAAGTTCGGCAACATCGCAGGCTCGATCGTCCGCACGGGCATCATCCGCCGTAACACCAAGGCACGTGTCAGCCGCGACGGCAAGGTCATCGGTGACAACCTCACCGTTGAGACGCTCAAGCGCTTCAAGGATGACGCCACCGAAGTCCGTACCGACTTCGAGTGTGGTATCGGTCTTGGTTCCTTCAACGACATCACCGAAGGCGACATCATCGAGACCTTCGAAATGCGCGAAAAGCCGCGCGTCTAGGTTCCGTTTGGAACGGGTCCGTCGGGTAGCCCCGGCGGACCCGTTCCGTCCCCGTTTCTACTTTCCAGGAGGAAGTCATGGCTGATCCCGCACGCGCTGCCAAGCTGGCACAGCGGATTAAGGTCGTCGTCGCTGAGGCCCTCGGTCGTCGGGTCAAAGATCCGCGCGTCGAGTCCATCACGGTCACCGACGCCCGCGTCACCAACGACCTTCAGCACGCCACCATCTACTACACCGTCTTCGGTGACGAGGTAGCCCACGCTGATGCTGCCCGCGCCTTGGAGAAGGCCAAGGGTGTGCTTCGGCAGGAAGTTGGCCGCAACATCACCGTTCGGCTGACCCCGACGCTTGAGTTTGTTGCGGACCAAATCCCGGTCAACGCCTCGAACCTTGAGGAGTTGCTGCGCGAAGCCAAGCGTCGCGATGCCGAGGTAGCCGCTTTGGCTGCCAGTGCCAAGCACGCTGGCGAGGCCGACCCCTACAAGGGCGACGCCCCTGAGGACATCGACGAGGACGACTTCGACGAAGAGGACACTGACCTCTCCGGAGATAAAGAACTCGACGAAGACGCCAACCGCTAAAACCCCAGCGTTTTTGTTCAGCTAATGCCCCTAAGACTGCGTTTTAGGGGCATTAGCTGTACTCAAACTCGTTAGGATCAGTGCATGTCGGCGCACACTGCTCAGCAACGTGATGAATATCTGAACCGTGCCATCCACCTGGCGGTACAGAACGTTTCCGACGGCGGCGGTCCCTTCGGCGCCGTCGTGGTCACCCCGGACGGAACTGTCCATGAGGGGGTCAACCGGGTCACCCGTGACCATGACCCCACGGCCCATGCGGAAGTCGTAGCCATCCGCCGGGCCGCTTCCGCAGCACAACGGTTCGACCTCACAGGGTCGGTTCTTTACGCCAGCTGTGAGCCGTGCCCCTTGTGTTTATCGGCCGCGCTCTGGGCCAGGATCGGCCATGTCTACTTCGCAGCCGACAGGCATGGTGCCGCCCGGGCCGGCTTTGATGACGCCGTGTTCTACGAATATTTCGCCGGAGCCAGGCCCGGGCTGCTGCCGGTAGAGCACGCTGCGTTGCCCGCGTCAGGTGAACCCTTCGAGGCTTGGCTCAACCACTCCCGCCGTACGGCCTACTAAGGCCGGACTGCAGCCTGCCCGGGCGCCCAATTCCTGAAGTCCCCGGCGGCTAGTCCCCGGCAACTAGACCTTGGCCGGGAGCCGGCCGACGCCGTCGAGCAGGTCCTGTTGCCCGCCACAGAGGGCAATCCTGATCCACCCTTCACCGATTGAGCCGAACGCCGTTCCCGGCGCGAAGGACACCCCGGCGTCAGCTAGGAACTTTCGCACCCAGGTGCGGACATCGCCGTTGGTGACATGGGAGACGTCGGCCCACAAATAGAACGCACCCTGCGCGCCCAGGTACGGAATTCCTTTCCCCGACAGCACCGCTGAGGCCGCGTCCCGGTTGCTCCGGTAGTGGTCGCGGGCGTGGGAAACATAGTCCTGGGGGCCTGTGAGTGCGGCCAGCGCGGCGTACTGGGAGGGCGACGCGACGCAGGAAACGATCGACTCCATGACGTTGTTCATCTTCTGTTCCAGTCCTGGAGGGCAGACCAAGGCGCCGATGCGCAGGCCGGTGAGTCCATAGGTCTTGGACAGCGTCAGGGAGGTGAACACCCGGGCTTCACCGGGAACGTCGCTGTCGTAGCGGGCTGGACTGACATGGGGGACATCGAACGTGAAAGCCTCATAGCACTCGTCCGAAATGATCCAGAGGTCGTGCCGCACTGCCAGCTCCACGAGGTGGCGCGTGGCTTCTTCGCTGATGACCGCGCCCAACGGGTTGGAGGGGGAGTTCAACATCAGCACCTTGGTCCGTGGCGTAATGAGTGCTTCGATGTCCTCGATGTTGGGCTGGAAGTCGTTCTTTGGGTACAGCGGGTACTCCACCGGCACTGCGTGCAGGAGGCGGCTGGTCATGGCGAAGGTGGGGTAGCCGGGATTGGGGATGAGGATCTCGTCACCTGGAGCCAGCAGGAGGCTCATGGCGAAGTGCAGGCCCTGCTGAGCGCCGTCCACCACATAGACCCGCTCTGCGCCGATCTGCACGTGCTGCTGTTCACGGAAGCGCGCTGCGAAGGCTTCACGGAGCGCGGGAATCCCGGCGTTCGGTGTGTAATTGGTCTCATCCCGGTCCAGGCAGGCAATGCCTGCGTCCAGGACGTGCCGAGGCAGTGCAAAGCCCGGCTCGCCGATGCTGAGGACGATCGCTCCGGGGGTGGCCCAGGCGGCTTCGGTGATCTCGCGGATCTGGTTCACGGGGACGTCGCGGACATGTGCGGCAAGCTCAGGCATGGGAGCCATCCTAGCCACCCATATACTGGTAAGCGTGCTTTCTGGACTGGTAATCGTTGACAAACCGCAGGGATGGACCAGCCATGATGTGGTTGGCCGGATGCGGCGGCTGGCTGGTACCCGGAAAGTGGGGCATGCGGGAACGCTGGATCCCATGGCTACCGGGGTGCTGGTGCTCGGCATCAACAAGGCTACGCGCCTGTTGACCTATATTGTGGGCACGTCCAAGACCTACACCGCCACCATCAGGTTGGGCGAAACCACCATCACCGACGACGCCGAGGGAGAGGTCACCGAAGCCCGAACCGCTGCGGAGGTTACCGATGACGCCATCGCTGCGGGGGTGGCCGCGCTGACAGGACCCATCCAGCAGGTTCCCAGCAGCGTCAGTGCCATCAAAGTCAACGGCGAACGATCCTATGCCCGCGTCCGGTCCGGCGAGGAAGTCAAGCTTGCCGCCCGCCCGGTCACCATCCATCGTTTCGATGTCCACTCCATCACAAGGGTCGACGGCGGCAGGGTAGTTGACGTCGACGTCACCGTGGAATGTTCTTCCGGCACGTACATCAGGGCGTTGGCCCGCGACCTCGGCAATGGCTTGGATGTCGGTGGCCACCTTACTGCCCTGCGCAGGACCCAGGTTGGTCCGTACACCCTTGACCAGGCCCGCACCTTGGAAGAACTGGCAGAAGAACTCAACGTGCTGGAGATGTCCCTGGCGGCCAGGGCCCTCATGCCCAACCGGGAGCTCAGCGAGGAAGAAACGACGGAGATCTCCTTTGGCCGCCGTATCGCCGCCGGCCCCGGAGCAGGTACGTCCACGGCTGCTACCGCTGAGAACCCCGCAGCCGCGTTCGCGCCGTCGGGGGAGTTGGTAGCACTGCTGGCGGACGCCGGCAGCTTCGCGAAACCGGTGTTGGTCTTCGCTCCGGGAACAGGGCCCGGAACCGGGCAGGCGCAATAAGCATGGACGGATACTTCTATGCCATCCTGATCGTCGGATTGGTGTCCACCATCATGTGCCTCGTGGCAGGCCTGATGAAGAAAGCCCCGAACGATCCCACCATCTTCTCCGTGCTCGCCGTTGAGCTGGTCCTCCTGGTGTATTTGGTGGGTTCGATCGTCCGGGTGATCATGGGCGAGCAGATTGCCGGTGAGGCATGGGAATTCTGGGGCTACCTGGTGACGGCCCTGATGATCCCGTTGGGTGCTGTCTACTGGGCCATCCTTGAACGCACCCGCTGGAGCAACTTCGTCCTGGCCGCAGTGGGCGTCACCGTGCTCGTCATGGGCGCCCGCATGAACCAGATCTGGTACTGACCTTGAAGGAAGAACACGACGTGACTGGAACCGAGACCAACCCGGCAAGCCCGCAGCAGAAAGACACCCGCAATACTGGTCCGGGCCGCCTGCTGATCGCGGTCTACGCGGTGTTCGCTTTGTCGGCAACGGCGCGTGCGGGCTACCAGATTGCCACTAAGTTTGCCGAAGCTCCGTTGGCGCACATCCTTTCGGCCTTCGCCGCCCTCGTGTACATCGTGGCCACCATATCGTTGGCCAAGCCTGGCCGCACCTGGTTCAAGGTTTCCCTCGCGGCCGTGCTGACGGAACTTGTGGGCGTGCTGGTGGTGGGGGCCATCAGCCTCTTCGATCCCGTCGCGTTCCCGCACGACACTGTCTGGTCGCTGTTCGGACGCGGGTACGGGTTCGTCCCCCTGGTCCTGCCGATCCTCGGGCTCCTGTGGCTCAACAAACGCAGGCCGTCCTGAGCCAGCTGCCCTGGCGGGTAACCTTAGAATGTTCCGGCGCCGGAAGGTTGCCGGGCGGAACGAATATCTGCAGTAAAAGGCGAGGTTGATGGTCCACATCTGGAACGATCCCACTGAAGTCCCCAAGGGCTTCGGAGCTACTGTCGTCACCATCGGAAACTTTGACGGTGTCCATCGCGGACACCAGCATGTCCTGGCGCAACTGACTGATACCGCCAGGCGGCACAACATCCCGTCGGTGGCAGTGACCTTTGATCCGCATCCCGCCCTTGTCCACAGGCCGGATTCTGCCCCGGAACTGATCATGGGGCTCCAGGACAAGCTGGACGCCTTGGCAGACACCGGCGTCGATGCCGTGCTGGTGATGAAGTACACCCTGGATCTGGCGGCCATGACGCCGCTGGAGTTTGTGCGCGAAGTCCTCCTGGACGGGCTGCACGGCGCACACCTGGTGGTGGGGCATGACCTCCGGTTCGGCGCCGGCAATGCCGGTGATGTCGTCACCATGCAGGAGTTGGGCGACCAGCTCGGTTTCAGTGTTCAGGTGGTGAATGAGTACGGCGCGGGAGGTTTCCCGGTCCACGACGACGGCGATGCCGACCGCCGCTGTTCCTCCACCTGGGTGCGGGAAGCCTTGTCCGAGGGAGACGTAGTCACTGCCGCGGCAGTGTTGGGCCGGCCCCACCGCATGCGGGGGGAAGTGGTCCATGGCGCTGCCCGTGGCCGTGACCTCGGATTCCCCACTGCCAACCTAGCCCACGATTCCACCGGCTATGTTCCTGCGGACGGAATCTATGCCGGCTGGTTGATCGACCAGTCCGGAACCCGGTGGCCGGCTGCCATTTCCGTGGGTTCCAACCCCACGTTTGATGGTGTCAGCCGTCAGGTGGAAGCCCACGTGATCGATCGTCCCGAGGAAAATGTGGAGGACTTCGACCTCTACGGCCAAACCGTCGCCGTTGAATTCACCCAGCGCCTCCGGGGCATGGTGGCGTACCGGGGACCCGAGGCACTGGTCGAGCAAATGTGCCTGGATGTCGCCCAAGCGCATGAGCTCTTAAGCCGGAGCTAGGCGCATTTCGACAACACTGCTGGCCTGCCGGTAAACTGATGAGTGGATCCGGCTGCAGTCCGTGGCGGCTGGACCTGTTTTTGTGTGCGGCGACGCACCAAAAGCAACCCGTCAGCGAGGCGCTGCACCGGGAGGCACGGCACAACTCTAGGAGTTCACGTGGCACTTGAAGCCGCTGTAAAGCAGTCCATCATCAAGGAATACGCAACCTCTGAAGGCGACACCGGTTCGCCCGAGGTACAGGTTGCAGTCCTGACCCAGCGGATCAAGGATCTGACTGAGCACATGAAGGAGCACAAGCACGACTTCCACACCCAGCGCGGTCTGCTGGCCATGGTTGGTCGTCGCAAGCGCATGCTTTCCTACCTGAAGAACACCGACATCGCCCGCTACCGTGCGCTCATCGAGCGTCTCGGCCTGCGTCGCTAGTCTGACTTCAGGGGCGGCCCGGTCCCTCGTGGAACGGGCCGTCTTCTTCACCAACAACTAAAAACAGGAATCAACCGCATCGCGCATTCGCGGTCCTCGGTAGTGATTCCCGGGAACAATCGGTGACGATTGGCCCGTGGATCTCGATCGATGACCGGGTGTCGTACAGGCCAGGAAAAAAGAAGAGGCCTGGGTTGATGCGGCGGACTTCCGCTAACAGAAACGGAGGTGACTCTCTATGGAGGGTCCCGAAATCCAGTTCTCCGAAGCCATTATCGACAACGGTCGTTTCGGCAAGCGCGTCATTCGCTTCGAAACCGGCCGCCTTGCCAAGCAGGCAGCCGGCGCTTCGATGGTCTACATCGACGAAGACACTGCGTTGCTTTCCGCAACCACCGCAGGCAAGCAGCCGCGCGAAGGTTTCGACTTCTTCCCGCTGACGGTTGACGTTGAAGAGCGCATGTACGCTGCCGGCCGCATTCCGGGCTCGTTCTTCCGCCGCGAAGGCCGCCCGTCCACCGAAGCCATCCTGGCTTGCCGCCTCATGGACCGTCCGCTGCGCCCCGCGTTCGTCAAGGGCCTGCGCAACGAGGTCCAGATCGTGGTCACCGTCCTGGCGATCAACCCCGATGAGCTCTACGACGTCGTCGCCATCAACGCGTCCTCGATGTCCACGCAGCTTTCCGGCCTCCCGTTCTCCGGCCCGATCGGTGGCGTCCGCGTCGCCCTCATCGCCGACGAACAGGGTTCGCAGTGGGTTGCTTTCCCCAAGCACTCCCAGCTTGAGAACGCCGTCTTCAACATGGTTGTAGCCGGCCGCATCACCGGTGACGACGTCGCCATCATGATGGTTGAAGCCGAAGCCACGGACAACTCCTGGAACCTCATCAAGGAACAGGGCGCCACGGCTCCCACCGAAGAGGTTGTCTCCGAGGGCCTTGAGGCTGCAAAGCCGTTCATCAAGGCACTCTGTGAAGCACAGGCGGACCTGGCTGCACGCGCTGCCAAGCCCACCGTCGAGTTCCCCGTGTTCCTGGATTACCAGGACGATGTCTACGCCGCTGTTGAAGCCGCTGCTGCCGACAAGCTGGCTGCTGTCTTCCAGATCGCTGACAAGCAGGACCGCGACACCGCCTCTGACGAGCTCAAGGACGAAGTCCTGGGCGCGCTTGCCGGTAACTTTGAAGGCCGCGAGAAGGAACTGTCCGCAGCTTTCCGCTCGGTCACCAAGCAGGTTGTGCGCCAGCGCATCCTCAAGGACCAGATCCGCATCGACGGCCGTGGCCTGACGGACATCCGCCAGCTCACCGCCGAGGTAGAGGTTCTGCCCCGCGTCCACGGTTCGGCCATCTTCGAGCGCGGCGAGACCCAGATCATGGGTGTCACCACGCTGAACATGCTCAAGATGGAGCAGCAGATCGACTCGTTGTCGCCGGTAACGCGCAAGCGCTACATGCACAACTACAACTTCCCGCCGTACTCCACCGGTGAGACCGGCCGCGTGGGTTCCCCGAAGCGCCGCGAAATCGGCCATGGTGCTCTCGCAGAGCGCGCCCTGGTTCCGGTTCTGCCGACGCGTGAAGAGTTCCCGTACGCCATCCGCCAGGTATCCGAGGCCCTCAGCTCCAACGGCTCGACGTCCATGGGATCGGTCTGTGCTTCGACGCTTTCCATGCTCAACGCCGGTGTGCCGTTGAAGGCAGCAGTTGCCGGTATCGCCATGGGCCTGGTTTCCGACCAGGTTGACGGCCAGACCCGCTACGCAGCGCTGACCGACATCCTCGGCGCCGAAGACGCTTTCGGCGACATGGACTTCAAGGTTGCCGGTACGTCCGAGTTCGTCACGGCCATCCAGCTGGACACCAAGCTCGACGGCATCCCCGCTTCCGTGCTGGCAGCAGCACTGAAGCAGGCCCGCGAAGCCCGCCTCCACATCCTCGAGGTCATCAACGCAGCGATCGACACCCCGGATGAGCTCTCCGAGTTCGCTCCGCGCGTCATCGCCGTGAAGATCCCCGTGGACAAGATCGGCGAGGTCATTGGCCCCAAGGGCAAGATGATCAACCAGATCCAGGAAGACACTGGCGCTGACATCTCCATCGAAGATGACGGCACGGTCTACATCGGCGCTACCAACGGTCCGTCTGCCGATGCAGCACGTTCGGCCATCAACGCCATCGCCAACCCGCAGGTACCGGAAATCGGTGAGCGCTACCTGGGTACGGTCGTCAAGACCACCACCTTCGGCGCCTTCGTCTCCTTGACCCCGGGTAAGGACGGCCTGCTGCACATCTCCGAGCTCCGCAAGCTGGCCAACGGCAAGCGCGTGGACAACGTTGATGACGTTGTCTCCGTGGGCCAGAAGGTCCAGGTCGAGATCACCAAGATCGATGACCGCGGCAAGCTTTCCCTCTCTCCGGTTGTTGCCGAGGAAGAAGGCGCAGCTGCCGAGGACGCTCCGGCCGAGGCCGCGGAAGAGTCCGCAGAGTAGTCTGTAAGCAGTACACCCGGCAGGGCCGGTGGGCTTGAAAAAGCTCCACCGGCCCTTCCGGCCTTAACCCGAAAACCTGAAAGGCCTTGATGACTGTCGTACCCTTGCCGCTGGAGCAAACTCTTCCCGGCGGCGAATTGATCCATGGTGCCGAGGGCGGTTCCGTCGTACGGCGCTCGGTCCTTCCCGGCGGCGTGCGCGTCCTGACCGAGGCAATGCCCGGCCAGCGTTCGGCCACCATAGGGTTCTGGGTGGCAGTGGGTTCGCGCGATGAAGCGGACGGCCAGCACGGTTCCACGCACTTCCTTGAGCACTTGCTGTTCAAAGGCACCAAGCGGCGCACCGCCTTGGAGATCGCGTCGGCTTTTGACGAGGTGGGCGGCGAATCGAACGCCGCCACAGCGAAGGAAAGCACCTGTTACTTCGCCCGGGTCCTGGACACGGACCTTCCCATGGCCATTGATGTCATTGCCGACATGATTACTGGCGCCGTCCTGGATCCTGCTGAATTGGAGCAGGAGCGCGACGTCATCCTTGAGGAAATCGCCATGGACAGCGATGACCCCACAGATGTTGCCCACGAGAAATTTGTGGCAGCCGTCCTCGGCAACCACCCGCTGGCCCGTCCTATCGGTGGAACGCCCGACGCCATCAAGGCTGTGGCAAGGGACGCGGTCTGGGCACACTATCAGCGCTACTACCGCCCGGAGGAACTGGTCATCACCGCTGCCGGCGGCTTGGACCACGACGTCGTCTGTGACCTTGTCCTCGATGCCCTGACGGCCGCGGGCTGGAAGCTCGATCCCCAGGCAGCCCCGGTCAACCGCCGTGGAACGGACCGCGCCGTCATCAGCGGAACGTCCGGCCTCCATGTGGTCAAGCGCCCCGTCGAGCAAGCCAACATCATCATGGGTTGCCCCACGATTGTGGCAACCGATGACCGACGATTCGTCATGAGCGTGCTCAACGCTGTCCTGGGTGGGGGCATGTCCTCCAGGTTGTTCCAGGAAATCCGCGAGAAGCGGGGCCTGGTGTACTCCACGTACTCCTTCACCGCTGCCTACGCAGACGCCGGCTATTTCGGAATGTACGCAGGATGCACGCCGTCCAAGGTCCGTCAGGTGCTGGACCTCCTGGGCGTTGAGCTGGAGAAGCTTGCCAAAGAGGGCATCACGGAGGAAGAACTTCGTAAGGCCGTAGGACAGCTCAGCGGTGGAATCGTCCTTGCCTTGGAGGACACGGGATCACGCATGTCACGGTTGGGCCGGGCAGAGTTGGTCTCCGGAGAATTCCAGGACATTGACGAAACCCTCGCCCGGATCCAGGGTGTCACAGTGGAAGAAGTGCAGGACCTGGCCCGCGAACTCGCGGCAGCACCCCGAACCATCACTGTGGTGGGTCCTTTCGAGGAATCCGAGACTTTCGGTCTCTAAGCCTCTGGACTCACGCACTGTCAACAGGGCAGCATGATCACACGGTGATGATGCTGCCCTGACGATTTTGGAGACGTGATGGATCTGCCCTCGAGCGGCCAGGCCGCGGAGCTGTTGCAGGACTTCATCGGTCACTGGCGGGGCATTACGGAGATTGCCGCGTCGCCTTGGGGGAGTGCCCGGACGGCCGAAGCGGAAGTGGTCTTCACCAAGGCTGCCGGCGGGTATGCCGTCGTCCAGAGCTACCGGCACCGCGAGGCGGACGGCACGCACTTCGAAGGGCACGGCATGTTCACTGTGGACCGGGACCACGGGGATACTCTGTGGTATTACGTTGACAGCTTGGGGAGGTCTCCGGCCAGCCCGGTCCGGGGAGCCTGGAGTGCAGGGACCCTGACCTTGGACAGGAGGACTGCCGATGGAGTCGCCAGGCACACCTTCCGCGTCGAGGGCGGGGTCCTGGTGCACACAGCCGACCTACGGCTGGAAGGGACACCGGATTTCAGTCCGTTGCTCAAGAGCGTCTTCCGTAAGGCTTGAGCCTGAGCCTGAGCCTGAGCCTCAGCCTCAGCCTCCGGCGAAGGGCGGCAGGACATCGATGACATCCTGGGCTCCAAGCGGCGCTGAGCGGTCCCGCACAGCGACCTCATTGCGCAGGAAACTGCTCCGGGCCACAATGCGGTCCAGCGTCGGAGTGCCTTCGGGAGGCAGCGGACGTTCGACGGCGAGCGCAGCTTCCAGCAGTGCCTCCAGGCTGGTGCCTTCGGGGAGGAGGTGACGTTCTTCTTCGACACCGGCCGCAGCGCGTGCGGCAGCGAAGTAGCGGACAAGCAAGGGTTCAGCCTCCGATTGCGCTCATGCTGCGGTCCGGCTGGACGAAGTCCGCTGCGCCGAGACCTGTGTGGTCCATGCCGTGGGCTTTGGGTTTGACCCACATGGCGTCCTGCCACCGCGATGCCAGTTCCTGATCCGTGGCCCCGTCACGAAGCAGGCCCAAGAGGTCGAATTCTTCGCGGGAGAAGAGGCAGCTCATGATCTTGCCCTCAGCGGTGATGCGCGTTCGGCGGCAGTCGGCGCAGAACGGTTCGGTGACCGAGGCGATGATGCCGACTGTACCGAGGACCGGACCCGTAGCCTCACCGGAAGCCGTGTCCCGGCGTCGTACTTCAAAGCGTTCGGCCGGGGCGCCGTCCCGTTCGCGGGGGTCGTGCCCCAGCACAAAGTCGCGGGAGAGCAGGTCCCGGATTTCTGCGGCCGTGATCATGTTGCGCCGGGTCCACCCGTGATCGGCGTCCAGTGGCATTTGTTCGATGAAGCGAAGCTCGTAACCGCGGCCCAATGCCCAAGCGAGCAAGTCCGGCGATTCGGCGTCGTTGATTCCGCGCATCAGCACGGCGTTCAACTTGACCGGCCCCAGGCCCGCCGCCCAGGCGGCATCTACGCCGGCCAGGACACGATCCAGGAACGGCCGGCGCGTGAGTTTGGTGAAGGTTTCCTCGTGCAGTGAGTCGAGCGAGACGTTGATACGGGTGAGGCCTGCAGCCTTCAGCGCCGCCGCCTTCTTGTCCAAGCCAACACCGTTGGTGGTCATGGAGATCGGGAGGTCCGGGTGGTCGCTGCGGATGCCGGAAATGATGTCCACCAGGTCAGCGCGGACCAAGGGCTCGCCGCCGGTGAGGCGCAGTTCCCGCACGCCCAGGGCGTTGACGCCGATGCGGACGATCCGGACAATTTCGTCCTTGGTCATCACGGCTTGTTTCGAGAGCCATTCCAACCCCTCGGCCGGCATGCAGTAAGTGCAGCGCAGGTTGCATTTGTCCGTCAGGGACAGCCGCATGTCCGTAGCCCGCCGCCCATAGCGGTCCCACAGGCCCGCAGGCGTTCCGGCGGGGCGCGGCGGTGGTACCGCGCTGCCACTTTCCTTGCTGCCTGCGGCGCCACCCGGAGGGGGCACCGGCATTCCCAGCTGAACACTCATAAATTCAGGCTACGCCACCGTGGCAGGATCAGTGACACCGATTACAGCCATACAGTTATTACGGATTCCCTACGCTTGCACCGTGGATGCTTGAATCGGGTGCCGGGGACCGCCGGCAAACCTATGCTGAAAGCGTGACCACACCTACGGCATCATCAGCGGAACCAGGGAATCGCCGCATCCTCCTGGTGGAAGACGAACAGACCATTGCCGATGTTGTCCGGGACTACCTGCTGCAAGCGGGCTTCCAAGTGGATATGGCCGGTGATGGCTTCACCGCCCTGCAGCTGGCAGCGGCACGCCAACCCGACCTGGTGATCCTGGACCGCATGCTGCCCGGTTTGGATGGCGTGGAGGTGTGCCGCCGGCTCCGTCAGACCATGAGCGTACCGGTGATCATGGTCACGGCTTTGGGAACCGAAGATGACCGGATCCTGGGCCTGGAGATGGGAGCTGACGATTACGTCACCAAGCCCTTCTCACCGCGGGAGCTGGTTCTCCGGGTGAAATCGGTGCTCCGTCGCAGCATCAAGGAGTTCGCGCCGGAACCACCGGTGGAAGCTGCAGGCCTCGAACTCGATCCTGCGTCCCGGACGGTCACGCATCACGGAGTTCGGTTGGCCCTGACGGTGCGCGAATTCGACCTCCTGGCGTTCCTGATGCGGCGGCCAAACCAGGTTTTCAGCCGGGAGGAACTCATCAAGGCCGTGTGGGGATGGGACTTCGGCGATCTCTCAACTGTCACAGTGCATGTGCGTCGCCTGCGGGAAAAGATCGAGGCCAACCCCACCAAGCCGGAGTTGATCAAAACGGTCTGGGGCGTGGGGTACCTTTTCGATTCCGGCGCCGGCAACGTACCGGAGCAGGCCGACCGCGGGGAGCGTGGCCATGGAGGGCAGTGAGCTGTGGACCATTCTGGCCTGGGTCCTGTTCTGGGCCGTCCTCATCGGCGCGGCAACCTTGGCCGGCCTGAAACTGCTGCGGCGGGCCTCGGTCCTGGCGCAGATCTGCCTGGTGGTGGTAGCTACGGTTGCGGTCCTGGTGGCAGGAATGGTCAGTGCGTTCAATGCCATGTTCATCTCTGCCGGGGACCTGGAAGTCATGTGGTACATCCTGGCCGTGGCATCAGCGGTGGCTGTTGCCTTGTCACTGATGCTGGGCGCGGGCGTGTCCCGTAACGCTGCCCGTTTGGTGGATGCCGCGCGGCGCCTGGGCCGCGGGGAAACCCTGGAGCACGCAGGGGAGGGGCGGGGCGCCGCTCCCGCCATGACGTCCGAGCTTGCCGCGCTGGCCAAGGAACTTGAGGCCAGCAGCCGCAGCCTCGCCGAGTCACGGGAACGTGAAGCAGCCATTGAGACTGCCCGGCGGGAATTGGTGTCGTGGATATCGCATGATCTTCGGACCCCGTTGGCCAGCATGCGCGCCATGACCGAGGCTCTTGAAGATGGCATGGCGTCCGATGTGCCGGGCTATTACCGGAAGATCATCGGTCAGACCGAGCAGATGACCGCCATGGTCAATGACCTCTTGGAATTGTCCAAGATCCAGGCAGGCACTCTCCGTCTCCGTGCTGAACCCTTGGACCTTTACGATCTTGTCAGCGATGCTTTGTCTGACCTCGCACCTTTGGCCGCTCAACGCGGCATCACGCTCGACGGCGGCGGGGACCGTGAGTGCATGGCCGTCGCCGATGGTCCCAGCCTCGCCCGGGCCGTGCGGAACATCCTGCTCAACGCCATTATCTACAGCCGGCCGGACACTGAGGTCCACGTCAGCGTCGGACGCGACGGCATGGGGCTGAACGGCGGAAACGCCGTGATTGCAGTGAAGGACCAGTGCGGGGGCATCCGCAGTGAGGACCTGCCGCATCTGTTCGAGACGGGTTGGCAGAAAGACCCCGCACGGGGAACTGCTGACGGACTGCGGGGCAGTTACAGTGGCGCGGGCATCGGGCTGAGCATGGTGGCCGGCATCGTCAAGGCCCACGGGGGATCTGTCACCGTGGACAACGTCGACGGCGGCTGCCGGTTTGCGCTGTCCCTTCCGGCAGGATCTGTCCCGGCTGCGTCCGGTCCGGTCGCGTCCGGTCCGGCGGAGGTTGTCCGGCCATCTTCTTTCCCGGCCACAACCGGGATTTCTGTCGACGAGCGCGCAGGAGGCGCATCATGAGCACGCACAGCAGTGTGGACAAGCCGGAAACCGACGCCCCCGCCCCAGCACGCGGCCGGCTCAGCCCACGTCTGTGGCCTGCCGCGGCCGGTCTGGCATCGGGCGGTGCCGGGATCGCGGCCGGTGAACTGACCGCCGGGCTGCTGAGCCCGTTGGTTTCCCCTGTCACGGCCTTGGGCGGAGCTGTGATTGATGCCGTGCCTCCCGGGGTGAAGGACCTGGCCGTGCAGTTGTTCGGCACAGCGGACAAGATCGTCTTGATTGCATCCATCGGTCTGGTCGCGGGGTTGTTGGCGGCGCTGGCCGGCGTTCTGGAGCGTCGCCGCACCGGCTGGGGGCTGGCGCTGGCCGGGGTGGCCGGAGCGGCCGGACTGACCGCCGTCGTAACGCGTGCCCAGGCAAGCCCGCAGGCGGCCCTGGCCCCGATCGTCGCTGCGATCGTCACGGTGCTGCTGTTGCGCATGCTCATTCGGCGGTTCATCACGTGGGCTCCCGAGACCACAAGAGGGGATCTGCAGGGGCATGATCCAGCACCCCTGGCACGGCGAAGTTTCCTGAACGCTCTCGCCGGCACCTCCCTCGCCGCCGTCGTGGCCGGAACAGTCACCGCGGTCCTCACCCGGGCCACCGCCGTGGCGTCGGGTTTCCGCGGATCCATGACGCTTCCGGAGCCCGTTACCCCACCGCAGGAAATACCCGCCGGGGCCTCACTGTCCGTGGACGGCATCAGCCCCCTGGTAACCCCGAACCCCGATTTCTACAGAATCGACACGGCGCTGACGGTGCCGGCCATCGACCCGCCGGCGTGGAAGCTGAAGGTCACCGGAATGGTGGAGCGGGAGATAGAGATCGACTTCGCCACGCTCCTCGCCAAACCCATGATCGAACGGCACGTCACCATCGCCTGCGTGTCCAACAACGTCGGCGGCGACCTCATTGGCAACGCTCTCTGGCTGGGTTGGCCCATCCGCGAACTTCTTGCCATGGCCGGTCCCAAGGCCGGCGCAGACATGGTGCTCTCCACCAGTAACGACGGTTGGACGGCAAGCACACCTTTGGAGGCCTTGACTGACGATCGTGACGCCCTCTTAGCCGTCGGCATGAACGGCGAACCGCTCCCGCTGGAGCATGGATTCCCGGTCCGCATGATCGTTCCCGGACTCTATGGATTCGTCTCGGCCACCAAATGGTTGACCGAACTGAAAGTCACGCGCTTCGCAGACGACACCGCCTATTGGACTCCCCGTGGCTGGAGCGATCACGGCCCCATCAAAACGCAGTCACGGATCGACGTACCCCGCAGCGGCAGGATGGTCCAGCCGGGCACGGTGCAATTCGGTGGTGTGGCATGGGCCCAGCACCGGGGCATCAGCAGGGTGGAGATTCGTCTCAACCGAGGGTCCTGGCAGCCGGCCACCCTGGCGGGCGGGATCTCCACCGATACGTGGTATCAGTGGCAGCTGGGCGTGGACCTCACCCCCGGCGACTACGAGGTCCAAGTGCGGGCCACCGATTCCACCGGCCAGCCGCAGACCGAGGACAAAGCCCCTGTGGCTCCGGACGGCGCCACGGGCTATCACACCATCAGCGTCAAGGTGGGCTAAGGCCCTAGTCTGGGAACGTCCGGAGAAATTCCCGGAAGCCAGCGTGTCACAACAGGAGGTTGTCCGTGCCCAGATCAGTTGTAAACCATCGCCAGGCAGTGGTGGAACTGCTGGCGGGCGCTGCCACCGCCAAGGGAAAGCACCGTGTGCCGTTGCTCGACGCGCTGGGGAAGCCGCTGGCCGTCGATGTCCATGCGCCCCTCTCCCTGCCACCGTTCGCCAACTCCCAGATGGACGGCTTTGCCGTCCGGTCACAAGACATTCCCGACGACGGCGGGCAGCTCTGGGTGGCGGCGCCCGTCCCGGCAGGTGCGACACCAACAGCGCTGAAGGCCGGCTGCGCAGCCCCGATCATGACCGGGGCCATGATTCCGGAGGGGGCCGACGCCGTCGTACCCATCGAGAAGGCGAACCCCAGTACCTTCCCTGACCCCACCGCCAGGGATGCCGTCGTCGACCTTCCCGCGGTGGCTCCAGGTACATACGTACGGAACACCGGCAGCGACATCGACAAGGGTGACCTGGCGCTGGCAGCAGGCACCCTTCTGGGACCGGCCCAGCTTGGCCTGCTGGCAGCGCTGGGCCTGGCAACAGTTGAGGTCCCTGAACCGCTGCGTGTCCTCCTGGTCACCACAGGAGACGAGGTAGTGGAACCGGGCGAAGACATCACGCCCGGCAAAATTTTCGACTCCAACGGAACGCTGCTTGAAGCGTCCATGATCCAGGCCGGCCTGGATGTTGTTCGTACGGGCATCTCGGACGACGACCCTGCACGCCTCCTGACCGTCCTTGACTCTCACACCCGGGAGGCGGTCCATCCCGTGGATGTCATTGTCACCACCGGGGGAGTGAGCAAGGGCGCCTACGAGGTGGTCCGCCAGGCGATGGCCGGCCAGCCCGTTGATTTCCTCCCCGTGGCAATGCAGCCCGGAGGGCCGCAGGGGCTGGGGACCTACAACGGTGTTCCGTTCCTCGGATTTCCCGGAAATCCTGTCAGCTGCCTCGTCTCCTTCGAGATGTTCCTCCGGCCCGCCCTGTCGGAGGTTATGGGAACTCCTGCGCCACGGCCCGTTCAGAGGGTACGGCTGGCTGAACCACTGACCTCGCCTGACGGCAAGCACCAGGTCCGGCGCGGCTCGGTGGGGCCGGACGGCATCCTTCGTATGGAAGGCGGCGCCGGCTCGCATCTGGTCCATGCCCTTGCCCGTGCCAACGCGCTGGTCCAGATCCCGGCCGACGTCACGGAACTCACCGCAGGAGCCGAAGTGGAAGTATGGATGCTGTGAATGAAACTCCCGGGACAACAGAGGCCGCCGGCGGCTTGACACACCTCAGGCATGACGGCACTGCACAGATGGTGGACGTCTCCGCGAAGGCGGTGACCACACGCGAAGCCACCGCCACGGCAACCGTCCGCACGACCCCGGACGTGATGGCGCTCCTGGGCGCCGGTGAGTTACCCAAAGGCGACGCGCTCGCCGTGGCCCGGGTGGCCGGCATCATGGCGGCAAAGAAGACGCCCGAGCTCATCCCCTTGTGCCATCCGTTGCCGATTTCCAAAGTAACCGTGGATTTCCACTTGGGCGCCGACTCGGTGGACATCCTGGCAACGGTCAAGACAAAGGGCGTGACCGGCGTCGAAATGGAAGCCCTGACGGCGGCATCAGTAGCGGCGCTGAGTGTCTACGACATGATCAAGGCCGTGGACAAGCACGCCGTGCTGACCGACATCCGCGTGCTGGCCAAGAGTGGCGGCAAGAGCGGCGACTGGGACGTCTCCGGGGAACCGATCCAGGCGGCCGGCGAATGAGTGCTTGCGAGCCGAACAGTCTCCGGCGGGCCGGCGTTGTGATCGCCTCCACCCGGGCTGCTGCCGGAATCTACGCTGATGAGACGGGCCCCATCATCCTCGATTGGCTCAATGAGCACGGCTTCGAGACGTTTCCCACCATGGTGGTGCCGGACGGTGAGCCGGTGGGAGCTGCCCTCAGGGCGCTCCTGACCCAGGACCCCGCCGTCGTCATCACCAGCGGCGGAACGGGCCTGAGCCCGGATGACAAGACACCGGAGATGACGCTTCCGCTCCTGGACCGTGAAATACCGGGCATCATGGAAGGTATCCGGCGCGCGGGCGCTGCGAAAACCCCCATGGCCATGTTGAGCCGCGGCCACGCGGGAGCTGCGGGAAAGACGTTCATCATCAACCTGCCGGGATCCCCAAAGGGCGTTATGGATGGATTGGCTGTCCTGGACCCCGTGATCGGGCACCTGTGCGAACAAATGGAAGGTAGCCATGGGCACTGAAACAGATTTCGAAGTAGTCAGCGCCGTCCTCAGCCCAGAACCCATCTCGGTGGACCAAGCCATCGCGGCGGTCGAATCGGACACCGCCGGGGCTGTGGTCAGCTTCAGTGGCGTGGTCCGGAACCACGATTCCGGCAAGGCTGTGGACCGGCTCAGTTACAGCGCCCATCCCACGGCGCACCAGGTCATGTCCGACGTCGTGGCCCAATTGGTCGCGGAGCACTCAGGCGAAGCCGATCAGCCCGTCCGCATCTGGGCAGCGCACCGCATCGGGATGTTGGAGATCGGTGACCCGGCGCTGGTCTGTGCCGTCGCGGCGGCCCACCGGGGACAGGCGTTTGCTGTCTGTTCCGAGCTGGTGGACAGGGTCAAGGCGCAGGTTCCCATTTGGAAGGAACAGTTCTTCACCGACGGCACCGTCGAGTGGGTGGGGGCGGGGGAGTAGGCCTGGGTCACGGTTCCTGCCGGGCCCCGGCCCGGCGGTAGGGTTAATGGCATGACCGAACAACTTGCTGTTGCAGTGCTGGGCGCCCACGGGCGCATGGGAATCGAAGCCGTGAAAGCTGTGGAAGCAGCTGATGACATGAAGCTTGTAGCCGCCCTGGGTCGCGGCGATTCCCTGGAAACCCTGCTCGACGCCGGCGCACAGTATGTTGTTGACCTCACCGTCCCGGACACCACCGAAACCAACGTCCGGTTTGCCGTGGAGCATGGCATCCACGCTGTTGTGGGTACCACAGGCTGGAATGCCGACAGGCTGGAGTCCCTCCGTGCGCTGCTGGTGCAGAAGCCGGACACCGGCGTCCTGATCGCCCCGAACTTTGCCCTGGGGTCTGTACTGGCCTCCGCTTTCGCGGCCAAAGCCTCACAGTATTTTGAGTCCGTTGAGATCATCGAGTTGCACCACCCGAACAAGGTGGACGCCCCCTCCGGCACGGCGGTGCGTACGGCGCAGCTGATCGCTGATGCACGGCAGGCAGCCGGAGTTCCAGCAAGCCCGGACGCCACGGAAACGTCGTTGGACGGAGCCCGGGGCTGTGACGTGGAAGGTGTCCGCGTCCACAGTGTCCGGCTCCGCGGTTTGGTAGCCCACCAGGAGGTCCTTTTCGGCGGTCCGGGCGAGCAGTTGACGTTGCGCCATGACTCCTTTGACCGGGCTTCCTTTATGCCTGGCGTCCTGCTGGGCTTGCGCAAGGTGGCAGCGCACCCCGGCCTCACAGTCGGCTTGGACGGCTACCTGGATCTGGGGCTCTAGGTTCATGGGAAATTTCTGGACTTCCTTGAAGAAGAACCGCACCAAAATCTGGGTCGGCGCCATCACCCTGCTGTTGGTGCTGTACCTGGTGGTGTCGGTACAACGCTCCTTCCTCCTCCTCGGTGACCCCAACCTGGTAGCGAAGGGCATCGGTGCGGCCTATCTGGTCCTGCCCATCGTCGGTGCGTGGGCGCTCATCCGCGAGCTCCTGTTCGGTGCCCGCACCGAGCAGATGGCCAAGGTCCTGGAAGCCGAAGGCGGTTTGCCCGAGGACACCCTGCCCCGAACGCCCGGCGGGCGGATTGTCCGGGCTGCCGCGGATGCGGAGTTCGAGAAGTACCGCGCCGAGGCCGAGGCAGCGCCGGAGGATTGGCGTTCCTGGTTCCGGCTGAGTTGCGCCTATGACGCCTCGGGGGACCGCAAGCGCGCCCGGGCATCAATGCGCGACGCCGGGAAGCTGTTCCGCTCTCAGCCCACCGCTGCGGGACGGTAGCTGCCCAGCTTCGACGCCGTATGGGCCACCCACTCCAGCGGTCCGCGGCGCCGGAGCAAAGCGAAGCACACACCGATTGCCACGGCGCAGAGTGCCTGGGTCCAATACATGCCCTCTTCTGTCCACCCTGCAGGAAGCGGCTGGTTGGTGAACCCCGAAACCACCCACACATGGGCGGAGTAGAGGCTGAGCGTCATGGCTCCCGGCCCGCTGAGCACTATCAGGATATTGACCTTGATGCGTTCGGTCACCGTACCCAGCAGCAGGAAGAAACCCACCACTGCAGCAGCTGTTCCGCCGGTGTGCAGCAGGTCCAGCGTGGTCCCTGCATGGGGGGAAGCCGTGGCCAACCACCACCACGAACCGGTTTGCTCCAGCCCGGTCAGATTAACCTGGAGCATGCTTTCCAGCGGGTACCCGCGCGTTCCGGGGAGCGCCTCCAGCGCCGCCCGGCCGCCCCACGCTTCCATCGCAAGGAAACCACCCAGCTTCGCCGCCGCAGCCACAGCGATTCCGCCGCCTAAAAGCAGCAACTGCACCTTCGCCGTCGTGAGTGCCAACCGGCCAATCACCAGTCCGATCAGCAGATAAGAGATCCACTGGAACACCGGGTAGTAGCCAGTGAAGAAGAGGTCTGCGAGGAGGCGTGCAGGTGTCCCCAGGTCCTCGCCGTTGGGGTTGTGACCCAGTTGCAGGGGAGGAGCGGCGTCCAACAGCAAGGGCCGGACCAGGTAGGCCAGCACCGGAGATAACAGAACCCAGCCCACCGCCCAGAAACACAGTGCCTGGAGCCGGAGGCCAAGGAACGGCAGGACGCACAGGAAAAGTACGGCGTAATGCACCAGGATGACGGCGACGTTGACGTCCAGCCCTCCCAGAGTGAGACCGACGACCGCAATCACCAACGCGCGCATGGCCACGCCGCCCCTGGCGGACCAAAGATCGCTGCCTGCGCGGGGTTCCTGCTTACCCGTACTCAGCGCCAGTCCAATGCCGGCAAGGACAGCGAAGAGTGCAGCAGACCTGCCCGAGAATACCAGTCCCACATATGTCGGCTCCCACGACGGGGAGGGCCCAAACGTCGGCAGGAGGTGCGTGGACATCATGCCAAGCAACGCTGCGCCCCTGGCGGCGTCGATCCCTGTGAGCCGTGAGGAGATCTGGCCGCCGTCGCCCGCTTTCCGCGGAGGCGCAGTCTCTTGCGAAGTCATGCTGCGATGGTCTCACAGCCAACTGTGAGCTGGACCGGCGGTAGAGTCCTATGCCATGGAATCCGTCAACGCCCAGTGGGCCGGAGCATTCACCATCATCCACGACGCCGATGGCTGGCAGCAGTTCCGACGCCTTGACGGCGGACTCTTCATGCCACCGGCCACAGATGGCCTGGAGGAGCGCGCCCGGATGTGCGCCGGGATCCATGCAAGCTGGTTGGCAACGTCCGGGCACTTGATCATCGAAGCCGAAGGCCCCGAGGACGGGTCGCCCTTCGATGTCCTGGTCAACGGCGTCCTCAGGCATCGTGTCTCGGGCGCCGGCCGCGTCAGTCATGACCTCGATCTTGGCTCCATGCCGGCACAATCAACTGTTCAACTGTGGTTGCCGCAGTACGGTCTCCTCAGAGTGCTGGAGGTGTCGTTGAAGGGCGAAGACGTCAAGGCCGCCGGGGGATCCGGCAAACGATGGATCACCTACGGCAGTTCCATCACGCAATGCAGGCAGGCCGATGGTCCATCCGAGGCGTGGCCGGCTGTGGTGGCCAGGCAATACGGCTGGCAATTGCAATCCCTGGGCTTCGGCGGTGAATGCCAATTGGACCCGGCGGTGGAGAGCACCATCTGCCAGCTGCCGGCAGACTTCATTTCCTTATGCCTGGGAATCAACACCTACAACGTGGCCGCCTTTTCGGGCCGGACCTTCGCGAGCCAGGTATTGGGCTTCCTCAGCGCTATCCGGCGGGCACACCCGGAAGTGCCCATCGCGGTCATCTCTCCAGTTCTTTCCCTTCCCCGCGAGGAGGCGCCCAATGCGGCCGGGTGGACGCTCGCCGACTACAGGAAGGCCGTGGCAGATGTGGTGCGGATAGTCCGCGAGCGGGGGGATAGACGCACTCACCTGGTGGATGGCGAAGCGGTGTTTACCCAGGCCGAGGCAGCCGCCCTGATGCCCGATACCTTGCATCCCAACAATGCCGGCTACCGGCTCATGGCCGACAGGCTGGGTCCACAGTTGGCGGCCGTCGCCAACGCGCACAGCTGACCGGGCTACAGCGAGCTCCGGCTGTGGGCTGTGGGGCTGCCCGTCTGACGGGTTCGGCCCGGCCGTCGCCTTCATAGCCTTGTCTTCGAATATATGTTCGAATAGCATGGCAGGATGAACGATGTTCCTACGCCACCCGAAGGTCTCGCTGGACCCATGAAAGCGATGAGTCCCGGCGTGGTCGACTTCCTGTTCAGGCAACTCGTGGCGGGCGAACCTCCTGAAGACACCCAGTGGCGCCGCGAAGGAACTGTGCTGGCCGAGCAGCCGCCAGGGGCCGAACTCGCCCGGCGGCTGTCCGAGGCGGACCTGGATTCCCTGACACCCCTGGAACTGTTCGAGTACGTACGCGCTTCCCAGCGGTTGGTGACATGGGCCGAACACCTCAAGGAGCGGGCCGTGGCGCAATATTGCTCGGAGCAACCTGCACGGACGTCCGGTCCGGCCTAGCCCGCCCGGACTGAGAGGGCCTGCTGGGGCTGGGAGCTCCCGCCGGGCCTGCAACGTTCCGCCGTGCCCACCCGAAGCTGCGCCCGCCGGAATAGGATGGCGTGGTGACTCTGATGCCCCCGCATGTCCCAACCCAAAAGCCGGCCCAGGACCTTGATGCCACGTCCGTTGAGAGCCCGCTCGCTGGCAGCGCGCCCGCTGGGCCCGGTTTCGTTGAAGTCCGGCGCCGCCCGGGAGACGAGTCCGGCGACCTGACACAGCTTCGCGCCGCCGTCGTTCAGTATGAAGCGCTGCTGCCAGGTGCAGGTGCAGGGGGAGCGGCCGTGGAAGCAAACGTCGCGGCCCATGTTGTGCTGGTGGAGCAGGCCTGCAAACGCGGCGCACGCCTGGTGCTTTTTCCCGAGCTTTCCTTGACCGGGTACGAACTCACTGCATTTGAAGTCCCCGGCGAAGCAGGAAGTCCTTCGCAGGCCGGCCAGCAATCGGCGTGGTTGACCGACGGTGACCCGCGGCTCCGACCCCTGCAGGACGTCTGTGCCCGCACGGGGGCGGTGGTCGTCGTTGGGGCAGGGTGGCGGGAGGCGGATCAGACGCCCCGGCTGGCCTCGCTCATCGTTGGCCCGGACGGTGCTGTAAAGCCGGTCTTCAAAACTCATTTACACGGGCCGGAGCGGGAGCTTTTTGTCCCTGGGAGCGGCCCGGTAGTGGTTGATGTTCACGGATGGCGGGTTGCCTTTGCCGTGTGTGCTGACGCCGCGCATCCTGCCCACGCCGTTGCTGCTGCCGAAGCGAAGGCCGACGTGTACGCCGTGTCTGCGCTGTACACGCGGGGCGATGAACTCAGGCTTGGACTGCACCTGGGCGCCCGTTCCATGGACCACCGGATGTTCGGATTATTGGCGAACCTTGGAGGGAAAACGTCGTTGGGTCCCTCTTGCGGCCTCAGCGGGGGGTGGAGCCCCGACGGCGCTGCCCTGGTCCGCGCAGCCGGTACCGGAACGGAAGTCGCCATGGTGTCGTTGGATCGGTCCCGCCTTGATGCCTACAGATCCGCAGCAGGGGAATGAGGACCATCACGCGGAACCCATTCTTGTAACGAGCCTGTGACAGGGTAACGTTTTTCTTATGTCTGACTTGCGCGCCCATGCTCCCGCCCTTGGTACCCTTCTGACCGCTATGGTCACCCCGTTCACCGAGGACGGCAAGGTGGACTACGACCAAGCCGCTGCATTGGCAGAGAAGCTTGTCCAGGATGGTTGCGATGGGCTCGTAGTGACCGGCACCACCGGGGAGACCTCAACCCTCACAGACGACGAGAATCTTGGTATGTTCCGGGCGGTCAAAGAAGCCGTCGGCGGCAAGGCTGCCATTATTGCCGGAACCGGCACCAACGACACCGCGCACTCTGTGCACCTTTCCCAGCGCGCGGCTGAGGTTGGCGTGGACGGCCTGCTGATCGTCACGCCTTACTACAACAAGCCCAGCCAGGCCGGAGTCCGCGCGCACTTCGAGACGATTGCCTCGTCAACGGATCTGCCCGTCATGCTTTACGACATCCCCGGCCGCTCCTCCATTGCGATTGCTCCCGAGACCATGATCGGCCTGGCCAAGCACCAGAACATCGTGGCCGTCAAGGACGCCAAGGCAGATTTCGCCGCCGCTACGCGGGTCATGGCTGAGACTGACCTGGTCTTCTATTCCGGTGATGACGGATTGACCCTCCAGTGGATGGCGCTCGGCGCCGTCGGCCTGGTGGGCGTCACCACCCACGTGGCCACGCGTCGCTTCCGCGAACTGATCGACGCCGTGAACGCCAGCGACCTCGCCACTGCGAGGGCCATCAACTTTGAACTGGAACCCGTCATTCGCGCAACCATGACGCGGGTCCAAGGCGCAGTAGCCGCCAAGCAGATTCTCAAGTGGCAGGGAGTCCTGCCCAACTCGGTTGTCCGTTTGCCCCTCGTGGAGCCGGACGCGGCCGAGATCGACATCATCCGCGGGGATTTGGCGGAAGCCGGAATGGACTTCAACGTCTAGGACGGTTCCGCCGGAAAGTAGCACAATATGACCCAAACCGCCCTTCCCGGACTGGTTACGCCGCCGAAACTGCCGAAAGGCACGCTGCGGATTGTTCCTCTTGGTGGCCTGGGGGAAATCGGCCGCAACATGGCCGTGTTCGAAATCGACGGCAAGCTGCTGGTCGTTGACTGTGGCGTGCTCTTCCCCGAAGAGACCCAGCCCGGCGTAGACCTTATCCTGCCCGATTTCTCCTACATCGAAGACAGGCTGCAGGACGTGGTTGGCGTCGTGCTGACCCACGGTCACGAGGACCACATCGGCGCGGTGCCCTACCTGTTGCGCCTTAAGGCCGATATTCCGCTGATCGGGTCCCAGCTCACCCTGGCCCTGGTGGAAGCAAAGCTCCAGGAACACCGGATCAAGCCGTACACCCTCACCGTCACCGAGGGCCAGGTGGAGCAATTCGGCCCGTTCGAGTGCGAGTTCATCGCGGTGAACCACTCCATCCCTGATGCCCTGGCCGTTTTCATCCGGACCGAGGGTGGCACGGTCCTGCACACCGGCGACTTCAAGATGGACCAGTTGCCGCTGGATGGCCGTATCACCGACCTCCGCCACTTCGCCCGGTTGGGCGAAGAGGGCGTGGACCTCTTCATGGCCGACTCCACCAACGCGGACGTCCCCGGCTTCACCACGGCCGAAAAGGAAATTGGTCCCACTCTGGACCGCCTGTTCGGCCAGGCCAAGAAGCGCCTCATCGTCGCGTCGTTCTCGTCACACGTACACCGCGTCCAACAGGTCCTTGATGCCGCAGAAAAGCATGGCCGCAAGGTAGCTTTCGTTGGACGCTCCATGGTGCGTAACATGGCCATCGCCGCCAAGCTGGGGTATCTCGATGTGCCGGCCGGCATCCTGGTGGACATCAAGAACATCGACAACATGCCCGATGACCGTGTGGTCCTCATGTCCACCGGTTCCCAGGGCGAGCCGATGGCTGCCCTGTCACGGATGGCCAACGGCGACCACCGCGTCGTGGTTGGCCCGGGCGACACCGTCATTCTGGCCTCCAGCCTGATTCCCGGCAACGAGAATGCGGTGTTCCGCATCATCAACGGTCTCCTCAAGCTCGGTGCGGATGTGATCCACAAGGGCACTGCGAAGGTTCACGTCTCCGGGCACGCAGCGGCAGGGGAGCTCTTGTACTGCTACAACATCCTTGAGCCGCTGAACGCAATGCCTGTGCACGGCGAAACCCGTCACCTTATTGCCAACGGCAACATCGCGCAGGAATCCGGTGTTCCGTCCGAAGGCATCATTTTGAGTGACAACGGCACTGTGATCGACCTCAAGGACCACAAAGCCAACATCGTTGGCCAAGTGGAGGTGGGATTCGTCTACGTGGACGGTTCCAGCGTGGGTGAGATTACCGACGCCGACCTGAAGGACCGTCGCATCCTCGGGGACGAGGGCTTCATTTCCATCATCACGGTCATCAACCGCACCACCGGCAAGATCGTGTCCGGACCGGAAATCCATGCCCGCGGTGTTGCTGAGGATGATTCCGTCTTCGACGAGATCATCCCCAAGATCAACGCCGCACTGGAAGACGCTGTGCTCAATCATGCAGACCACACCAACCACCAGTTGCAACAGGTGGTGCGCAGGATCATCGGCACGTGGGTCAACCGCAAGCTCCGCCGCCGTCCCATGATCATTCCGGTGGTCCTGGAGGCGTAGCCCGAGGGCAACATGCACACCCAAGGGGGCCTGAAATCCGCGGATTTCAGGCCCCCTTGCGGTACCGTGGCACTTATGGCGACCCGTACTACCTCCACGCCACGTGGCAGCTCCAGCAGTAAATCCGGCGGCACAGGCCGAAGCGCAGCCACATCCAAAACCAGTGCCGCCGCGAGCAAAAGCGGGCGGGGCAGTACTGCCCGCACCAAGCAGGCAGCCGCCGTCGTTCCCCAGGCTCCGCTGCCACTGCGCATGCTTTCAGGTTTTTGGCAGGGGATCGGCCATGTGGTCGGCGCCGGCGTCCGCCGCATTGGGTATGACGTCAGCGATCTCGACCCCGCGGACCGCCGTGACGGCGCAGCCCTGTTCAATCTGGTGCTGGGCATCGCGATAGCCACCTTCGCTTGGTGGGGCCTGACAGGTTGGCTCCCGGACGTTGTCTACAGCGTGGTCAACGGGACCTTTGGGTGGATGGCCCTGATCCTGCCTTTCATGCTGTTTGTTTGTGCTTTCAGGTTGTTCCGGAAACCCCAGGACGGCCGCGGCAACAACCGTGTGGGCATTGGCTTTATGATCATGACCCTGGCCGGGTCGGCTTTGGCCCACGTCATCGGCGGCCTGCCCACCGTGGCCGACGGGTTCGATGGCCTCCGTAAGGCAGGCGGCATGCTGGGATTCCTCGCCGCAGCGCCGCTGGCCGCAATCCACGTCGCAGTGCCGGTGGTCCTCTACAGCCTGTTGGCGTTCGTCTCTTTCCTGATCGTCACTGCAACCCCGTTCGGGGCCATTCCCTCCCGAATCCGGGGTGCCTATGAGCACCTCATGGGCGTGGACCTCGTGGACGGTTCCGGCAAGGACGCCCACGACCGCAGCTACCTTTACGAGAACGACGCACCTGTCAAGCCCAAAAAGAAGCGCAGGCGCCTTTTCGGCAAGGACGAAGAACCCGAGGCAGGCCTGGAGGGCTACGTCGGGGACGAAGCTTTCGAACATGCAATAGTCGACGACGACGAAACTCCCGACGAGTCGGAACCGCGTGTTCCGCCGGGGGTTCGTCGCCCAACCCAGGCGGAGATCGCCGTCGGGAAGATCAAGACAGCCCAGGGCCTGGGCGCTGCACCCGGCATCGACAACCCCACCGAAGCCATTCCGGTCATCACTCCTGACATGACCGTGCCCGCGCCCGCTGTGGCCCAGGTCCCTGCGAAGCCTGCCGGTGCGCCGCTCCCGCAAACGCCGATTCCACAGCGCACGGAGCAGCTGTCCCTCGCCGGGGATGTCACCTACACACTGCCGGCCTCGGACTACCTGACGCCGGGCTCCATTCCGAAGGAGCGCACGGAAGCGAATGACGCCGTCGTCGCCGCCCTGACGGACACCCTGACACAGTTCAACGTTGACGCTGCCGTGACTGGCTTCAGCCGTGGACCCACCGTGACGCGCTATGAGATTGAGTTGTCGCCCGGTACCAAGGTGGAGCGCGTTACCGCACTGTCCAAGAACATTTCCTACGCGGTCGCGTCGAGCGATGTCCGTATCCTGAGCCCCATCCCCGGCAAATCGGCCATTGGTATCGAGATTCCCAACACGGACCGCGAAACGGTTTCCCTGGGCGACGTGCTGCGAAGCCAGAACGCCCGCCGGACCGACCACCCCATGGTCATGGGTGTCGGCAAGGACGTCGAGGGCGGCTACGTGGTGGCCAACCTCGCAAAGATGCCCCACCTCCTGGTGGCTGGGGCCACTGGTGCTGGTAAGTCGAGCTTCGTGAACTCCATGATCACCTCCATCCTCATG
Source organism: Arthrobacter sp. WCS2018Hpa-7 (assembly GCF_031843805.1). Lineage (NCBI taxonomy): Bacteria > Bacillati > Actinomycetota > Actinomycetes > Micrococcales > Micrococcaceae > Arthrobacter > Arthrobacter sp. WCS2018Hpa-7. The sequence continues at coordinate 66,031 of NZ_JAVTJB010000016.1, forward strand.
CGCGCCACCCCGGATGAAGTCCGCATGGTCATGGTGGACCCCAAGCGCGTGGAGCTCACCGCGTACGAAGGCGTCCCGCACCTGATCACGCCCATCATCACCAATCCCAAAAAGGCCGCGGAGGCCTTGCAGTGGGTGGTCCGTGAGATGGACGCCCGCTACGACGACCTCGCCAACTACGGCTACAAGCACATAGACGACTTCAACAAGGCTGTCCGTGCTGGCAAAGTGGTGCCGCCTGTGGACTCCAAACGCATCATCAAGCCCTACCCTTACCTTCTGGTGATCGTGGATGAGCTCGCCGACCTCATGATGGTGGCCCCGCGCGACGTCGAAGACTCGATCGTCCGCATCACCCAGCTTGCCCGTGCTGCCGGTATCCACCTGGTCCTGGCCACCCAGCGCCCGTCCGTGGATGTGGTCACTGGCCTGATCAAGGCGAACGTGCCTTCCCGCATGGCCTTTGCAACCTCGTCCGTGACGGACTCCCGTGTTGTGCTGGACCAGCCGGGCGCGGAGAAGCTCATTGGCCAGGGTGACGCGCTTTTCCTGCCGATGGGTGCGTCCAAGGCAATGCGTGTCCAGGGTGCCTGGGTGACGGAATCCGAGATCCACAAGGTGGTGGAGCACGTCAAGGGACAGCTCCAGGCCGTCTACCGCGACGACGTTGCTGCCGAAGCCCCCAAGAAGCAGATCGACGACGACATCGGAGACGACCTCGAGGTCCTGTTGCAGGCCACAGAGTTGGTGGTCACCACCCAGTTCGGCTCCACGTCGATGCTGCAGCGCAAGCTCCGGGTGGGCTTCGCCAAGGCCGGGCGACTCATGGACCTCCTCGAATCCCGCGGCGTGGTGGGGCCATCGGAAGGCTCGAAGGCCCGCGACGTCCTGGTCAAGCCTGACGACCTCGCGGCCGTCCTGGCAGCGATGAAGGGCCAGGAATCACCCGCTGCGCCCGACGCCCACACGGCGGCCCTGAGCGACAACGCGAACTCGAACATCGCCGTCGGCGGTTATGCGGAGGACCTGGTGCAGGCAGACCTGGACAACCGGACCCAGGCCGTTGAATATTACGATGGCGCTGACGGCCCCGATGACGACGACGGCGGCGAGGACGCCTGGTCGCTGACGGGCCGCTAGCTTCAAAGACGTCGGCCCAAAGACGGTAGCCTAGAGGGGTGACTACAGCCGAGGGTGATAACGCGACGTCCAGCAGCTCCGATGTCTGGAACCTGCCCAACATCCTCACGATGCTCCGCATCGTCCTCGTTCCGTTTTTCGTCTGGTTCCTGCTCGCCGACAACGGCGAGTACGGCCTGTGGCGCTGGGCAGCTGTGGTGGCCTTCGCGATAGCCATCTACACGGACAAGCTCGACGGCGACATCGCCAGGGCGCGCGGCCTCATCACCAACTTCGGAAAGATCGCAGATCCCATTGCCGACAAATTGCTGATCGGCTCCGCGCTGGTGCTCCTGTCCATCCTGGGGGAACTGCCGTGGTGGGTCACCATCCTCATCCTCGTCCGCGAGTGGGGGATTACCGCCCTTCGGTTCGTCGTGATCCGGTACGGCGTCATGCCGGCCTCCAGGGGTGGAAAGCTGAAGACGGTGGTCCAGACCGTGGCCATCTTCCTTTACATCCTTCCATTGAAGGCGATCGCCCCCTGGCTTGGTGACGTCGCCTTCTGGGTCATGATGCTGGCGCTTGCCATCACGCTGTGGACCGGTGTCGAGTACGTCATCCAAGCGCTCAAGCTGCGAGCAGCGGGGCGTCGCGCATGACGCCAGATGACGCCTCCGTCGTTGCGGCAGCGACCTCGACGGCGGTGGTCGCCGCGGCGATCGCGAAGAACCACACGGTGGCCACGGCTGAGTCGCTCACCGCCGGAATGGTAGCCGCCACCTTGGCCAACACTCCGGGCGCTTCAGGGATGCTTCAGGGCGGAGTTGTTGCCTATCAAAACTCCGTCAAGGCCGAGGTCCTCGGAGTTTCGGAGGAGCTGCTTGCCGACGTCGGTTCCGTTGACGGTGCTGTTGCCGGAGCCATGGCTGACGGTGCCCGGCGTGCCTGCGGTGCCAGCATTGGCGTATCCACCACCGGAGTGGCCGGACCTGATCCCCACGATGGCAAAGCCGTAGGAACAGTCTTTATTGGAATCGCTGCCGATGCCGGAACGGAAGCCTTCGAATACAGCTTTACGGGGGACCGCCAGTCCATCCGCGAGCAAGCCTGCGAGGCCGCCTTGGCGCGTCTGCTTGCCGTGCTGGAGGGGGTTGGTTACCGTTCGTAAAGCAGCCGGGAACAAAAACTGATTGCCAATAGTTGTGTCATTGTGTCGCTTCGGATGAGCCGGGGCGCCTAGGATGTAGAAACCAACCCGGTCCGCCCACCCGCGAACCGGATGAATGAGGGAGCAAGGCGATACAGATGGTAAAGCAGCCCGTATCCGTGAACGGCGTTGTCCGCTGGAAGGATGTGGGCTTGGCTGATCAGGCACAGAGCGAACAGAAGGAGCGCAAAATGGTTGTACTACGCCACGAGATCGGTGATGTACTGCGCGATGTCCGCCAGCGTCAGGGCCGTACCCTCCGCGAGGTTTCGCACAGCGCCCGCGTCTCACTTGGTTACTTGAGTGAAGTTGAACGCGGCCAGAAGGAGGCTTCTTCCGAGCTCCTGTCCTCTATCTGCACAGCCCTGGATGTTCCGTTGTCCCACATGCTCCGCGAAGTCAGCGACCGTGTGGCTGTTGCTGAGGGAGTTGCCGTTCCGGACACCGTTCCGCAGGAATTCTCCCAGCGTTACGGGCGCGATCTGGACCTCACGGACGACTTCCCGCAGGGAATGCTCTCCGGAGCCCGGTAACCGTTCCACCAGAATTCGGAGAAGGTCCCCAGCCAATGGCTGGGGACCTTCTCTTTTGTGTTCGCTGCTATGCCCTTCGTAGCCGGAGCCCGGGCCGATCAGGCCTCGGCAGGCTTGGTGAGATCTGCGGCAATGTCCGGTTCCCGCATAGTGACGTCCTTGAGTACGCCGTCGCCGTAGATCGCATTGAGACGGCCCATGTAGTCGGCAAGGGTCTGGACATCTTCAAGCGGCCATTCGCCCAGGCGTTCGCGGAACACCTGGCGCCGGGCATCCTGGACCTGGTGCATCTTGTCCTCACCCTTGTCCGTCAGGCGGATGGATTGTGCCCTGCCGTCCTGCGGGTCCGCTTCCTTGTAGACCAGGCCAATGCTCTCCAGGAAAGCGATCTGCCGGCTCACCGACGGCTTGCCAACGCCAATGCACGTGGCCAGGTCGGTCAGCCTGATGGGTCCTTCCCTCCGGATGACGGTCAGCAGCCCATAGGCGGCCGGTTCCATGTCCGGATGCACCTGGCGCGACAACTGATGGGAGATTGACCGGGCACGGCGCCAGAGCAGGCTCAGCTGGTGTTCCACCTGCTGGAGGGCGTCGTCTACGGCGTCGCCGGGCACGGCCTGACTGGGCGTGCTCTGGAGAGGATTGCTCATGGCAACCATTCTAGAGTCCGGCTCCGTGAGAGACTCTATCCGTGAGGGCAAGTGACTTTTGGCGATTGATGGACGATGAATTCGGGGCGGGCTATTCCCGGGTCCTCGCCGGCTCCTTGGTACTCGCAGGCGTGGGCGGGCGGACAGCCGTTGAGGCCCTTGCCTCCGGATACCACCCCCGCGAGGTGTGGTTGGCCGTGTGCGAAGTCCAGGATGTTCCGGCCGAACGCAGGCTGGGGCGGGACGTTAAACCGGCCTCCAGCTGAGGGCTGCACCGCCGCCCAGTCAGGGACACGCCGGGCCATTGTTCGAATATCTGTTCGGATAGGGATATGCTCCTGTGAGAGGAAAATTGATCCCGAAGGCCGCATTCCCGAGCATCCGGATTGCCCGGTTGTCCACATAGCCGGATTCGGCTCATAAAAATGTCAGCACGTCGTAATAGCGTCTGACATGACAGGAAAGCGGCCCTTCGGGCCACTCCACAGCGAGAAAGCATCAGAGGTGTGAACCATGGCGGCAACCCCGGATCGTGAAAAGGCGCTCGAAGCAGCGCTTGCCCAGATTGACAAGCAGTTCGGTAAAGGCTCCATCATGCGCCTGGGTGATGACACCCGGGCTCCCATCGAGGTCATCCCTACCGGCTCCATTGCGCTGGATATCGCCCTCGGCATAGGCGGCCTGCCCCGTGGCCGCGTGGTGGAAATCTACGGCCCGGAATCCTCGGGTAAAACGACCGTTGCGCTGCACGCCGTTGCCAGCGCCCAGCGCGCCGGCGGCATCGCGGCCTTCATTGACGCTGAGCATGCCCTGGACCCGGACTACGCTGCAAAGCTCGGAGTGGATACCGACGCACTTTTGGTCTCGCAGCCGGACACCGGCGAGCAAGCCTTGGAAATCATGGACATGTTGGTCGGGTCGGGCTCGCTGGACATCGTCGTCATCGACTCCGTGGCCGCGCTGGTACCCCGTGCTGAAATCGAAGGCGAAATGGGTGACTCCCACGTGGGCCTGCAGGCCCGCCTCATGAGCCAGGCCCTGCGTAAGATCACCGGCAGGCTCAGCCAGACCAAAACCACAGCGATCTTCATCAACCAGCTGCGTGAGAAGATCGGTGTCTTCTTCGGCTCCCCGGAAACCACCACCGGTGGTAAGGCCCTGAAGTTCTACGCTTCGGTGCGCATCGATGTCCGTCGTATCCAGACCTTGAAGGAAGGTGCGGACTCTGTTGGTAACCGCACCAAGGCCAAGATCGTCAAGAACAAGATGGCGCCGCCCTTCAAGATTGCTGAATTCGACATCATTTACGGCCAGGGCATCTCCCGCGAAGGCGGCATTATTGATATGGGTGTCGAGCACGGCATCATCAAGAAATCAGGCTCTTGGTTCACTTATGATGGCGATCAGCTGGGCCAGGGCATGGAGAACTCGCGGCGGTTCCTCCGGGATAACCCTGAGCTCGCCCAGGAGCTGGAGCGCCTGATCAAGGAAAAGCTTGGCGTTGGCGTCAAGCCGGAGGAAGACTCCCCAAAGCTGAAGGCCGTTGACGGTTAGGAGAGGGCCGGATCCGGAGTCGTCCGTATCCGCCGATCCCGAGCCTGATCCCGAGTCCGTGGCGCGTGCCATCGTCCTGAGGCAGTTGACGATGGCGCCGCGGAGCCGGCTCCAGCTTGCCCGCAAGCTCGCAGAACGCAAGGTGCCCGAGGACGTGGCCGAGGCAGTCCTGGACCGGTTCGAAGAGGTTCAGCTGATTGATGATGCTGAGTTTGCGAGGATGTGGGTCCGCAGCCGTTCGCAGAGCAAGAAGCTTGCCAAGGGCGCACTTCGTCGCGAACTGACGGACAAGGGAATCGAGCTGGAGGCGGCCGAAGAAGCCCTGTCGCAGCTCAGCGATCAGGATGAGGAATCTGCTGCTCGTGAGCTTGTTGAACGTAAGCTGCGTCCCGGTGTCGACCTGGCTGATCGGGCGGAACGGGACAAGTACACCCGTCGTCTGGCGTCGATGCTGGCACGGAAGGGCTACGCCCCATCCATGGCCTTTAGGATCGTCGGTGAGGTGCTGGCAGAAGCCGGTACCCTTGAGTAGTGAGTTTGACCATTCCTTCCCCAACAGTTTCCGCCACTCCTTCGGCTGAGCCCCGGACCTATCAGGTCCGCACGTTCGGCTGCCAGATGAACGTCCATGATTCAGAGCGCATGGCGGGTCTCTTGGAGGACGCGGGCTACGTGCCTGCGGACGGTGAGGTTGCCGACGTCGTGGTCTTCAACACCTGCGCTGTTCGGGAGAATGCGGACAACAAGCTCTACGGAAACCTCGGCCAACTCCGGCAGGTCAAGGCGGAGAACCCCGGCATGCAGATTGCTGTTGGCGGTTGCCTGGCCCAGAAGGACCGCGAAACCATCGTCAAGAAGGCGCCGTGGGTGGACGCCGTGTTCGGCACCCACAACGTTGGGGCCCTGCCAGCACTGCTGAACCGCGCCCGGCACAACAATGAAGCGCAACTTGAGATCCTCGAGTCTCTGGATGTCTTCCCGTCAACCCTTCCCACTAAGCGGGACTCTGTTTATTCGGGGTGGGTTTCGATTTCCGTGGGTTGCAACAACACCTGCACGTTCTGCATCGTGCCTTCGCTCCGCGGCAAGGAAAAGGACCGACGCCCCGGAGAAATCCTCGCGGAGATCCAGGCGCTTGTGGATGACGGTGCTGTTGAAGTGACTCTCCTCGGCCAGAACGTGAACTCCTACGGCGTGGAGTTCGGGGATCGGCAGGCTTTCTCCAAACTCTTGCGCGCATGCGGAGAAATCGAGGGCTTGGAGCGCGTCCGCTTCACCAGCCCGCACCCCGCAGCCTTCACCGATGACGTCATCGCCGCCATGGCTGAGACGCCCAACGTCATGCCGCAGTTGCACATGCCCCTGCAGTCCGGTTCGGACAAAATCCTCAAGGACATGCGGCGTTCCTACCGATCCAGCCGGTTCCTGGGAATTCTGGACAAGGTTCGCGATCGGATTCCCAACGCAGCCATCACCACGGACATCATTGTCGGGTTCCCGGGCGAAACGGAAGAGGATTTCCAGGCGACCCTGGATGTCGTGGAAAAGTCCCGCTTCGCCTCAGCCTTCACCTTCCAGTACTCCAAGCGGCCCGGCACGCCGGCCGCAGACTTGCCTGACCAGCTTCCCAAAGCCGTAGTGCAGGAGCGTTTCGATAGGCTGACGGCCCTCCAGGACCGCATTGCCGCTGAGGAGAATGCGCGGCAGCTTGGCCGGACAGTTGAAGTCCTGGTGACGGCCCAGTCAGGGCGTAAAGCCGAGGAAACCCACCGCTTATCCGGTAGGTCCAAGGACCAGCGCCTGGTGCACTTCTCCGTGCCGTCCGGCGCTGCTACTCCCCGTCCCGGTGACTTTGTCACAGTCACCATCACGGAGGCTGCTTCTTTCCACCTTGTGGCGGATCCGGCCACCGCCGGGGACTATGTCCTGCGCCGCTCCCGCGCCGGAGACGCCTGGGATCGTTCCCAGGCTGAGTCCTGCGGTGTTCCTTCACCGGGTTCGGCCCCGGGCAAGGCCGGGGTGTCCCTGGGCATGCCATCGTTGCCGGCTCGTCGCGCCTGACGTCGGACCAGGATCACGTGCCTACCTCCACCAAGGACGATTCCCTGCCCGTCATTGCAGTGGTTGGACCTACCGGTTCCGGCAAGTCGGACCTGGGTGTCAACCTCGCCCTCGCCCTCAACGGTGAGGTCATCAACGCGGATGCCTTGCAGTTCTATCGCGGGATGGACATCGGGACAGCGAAGATCAGCACGGGAGAGCGCAAGGGCGTGCCCCATCACTTGCTGGACACCATGGATGTCACCCAGGAGGCAAGTGTTGCGGACTTCCAGGCGGCCTGCCGAGGAGCCATTGCCGAAATCCGTTCGCGCGGAAAACGCCCCATCCTGGTGGGAGGTTCCGGACTGTACGTACGCGCCGCATTGGACGTCCTGGAGTTCCCCGGCACTGACCCCGTCATCCGTAAGGCCCTGGAAGACGAGTGTGACGCGCACGGCCTCGCGCCTCTGCGAACCCGTCTTGAGGAGGTCGACCCCGTGTCGGCAGCCCGTCTGGGTGACGCGCGGCGGGTGATCAGGGCCCTCGAAGTGCACCAGCTCACCGGACGCCCCTTCAGTTCGTTCATGCCGCAACGCGAGTATTTTCAGCCGGCAGTGCAGCTCGGCCTTTCGGTGGACCGTGAGGTGCTGAGGGAACGGCTGGCTCTCCGGGTCCATCGGATGGTGGAGGCTGGTCTGCTTGAGGAGGTTGAACGGCTTGATGCTGCCGGGCTCAGGGACGGTAAGACCGCGTCCCGCGCCTTGGGGTACGCGCAGTTCCTGAGGGTCCTGGACCGTCAAACCAACGTTGCAGCAGCGTCGGAGGAAACCATCGTGGCCACCAGGCAGTTCGCCAGGCGCCAGCTCACCTGGTTCAGGGCTGACCCCCGGATCACCTGGCTTGATTGGCAGGATCCTGAGCTCGTGGCCAAGGCTGTCGCAGCGGCTTCGAGCCGCCAGGATTGATTTCGGGCCGAACCAACGTGGAAGGTAGCCTAGTGGCATGGATGAAACCGCCGCAGTTCCCGCCCAGCAGTCCGCAGCTGCCGGTGCTACCGTGACCGACTCCAGCCTTGCAGGGCTGACGTTTTCCAAGGGCCATGGAACGGGCAACGACTTCGTCCTGATTGCCGACCCCGGCGATGCCCACGAGATCACGCCGGAGCAGGTTGCCCAATTGTGCGACCGTCATACAGGCATTGGTGGAGACGGCCTTATCCGCGCTGTCCCGTCGCGTTTCCTCCCGGAGGGCCGCGATCTTCTGGAACAGGATCCGGACGCCGAATGGTTCATGGACTACCGCAACGGTGATGGTTCCCTCTCGGAGATGTGCGGCAACGGCGTCCGCGTCTTCGTGCACTTCTTGATTTCCGAGAAATTGGTGGATCTTGGCCCGGGCGAAACCCTGACCATAGGTACCCGTGCAGGCGTCAAGAAAGTGGTCCGTACGGCCAATGGTTACGCCGTGGACATGGGCCCGTGGGAGTTCATCTTCCCCCAGGAAGCCACCAGCAAGGCCATGGACGCGCTTGTCAGCGCGGACGGCCTGGAGGTAGCCCGCCCCGGCCTCTCAGTCAGCATGGGCAATCCCCACACGGTGGTTGCTTTGGCCGAACTCAAGGAGCTGTCGGCCACGCAATTGTTCAAGGCGCCGGTGGTCGATCCCAGGCCTGCCAACGGGACCAACGTTGAATTCGTTGTTCCGGCCGAACCGTTGGTTGAAGACGGCGTCGGCACCATCACCATGCGCGTCCATGAGCGCGGCGTGGGGGAGACCCAATCATGCGGCACAGGAGCCTGCGCCGCCGCCGTCGCCATCCGTCATTGGGCCGGCAACACAGCGCCGAACGACTGGCACGTGAACGTGCCGGGCGGCGTCGTGGATGTTAAGTTCTTCCCCGGAGCAGGCGGTCGCGAACATGTAGAGCTCAGCGGCCCGGCCGTCATCGTAGCTACTGGGACGCTTTCCTGACCCGAATGATCCTGAAGGACTTGGACGTGCTCTCCCGGCTCACCGTGTAGGACTTGTCCAGCTCGCCGGCGAGCCACCGCTGGAGGGAGTCCGAGCCGAGGTTCTTTTGGACCACCAGCCAGGCGTTTCCTCCGGGCGCCAGGCGCGGCACCCACGTCAGCAGCAGGGTGTGAAGCTCGTCCTTGCCGATCCGGATGGGCGGGTTGGACCAGATGGTGTCGAACTCGACGGCGGGGTCTACCTCGTGTGGAAGGCTGGCCGTCACGTTGTCCAGGCCCAGGGCAACCGCGTTCTCATTGGTCAGCGTGATACACCGCTCGTTGACGTCCACGGCGTGCACCTTGGCATGGGGTGCCATCAGCCCCAGCGTCAAAGCGATTGGACCCCAGCCGCAACCGATGTCCAACAGGTTTCCCTGGGGTGACGGCGGCGGAACTTCGGAGAAGAGTATGGCAGTGCCCTTGTCCACTCCGTCAGGGCTGAAGATGCCGGAGGAGGTCTGCAACTGGCGTGTGGCTCCAGCGAGTTCTACCGTGAGTGGCTTTCGGGTGAACGGTCCGGCCGGTTGGGCGGTGAAATAGTGTGCAGACTCCATAATTTGCCAGATTAGTTGGCTATCGGCGCCATGGGAAACTGCCTGCTCCAAGGGGCGGCTTGACAGTGAATGATAGTGTGAAGCGCATGTTCTTGATCTTCGAGTAATAATGCCGCAATTCGCCTGAGCACTCAGGCGTCACACGGCACCGCCCGCGATGCAGCCCGGTCTTTGGCAGTTCAGCCAAGCCGCGGTCTTTCCGCCAGGCAGGTCCCACCGGCACATCCGTTGCCCCAATTTTCCCGTCACGGATGTTTTGAAGATCACACCATCCAACCCGGCCCACTGAACCGCCAGTACCTTGCGCGGGTCCAAGCAGGCCGGCAGTGCGATCTCCAATGGCCAGGAGCCTCCGCGCGGATCCCACCACGCCAGATCACAGCAACCGCCGTCCATTCAACGGGCGGCCGTTGAGCACAGGAGGCCCTCTTTGGCCCATGCCCGTCAGCCCAGCGCGAATAGCGCCCCATCGAACAGCAAACAGCACTATTCTGGAATAGCCGAACAGTCTAAGGAGACCATGACCACCCAGAAGCACTCCGGATCCGATTCCGACGCCCAGGACATGAGTCCTGAACAAATCCAGGCCGTCATCGACCGGATTCTTTCCAAGGATGTACCTGCGCAGGCATCCGATGACGACGACGCCGGTGGTGTATTCGGCAAGGCGCAGGCCATTTCCACCCTTGACCAGGAACACAGCATCTACGACGGCGACCAGGAAGACCTGGCCGAACGTCGTGCACTGCGCCGTACCGCTGGATTGTCCACGGAACTCGAAGACGTCACCGAGGTCGAATACCGGCAGCTGCGCCTTGAACGCGTTGTCCTCGCCGGTCTCTGGACTGAAGGGACACTGGCCGACGCCGAAAATTCGCTCCGCGAGCTCGCTGCCCTGGCAGAGACTGCCGGTTCGGAAGTCCTTGACGGTTTGGTGCAGCGGCGCATGAAGCCGGACCCCGGTACCTTCCTGGGTTCGGGCAAGGCCCAGGAGCTTAAGGACATCGTTGCCGCCACCGGCGCGGACACCGTCGTGGTGGACACCGAGCTGGCTCCTTCCCAGCGCCGAGGCCTTGAGGACATTGTCAAGGTCAAGGTAGTAGACCGCACTACGCTGATCCTGGACATCTTCGCCCAGCACGCCAAGAGCCGGGAAGGCAAGGCCCAGGTTGAGCTTGCACAGCTCGAGTACCTGCTCCCGCGCCTTCGTGGTTGGGGTGACTCCATGTCACGCCAGGCCGGTGGCCAGGTGGGTGGAGCAGGTGCAGGCATGGGCTCGCGTGGTCCTGGTGAGACAAAGATCGAACTGGATCGCCGGCGCATTCGCACACGGATGGCCAAGCTTCGTCGTGAAATCGCCGCGATGAAGCCGGCCCGCGAGACCAAACGCGCCAACCGCCGTCGTAATGCCGTTCCTTCCGTCGCGATCGCCGGATACACGAACGCCGGCAAGTCCTCGCTCCTGAACCGCCTCACCGATGCCGGTGTGCTGGTGGAGAACGCCCTGTTCGCCACCTTGGATCCCACCGTTCGTAAAGCCCAGACGCCGGACGGCATCGGCTACACGTTGGCGGACACTGTGGGGTTTGTCCGTTCGCTGCCGACCCAGCTGATTGAGGCGTTCCGCTCCACGCTGGAGGAGGTGGCGGATGCGGACCTGATCCTGCACGTAGTGGACGCCTCGCATCCTGATCCTGAAGGCCAGATCGCTGCTGTCCGGGCTGTCTTTACGGAAGTGGATGCCCGCAAGGTGCCCGAGATCATTGTCCTGAACAAGGTTGATGTGGCGGACCCCTTCGTGGTGGAGCGCCTCAAGCAGAAGGAACCCCGCCACGCAGTTGTCTCCACGCGTACGGGCCAGGGCATTGCTGAATTGTTGGAAGACATCAGCCAGTCCATTCCCCGGCCGGGCGTGCGCTTGGAGCTGCTCATTCCCTACGACCGTGGCGAAATGATCAGCAAACTGCACAGTTCCGACTCGGAAATCCTCACCCTTGAGCACGAGGAAAACGGAACCCGCGTTGTTGTCATGGTCCGCGAAGGACTGGCAGCCGAACTGGAGCCGTTCGTCACCAATGGTTGAGAAGGTGGCGGCGGGCGCCGTCGAGTCGTTGGGGGAGAAGACCACCCTCGAGTTGTTGGACCGGGCTGTTGCCGGCATGGGCGGTCAGAGCCGTGCCGGCCAGCACGAGATGGCCAGGCATGTCACCAGGGCCATCGAAACCGGGGAGCACCTGCTGGTCCAGGCGGGAACGGGAACGGGTAAGTCCTTGGCGTACCTTATTCCGTTGATCGCGCATTCGATGGACAGCGACAAACCGACTTTGGTGTCCACCGCCACCTTGGCACTCCAAACGCAGATTGTTGGCCGGGACCTTCCCCGGCTGTTGGAGACCATCAACCCTGCCCTTGAACGCCCCGTCAACGTGGCGCTCGTCAAGGGCAGGGCAAACTACGTCTGCCGGCAAAAGCTCGAAGGCGGGTTCCCCAGCGAGGAACCGTCCGAGGGACAGCTGTTCTCCTTGGGCGAGGACACCAGTGTCCCGCACTTTGCTGCGTCCATGGGGGGACCGCAGTCGCAGTTGGGCAAGGAAGTGGTCAGGCTTCGCGAGTGGGCGGACAAGACCGCCACCGGCGACCGTGACGAACTTATGCCCGGCGTCACGGATCGGGCTTGGCGACAGGTCTCCGTGACGTCCATGGAGTGTCTGGGCGCGCAGAAGTGTCCCCTCGCCGAGGAGTGCTTCAGCGAGTTGGCCCGGTCCCGCGCAGGCGAAGCCGACGTCGTGGTCACCAACCACGCCATGCTGGCCGTCAGCGCCTTTGAGGGGCTGGCTGTGCTGCCCGAATACGACGTCGTGGTAGTCGATGAGGCCCACGAGTTGCAGGACCGCGTGACGGGCGCTGTGTCAGGCCAGTTGTCCGTAGCGATGGTCCACGCGGCCGCGTCGAGCGCCCGCAAGCACACCGCCATCACGGTGGATGCCCTCAATGCTGCGGCCGACCGCTTGGATATGGCCATAGCGGGCGTGCCCAACGGTCTTCTGCCCAGCGGGCTCAATGACGAACAGCTCGATTGCCTGGACCAACTCCGGGAAGCCACACGCGCAGCACTGTCGGATTCGAAGACGGACTCTTCAAACGCGGTCGACGGCGGCAGGCAACTCGCGCGGTCACGGCTCATGCTCATTCTGGAGCTGTGCGAACGGATGCTCGCGGCCAAGGAGAACCGTGAAGTGGTGTGGTTTTCCCGCAACAGCACGTTCGATCCCCAGCAGGGATACTCGCAACCTGACGAGGCCGCTCCGGCCCTGATCAACATTGCGCCCCTGAGTGTGGCGGGACGCCTTCGTGAAGGTCTCTTCGCTGGTCATACAGTTGTGCTGACTTCCGCCACGCTGGCCATCGGCTCGGCTTTTGAACCGGCCGCAGGTGGCCTTGGGCTGATTGGCGACGGAGCACCAAGCTGGACAGGGATCGATGTCGGCTCGCCCTTTGATTACCCCAAACAGGGTGTGCTCTATGTGGCCAAGCACTTGCCCAAGCCTGGCCGTGGAACCTCGCCCGAGGCCCTGGATGAATTGGAAGACCTCATCCGCGCTTCCGGTGGGGGATCGCTGTGTCTTTTCTCGTCGAGGCGTGCGGCTGAGGAAGCCGCCGATGCCATGAGACTTCGCCTCGACGTCAGTATTCTCTGCCAGGGTGAATCCACCATGGCAGCCCTGGTGAAGCAGTTCGCCGACGAGCCCGATACCTGCCTCTTCGGCACGATGTCGCTGTGGCAGGGTGTGGATGTCCCCGGCGGTTCGTGCCGCCTTGTGGTCATCGACCGCATCCCGTTCCCGCGTCCGGATGATCCGTTGATGACTGCCCGCTCGCGTGCCGTGGCACAGTCCGGAGGCAACGGATTCATGGCTGTGTCAGCAACCCACGCTGCCATCCGTCTGGCCCAAGGGGCAGGCCGGCTCATCCGTTCCACGGGGGATAAAGGGGTTGTGGCGGTCCTTGACTCCAGGCTCTCAACAGAGCGCTACGGGGGCTTCCTCAGGGCAGCCCTGCCGCCGTTCTGGGCGACGACGGACCGAACCGTGGTGCGGGGCGTGCTGGAGCGCCTGGGCCCTGCCAAAGCCTCCTAGAGGGAGCGCAGGACCGAAACGACCTTGCCCATAATGGTGGCTTGGTCGCCGAGGATGGGTTCGTACTGGGTGTTCTGCGGAAGAAGCCATGTGTGGCCGTCGCGCTGGCGGAAGGTCTTCACCGTTGCTTCGTCGTCCAGCAGTGCGGCAACGATGTCTCCATTGACGGCGTCGTTCTGCCTGCGGACAACTACCCAGTCGCCATCGCAGATCGCGGCGTCGATCATCGAGTCGCCGGCTACCTTGAGCATGAACAGTTCGCCGTGTCCCACGAGTTGCCGGGGCAGGGGGATGACGTCCTCCACTGTCTGGTCAGCAAGGATGGGACTGCCGGCAGCGATCCGACCGACCAACGGGACCATGGCGGTGTCGCTGGCGCTGGCAAGCTCGGTCACGGCAAAGCCACCCGTGCTGCGGAGATTGGTGGGCGCTTCCACTCCCGGAATGGGGCCGCCATCGAGGGTCAATGGCATGAGGACTTCCATGGCCCGGGGGCGCTTTGGATCGCGGCGGAGGTAACCGAGCTTTTCGAGCTGGGAGAGCTGGTGCGTAACGCTCGACAGGCTGGCCAGGCCCACGGTGTCACCAATTTCACGCATGCTGGGCGGATACCCGTTGTCATTGACTGACCGCTGGATGGTCTCCAGGATCTTCTTCTGCCGGACGGTCAGGCTCTTGGGACTCTTTTGAGGCTGCTGGCTCCGCGGGGGTGCCCCGCCGCCGGTGGCTTTCGCTGCCATGTTCGCCAATGCCTTTCCATTCCGCCCGGAGTGTGCCCGGGGTCGTCGGGTCTGCAAAAAATGTCAGACCCTCCTGTTCCACTGAAACAGTGCTGTTTCTTCACTCAAACGTAGGGCAGCCACAGGCGTTTATCAAACATTTGTTCTAGCGAGTCTCGACACCGTTCGTTGATAAGTGCTAAAAATGTCTTAGCAAGGTTCGAATATGTGTTCTATAAACCTGGCGCTGACACCGGATGTTCGAACGAAGTGTTCGAACATCCGGGGTTGGACAGGGGAACGCACAGAATTGGCAGCCATGTACCGGGATCCGGCGCACGGCAATAGCTCAGAAGGGCTCAGCTCATGTCCGCCATCACTACGTTCGCTGATTTCCGCACCACCCAGGCGCCTGCGCGTCTCCGCCTGACCCGACGGGGACGGATGGTCTTCTTTGGCATCCCGGCCATGCTGCTGGTGGCTGCGCTGCTGAGCCTGGCTGGTTTTATCACGTCACCGGCCAAGGCCTCGGACTCCCAAACGCAACTCCAGCCGCCCGTCGCCGTCTCTGTCACGGTCCAGCCGGGACAGTCCCTGTGGGGCATTGCCGGAGCCGCTGCTCCCGAGCGGGATCCCCGCGATGTCATTACGGAGATCATTCAGCTCAACGACCTCCGTGGCGGCCGTATCCAGCCCGGCCAGCAGCTGTTCGTGCCCGCAAACTAGTGTGTTCCGTCCCCTGTGGGGCGGCCGCCCGGCGTCACAGTTAGTTCGGCAGTCCCGGCAGCCCTTAAACTGTGGTGGTGAGTGACCAGCTTGAGCGACTTGACCGACTACCCCTCCGGACCAACC
The DNA here is from genome assembly GCF_031843805.1 of Arthrobacter sp. WCS2018Hpa-7. Taxonomy (NCBI): domain Bacteria; kingdom Bacillati; phylum Actinomycetota; class Actinomycetes; order Micrococcales; family Micrococcaceae; genus Arthrobacter; species Arthrobacter sp. WCS2018Hpa-7. Next base: position 81,410 of record NZ_JAVTJB010000016.1, read on the forward strand.
TGCGTGGACTGAGCCCGTACGGCGCACCGCAGCTTGATGTCCCCATTTTGCTCAATGTCAACGAAAACACCCATGGCGTCCCTGCCGATGTGCAGGCGGCCATCACCGAGGCCGTGGCCGCTGCGGCCACGGGACTGAACCGTTATCCGGACCGGGAGTTCACCGAACTTCGTGAAGCCCTGGCCGAGTACCTTGGCCACAATCTCGCTCCGGACAACATCTGGGCAGCCAATGGCTCCAATGAGGTTCTGCAGCAGATCCTCCAAGCATTTGGCGGGCCCGGCCGGAAGGCGCTGGGATTCCCGCCCACGTACTCCATGTACCCCTTGCTGGCCAGTGGCACGGATACCGAGTACGTCCGCGGGGTCAGGGCTGAGGACTACGGCTTGGACGCTGCCTCCGCTGCTGCGCAGGTCCGCGAAACCGGTGCCAACATCGTGTTCCTGTGTTCGCCCAACAATCCCACGGGTACAGGCCTGGGGCTGGATGTCGTAGAGGCCGTTTATGAGGCCGGAGAAGCCAGCCAGGCAATAGTGATCGTGGACGAGGCCTACCACGAGTTCGCGCACGACAATACCCCCAGCGCCCTGACCCTGTTGCCCGGTCGCGAGCGTCTGATCGTTTCCCGCACCATGAGCAAGGCCTTTGCCCTTGCCGGTGCCCGGCTGGGCTACATGGCTGCAGCTCCCGAGGTCACGGATGCCATTCGGCTGGTCCGCCTTCCGTACCACCTGTCGGCTGTTACCCAGGCAACCGCCCTGGCTGCGCTCAGCCACCGGGAAGCCCTCATGGCCGACGTCGAGGACATCAAGGTCCAGCGCGACCGCATCGTGACCGAGCTTCTGCGCATGGGCCTCAAACCTGCGGAGTCGGACTCCAACTATGTTTTCTTCGGCGGACTCGAAGATCCCCACGCGATCTGGCAGGGCCTGCTCGACGCCGGCGTGCTGATCCGCGACGTCGGTATTCCCGGCCACCTCCGGGTCACGGCGGGAACCGAACCGGAAACCACGGCCTTCCTCGCGGCGCTGGAAGCGCTGCTGGACGGCCGGGCGTCACAGCCCGCCTAAACTTGTCCATAGACCCAACCCACTCTTCGTGTATAAGGACGTCCCAATGAGCGAAACCGGCGCCACGCCGTCCGCTGCCCGCACCGCGCGCATGGAGCGCACCACCAGTGAATCTTCCGTCCTGGTGGAGATCAACCTGGACGGATCAGGTGTCTCGGACATCAGCACCTCGGTTCCGTTCTACGACCACATGCTGACGGCCCTGTGCAAGCACTCGTTGATTGACATGACCGTGAAGGCCACTGGCGATACCCACATTGACGCCCACCACACCGTTGAAGATGTGGCCATCACCTTTGGCGAGGTGCTGCGCACGGCTTTGGGCAACAAGGCCGGCATCCGGCGCTTCGGAGAAGCCACGGTTCCTCTGGATGAGGCACTGGCTCACGCGGTGGTGGATGTTTCGGGCCGGCCATACCTGGTTCACGGTGGAGAGCCGGCCGGCCAGGAGTATCACCTGATTGGTGGTCACTTCACCGGTTCGTTGACCCGCCACGTTTTTGAGGCCATTACGCTGCATGCCGGGATTTGCCTGCACATGAACGTGCTCGCGGGCCGCGATCCCCACCACATCGTGGAAGCTCAGTTCAAAGCCTTCGCCCGGGCACTCCGTGCCGCGGTGGAATCCGATCCCAGGGTAGAGGGCATCCCCTCCACCAAGGGGGCGTTGTGAGCGTCCAGGTCCTTAAAGACGGGGCAGTGACCGACACCATCGCATCGGTTAAGCCCGAGTCCCCGGAAGGCAAGCCCACCGTTACGGTGCTCGACTATGGTTCGGGCAATGTACGTTCAGCCGTCAGGGCGCTGGAACGTGCCGGTGCCCATGTAGTGCTGAGCTCCAAGCCTGAAGACGTGCTCAACGCGGACGGACTGGTGGTTCCCGGGGTCGGCGCGTTCGAGACCGTCATGAAGGAGCTGAAGGCCGTTGATGGCATCCGGATGATCGGACGCCGGGTTGCCGGCGGCCGGCCCGTGCTGGCCATCTGCGTCGGTTTGCAGGTCCTGTTTGAAGCCGGTGTGGAACACGGCACCGAGTCCGAGGGCATGGCCGAGTGGCCAGGCAAGGTGGAACTCCTGCCTGCTCCCGTTGTCCCGCACATGGGGTGGAACACCGTGGACGTCCCGGAAGGCTCCAAGCTTTTTGCCGGCGTCGAGCAGGAACGTTTCTACTTTGTGCACTCGTACGGTGTGCAGGAATGGAACTTCGATGTTGTGCAGCCCCGCATGGCCCCGCCGCAGGTGACGTGGTCCGAGCACGGTGCACGGTTCATTGCCGCTGTGGAAAATGGCCCGCTGTGCGCTACGCAGTTCCACCCGGAAAAGTCGGGGGACGCCGGGGCGCGGCTGTTGCGGAACTGGGTGGACGGCCTCAGGAAAACCCCCACTCCAGCGGCAGAAGCCTCCGAAAGCGGTGCTGCCTAGATGTGGTCTGTAGTCCTCATGGGCCTTGCGGGCGTGCTGGTGGGCGGCGGTATCTCCTTCCATCAGCAGAAGAAGCCCCGCTGGGTTTCCATCTCTTTCTACGTGCTGGCAGGCTTGTCCCTGTTGGCCGCCTACCTCCTGACGCTGCCCGGTAACTGAGCCGGTCACCAAGAACCCGCGTCAAACCTCGAACTCCAAGGACCCACATGACCACCTCCGCCCAGCCCGTTCTGGAACTCCTTCCCGCCGTCGACATCGTTGACGGCCAGGCAGTCCGCCTCCTCCAAGGAGAGGCCGGCTCGGAAACCAGCTACGGAACGCCTCTGGAAGCAGCTTTGAACTGGCAGAATGCCGGTGCTGAATGGGTTCATATGGTGGACCTCGATGCCGCTTTCGGTCGCGGTAACAACGCGGACCTCATCAGTGAGGTAGTGAAGCAACTGAACGTCAGGGTAGAGCTGTCCGGTGGCTTGCGCGATGACGAATCGTTGGAGCGAGCCCTGGAACTGGGTGTCGCCCGGGTGAATCTTGGCACGGCAGCGCTGGAGAACCCCGAATGGACCCGCAGGGCCATTGACCGCTTCGGTGACAAGATCGCCGTCGGACTTGACGTCCGCGGTACCACCCTTGCCGGGCGCGGCTGGACCAAGGAGGGCGGCGACCTTTGGGAAGTCCTGGCCCGCCTTGAGGATGCCGGCTGCGCGCGCTACGTCGTCACGGACGTCACCAAGGACGGAACCTTGCAGGGGCCCAACGTGGAATTGCTGCGGCAGATGGTGGAGAAGACCGGAAAGCCTGTTGTCGCCTCGGGGGGCATTTCCAGCCTGGAGGATCTCCGCATCCTGCGTGAACTCGTTCCGCTGGGCGTAGAGGGTGCGATTGTGGGCAAGGCTCTCTATGCCGGTGCCTTCACGCTTCCCGAAGCCCTGGACGTCGCCGGTCGTCGCTGATGCCCCACGACGCCGGACACCCGCACGGTCACCAGGGGCACCCTGGTGCCGGGAGCCGGCACCTGCCGGGCCACATTGCTGCCGCCCTGGCCGGGGCCGGGGGAGCGACAGACTCTGCCGGCCAACCGTGGGCAGGCAGGAGCCTGAGTGGGGACGACGCCAGGATCCACAACTTTGAGGACGACGACGGAACTGCCGACGCCGGCTACGTCACCGCCCTTGCCGCGTTGATCAACGGCACCGGAACCGAGGCCGATGTTGTCGCCTCGCTGGCTACTGCACGGGTGTTTGTTCCCGTGGTTGCGCAGCTGGCCGAGGAAGCTGTTGGCGTTGACGGACTGCATGCTGACAAGCAAGCGGATATGGCATTGGTCACACTCAAGGCGCCCGATGGGCGCAAGGCCATGCCTGTGTTTACTTCGGCTGCAGCGCTCGAGGCTTGGCATGGGGACGCCCGTCCTGTGGCGGTTTACGCGGCCCGCGCTGCTCTTTCCGCGGTTTCCGAGGGTGCACAGTTGCTGGTGTTGGATCCAGGGTCGGACTTTGCGTTCGTGGTCCGCCGCCCGGCCATGTGGGCCCTCGCCCAACAGCGGGACTGGACGCCGTCATACCTTGATGATCAACTGGAGTCTGCTCTCGCTTCAACAGTGTCAGTTTTCCGGACTGTCCGCCGGCTGGAGACGCAGCCCGGCGCAGGCGTTGCGTCGCTGACGGCTGACGGACGGACGGTGTCCGGCGGTGGATCGGGTCCGGAGTTGCGGGTGGTGCTCTTCCTCGAAGATGGCCTCGACGCTGTGGCTGTGCAAACGCTGGTGGCCCAACTCAACGAGGCGTGGGCGCGGATGGAATTCTTCGCTGAGGGCGTTGACTCCATTGAAGTGAAATTGCAGCGTGCGGCGCAGGAGCCTGGGCCGCACTAACGGCAGCCGGTTCCCCGGCCTGCCCCGGGGGAACAAGAGGATTTAGCCAGTGAATTTCGCTCTCTACAAGGAGATGCTGTCCATCCGCCCTGTCCGGCGCTTGCTGGTGGTAGGAATGATCGCCCGTATTCCGCATTCTGCGGCCGGCATTCTCCTCACCCTGCACATCGTCCTGACTTTGGGCCATGGCTACGCCGCCGCCGGTGCGGCAGCGGCTGTGATGACTATTGGCATCGCCCTGGGTGCGCCGTGGCGGGGCCGAAGGGTGGACATGGTGGGCCTTCGGAAGGCCCTGATCCCGTCGGTGGTCTCCGAAACCGTGATCTGGTCGATCGTCCCGCACGTATCTTATGAATGGTTGCTGCCGCTGGTCTTTGTTGGCGGGCTCTTTACCCTGCCGATCTTCAGTGTTGTGCGTCAGTCACTGGGTGTCATGGTGGAGGGGGAGCAGCGCCGGTCTGCGTTCGCCCTCGATTCCATCGCCACGGAACTCGTCTTCATGATCGGCCCGGCCGTTGGCGCCATTGTTGCCACGAGCGGTTACTCGGCGATAGGTCTGACGGCGGTCGGGATCTCGGTTTCCGTGGCCGGGCTGTTCCTCATGTGGTTCAACCCGCCAACGCGAAGTGAAGCGGCCTGTACGCCGGAGGAGTCCGCGGACCGGGCAGCAGCGGACCTTGCTGCGGCGGAGGCGGCCATGGTGGCGTCAGCGCCTGCCCACGTGCAGGAAGCGGCATCGGAAATGGCGCCCTCAACCTCGCGCAGTGCAGCCCTCCGAAGCCGCGTCGCCAGGAATTTCACGTGGTTCACCGTCTCAGTGGCTGCTCTCTTCGCAGTGGCGGCGGGTTCAGGTATGGTGCTTAGCGGCTCGGATGTGAGCATCGTAGGCTTGCTGGAGCGCGGCGGGCACGAAAACGAAATCGGCATTGTGTTCTTCTTCTGGTGCGCCTCATCCGTGGTGGGCGGATTGATCTACGGCTCCATGAAGCGTTCCATTTCGCCCATGCTGTTGCTGTTGGGGATGGCCGCACTGACTATCCCCATGGGGTTTGCCCAGGACACCTGGACCCTGGCCTTCCTGTCACTCCTGCCGGGCTTGTTGTGCGCACCCGTCCTGTCCGCTTCGTCGGAGAAGGTCGCCGACCTCGTGGACGAGGAACGCCGCGGCGAAGCAATGGGCTGGTACGGCTCTGCCCTGACGGCCGGCGTTGCGTTGGGCGCTCCCTTGGCCGGCGTTTTCATCGACACTGTGGGTCCTTCAGCGGGATTCGCAGCCATCGGTTCGGCAGGCGTCGTGCTCTGTATCGCGGGCCTGCTTTTGACGTCGTTGCGTCGACGCTCCGCCCGCGTCTGACCCGCCAAGCAGAGGAAAGCACGACGGCGGGTCAACCACATGTGGTCGACCCGCCGTCGTTGAAACCTGTGGCAGTTGCCGGCTAGTTCACCGGACCGGTGAACTTTTCACCGGGGCCCTTGCCCGGAGCGTCGGGAATCAGCGATGCCTCGCGGAAAGCCAATTGCAGAGAGCGGAGCCCATCACGCAACGGGCCGGCGTGCTGTGAACCGATTTCCGGGGCGGCTGCGGAAACAAGGCCGGCAAGGGCCGTGATCAGCTTGCGGGCTTCGTCGAGATCCTTGAGGTCCTCGGCGTTGGGATCATCCGCCAGGCCCACCTTCACGGCAGCTGCGCTCATCAGGTGAACGGCGCCAGTGGTGATGACTTCTACGGCCGGAACTTCAGCGATGTCGCGGATCTGCTGGGAAACCCCGGCATCAGCGGCTGGGGAGGCGGCGTTTTCGCTGTAGGAGTTGCGGGAATTGCTGTCTTCAGTGCTCATACTGGTAAGCTTGTCACAGACCGACTGGAAGTCGTTATTCATGGCCAGAAGTTCACGGCCAACACCAGCAGTAATGCTCCCGCCACGTGCAATGTGCACTTGGTGGGTTGTTTCTGTAGAATTGTCTTTCAGTTTGCAAGCGGAGTTCTCTCCCACCCGCGTCAGCCGTTTCCCTCCAGGGACGTGATCCCTTTCGGGACAAGAGGTTGCCGGGTACCTGGTCGGACACGTGGGTGGCACAGCCACCCATAGTGCGTACTTCCCGTTAGGGGAGTGCAGCCGATCTTCGAGGCCTTCGATTGCACCAGCAATTGGGGGCCTTCTCTATTTGCCGGTGAAATCACCACAACCACAGGAGCTTTAACATTAGCGAGCCAAGAATCAATGAGCGTATCCGCGTCCCCGAGGTGCGGTTGGTCGGCCCTGCCGGCGAACAGGTAGGAATTGTCCGCATCGAGGACGCCCTGCGTCTTGCTGCCGAATCCGATCTCGATCTCGTTGAAGTTGCCCCGCAGGCTAAGCCTCCTGTTTGCAAGTTGATGGACTTCGGCAAGTACAAGTACGAGGCTGCAGTCAAGGCCCGCGAAGCCCGCAAGAACCAGACCAATACGGTTCTGAAGGAAATTCGCTTCCGCCTCAAGATCGACAAGCACGACTACGAAACCAAGCGCGGCCACGCACTTCGCTTCCTCGGTGCCGGTGACAAGGTCAAGGCCATGATCCAGTTCCGCGGTCGTGAGCAGCAACGTCCGGAGATGGGCATCCGCCTGCTCCAGAAGTTTGCTGAAGATGTTGCCGAGGTTGGCATCGTTGAGTCCAGCCCGCGCATTGATGGCCGCAACATGGTCATGGTGATCGGTCCGCTGAAGAACAAGGCCGAAGCGAAGGCAGAAGCCCGCCGTGCCGCCCAGCGTGCAGAAGCCAAGGCCCAGAATGAGGCCAAGGCGACGGGACGCGTGGACACCAATGGTGACCAGGCTCCCCTGACGCAGACCCTGGGTGACCTTCTTCCGGCCGGCCTGCTGGCTGGCGAGGAAGAGACCACGCAGGAAACTGTGGAGGCTCCCGAGGTTGAAACAGCCGTTGCCGAAGAGGCCCCGGTTGTTGAAGAAGCCCCGGCAGCTGAAGAGGCAGTGGCAGTCGAGGAAGCTCCTGTTGCAGAGGAAGCTCCGGCGCCTGTTGTCGAAGAAGCCCCCGTAGTCAAGGAAGCGCCGGCTCCCAAGGCTGAACCGGCCAAGGCAGCACCTGCAAAGGCTGCACCGGCTGAAAAGGCTCCGGCAACCAAGGTCGCTCCGGCAACCAAGACTGCTCCGGCCGAAAAGGCTCCGGCAGCGAAGGCTGCCCCGGCCGAAACGCCGAAGCCTGTGGTTGCGGCCACTCCGAAGCCCGCGGTTCCTGCGGTTCCGAAGCCTATGGCCAAGCCGGCAGCTCCCAAGCCGGCAGCTCGGCCCGCGGCCCCCAAAGCCGCGCCGAAGCCTGCTTCACGCAAGACCAACTAACTAGTTCAACGCCGCGGAGGCTCCGCCTCCACCGGCAAGCAACCAGCATGCCGGCCCTAGCAGGCCGGCTGCGCGAAAGAATCGCGGACTTGTCCGTGGATACGTAAGGAGATCGGTTCCCATGCCGAAGATGAAGACCCACAGCGGTGCTAAGAAGCGCTTCAAGCTGACCGGTACCGGCAAGCTGAAGCGTCAGCAGGCCAACCGCCGTCACTACCTGGAGCACAAGTCCTCCAGGCTGACCCGTCGCCTCGCAGGCGACAAGCTCGTCTTCAAGGGCGATGCCAAGGTCATCAAGAAGATGCTCGGCGTCTAAGTTCCAAGTTCTTTGGTTGCTGCCATCCGGCTGCGACCAACTACACCAAAAGCCTTCTCAGGCCGGCCGGGTTTCCGGCAGTAGCAGCTTGGGATAAAGATTTCTGAAGGAGTACGCACGTGGCACGTGTGAAGCGGGCGGTAAACGCCCACAAGAAGCGCCGGGTTGTTCTCGAACGCGCAAAGGGTTACCGCGGTCAGCGTTCGCGCCTGTACCGCAAGGCCAAAGAGCAGCTGCTGCACTCGTTTGTGTACAGCTACGGTGACCGCCGTAAGAAGAAGGGTGACTTCCGTCGCCTCTGGATCCAGCGCATCAACGCTGCATCCCGCGCCAACGGCCTCACCTACAACCGCCTGATCCAGGGCCTGAAGGCCGCTGAGGTTGAGGTTGACCGCCGCATGCTGGCCGAGCTGGCTGTCTCTGACGCCAACGCTTTCGCCGCTCTGGTGAACGTTGCCAAGGCTGCACTGCCGGCTGACACGTCCGCTCCGGCTGCCAAGGCCGTAGCTGCTCCGAAGGCTGCAAAGGTTGCTCCGGCCGCCGCTACGGCAACGGCTGTCAAGGCTGTCGTTTCCGAGAAGCCCGCCATCGATGGCGCAGTTGCCGCTGATGGCGACGAGGCTCCGGAAGGCTACGCCATCAAGGGCAACGCCGAGTCCAAGAAGTACCACGTTCCGGGTTCCACCTGGTACAACACCACCGCTGCTGAATACTGGTTCTCCACGGTTGAGGCTGCAAAGGCTGCCGGCTTTGAGCCTGCAGGTGGCGAAGCCCGCCAGCAGATCAAGAACTAGTCGCAACAGCCACTAAAGTTCTTATATGAACGAAACCGGGCGCCCGCAAGACTTTTCGATGACCAACCCCCGAGCTGATCGGGTGAGGGATGTCGCCAAGCTTGCCGGGCGCCCGGCGCGTTTAAAACGCGGACGCTTCCTCGCGGAGGGTCCGCAGGCGGTACGCGAGGCGTTGAGCCTGCACCGTGAGCGCACCGCGGCGGGAGGTTCCGCCGTCGTGCATGAAGTTTTTGCCAGCGAAGCGTGCCTGGACCGCCTCCCGGAGCTTGCAGACCTCGCGCAGGGTACGCCGCTCCGGCTGGCAAGCGACGAAGTTTTGGCTGCCATGGCGGATACGGTCAACCCGCAAGGGATTGTGGCGGTCTGTAGTTTTGTGGACGTGACCCTGGAATCAGTGCTGGACGCCAGTCCGCGCTTGATCGCGGTCATGTGCCAGGTACGGGACCCCGGCAACGCAGGCACGGTCCTTCGCGCAGCGGATGCCGCCGGTGCCGACGCCGTGGTTCTGACGGGTTCCAGCGTGGACATCTACAACCCCAAAGCTGTCCGATCCACCGCCGGTTCCTTGTTCCACCTCCCAGTGGTGCTTGGAGTCGATGTTGAGGATCTGGTGGTGCGCTGCAGGGAGCGCGGTATCGGTGTCCTGGCCGCGGACGGCTACGGAACCGTCAACCTGGACAAACTCCAGGACGAGAATGCTGCCCGGAGGCTCGGGAATGATTCTGTAGCCTCTGAGTACGCCCTTGAGGCGCCTACAGCGTGGCTGTTCGGCAACGAGGCTCAGGGTTTGTCAGACGACGAGCTGTCGCTGGCAGACCACCGCGTGGCTGTGCCGGTCTACGGGGCGGCCGAGAGTTTGAATCTGGGCACGGCGGCCACCGTGTGCCTCTACGCCAGCGCGCGTTCCCAACAGGGCGCCACTGTGGGGAATGTGTAAACAGTGCATCGCCGGGTACGGTAATGCTTGCGAGATCAGCCGATGACGACTCTTCTTGTCTCTTTCCTCAGTTTCCCTATCCCGAAGAGGTGAAGCTTTCGTGGCTGCAGGTGGCGGTACAAAAGCGATCGTGGCGGCTCTCGCCGCCAATCTGACCATTGCCGTTTTGAAGTTCATAGCATTCTTCCTGACGGCGTCGTCGTCCATGCTCGCCGAAGCCATCCACTCGGTGGCGGACTCCGGCAACCAGCTCCTTCTGCTGGTGGGCGGCAAGCGCGCCAAGCGGGCCGCCAGCCCGGAGCATCCGTTTGGCTACGGCCGCGAACGATACATCTATGCGTTCATCGTTTCGATCGTGCTGTTCAGCGTCGGCGGCCTTTTCGCCCTGTACGAAGCCTGGGAGAAGTTCCAGCACCCGCACGGCATCGAAGGTGACTTCTGGTGGGTTCCGCTGGCTGTCCTGGTGGGTGCCATCCTTGCTGAGTCGTTCTCTTTCCGCACGGCCATCATCGAATCCAACCACATCCGCGGCAAGCAGTCCTGGGTCAAGTTTGTCCGCAACGCCAAGCAACCCGAACTTCCGGTGATCCTTCTGGAGGACTTTGGCGCGCTCCTGGGCCTGTTGTTCGCACTCTTCGGCGTGAGCATGACCCTGGTCACGGGCAATGGTGTGTGGGATGCTCTGGGCACCGCCATGATCGGACTTCTGTTGGTGGCCATCGCTGTGGTCCTCGCGTTGGAAACCAAGTCCTTGTTGTTGGGGGAGTCGGCTACCAAAGAGGACGTCCAGCGCATAACCGACGCTTTGGAAGCGGGCGGCACCCGCATTATCCACCTGAAGACCCTGCACCTGGGGCCTGAAGAGCTGCTGGTTGCCGCGAAAATCTCCATGGGAGCCTCTGAGACCGGTGAAGAGATTGCCAAGGGGATCGACGACGCGGAGCAGCGGATCCGCGCGGCCGTCCCCATCGCGAGAGTCATCTACCTGGAACCCGACATTGAGAGGGTCCAAGCCCCGCAGGCCTAGGGGTACCTCGCCAACTGTTTAACAAAAATGGGCTCCGCAGGTGCGGAGCCCATTGTCGTTTCACTTTGGCTATTCAGGCTTTGCTGCCTGGGACACTGAGGATCGGATCAGGTGGCGAGTGGTCGTTTGCGTTCCAAGAGGCCGCTGAGCAGGGCCACGCCCAGGCCCAGAATGGCCAGTACCGCGCCTACAAGGGCGGGCGCTACGTAGCCCCAACCCCACGCGATCACGGTGCCACCCAGGAAGGCTCCGAGGGCGTTGGCGATATTCAGGGCCGAGTGGTTCAGCGACGACGCCAGGGATGCGGCTCCCGGGGCAGCGTCCAGAAGCCGGGTCTGCAGTGCGGGGGTCAGCATCGAACCGACGCCTCCCACAACGAACGCCATGATGAACGCCGCCCATGCCCAGTGCGCCGCAATGGCGTAGACCACCAGGGCTACGGCGATGCCCGGCATGACCCAGTAGATGGTGCCCATGACGGATTTGTCGGCGATGCGTCCGCCCACGATGTTGCCCACCACCATGCCCAGGCCGTAGAGGGCCACGACAGCTGGAATCAGGCTCTCGGGGATTCCAGCCACCGAGGTCATGGTGTGGGCAATGTAGGTATAAACGGCAAAGAATCCGCCGAAGCCGATGATGCCGATGAGCAGGGCCAGCCACACCTGCAGGCGCTTGAGGGCACCAAGTTCACGACGGATGCTGGCGTCCGGGTGGGCTGCTTCGAAGGGCACGAACTTCCACACCATGGCAACGGTCACGAGCCCGATGGCACCAACAATGATGAAGAGAAGCCGCCAGCCAAAGGTTTGTCCCACCCAGGTGGCCAAGGGCACGCCGATAACGTTGGAAACTGTGAGGCCGGCCATCACCATGGAGATCGCCCACCCGCGCTTGGTTGGAGCAACGAGCCCGGCGGCGATGACGGCGGCCACGCCGAAGAAGGCCCCGTGCGGAAGTCCCGAGGCGAAGCGGGAGAGCAGCATGAAGCCGTAGTCGGGTGCGATGAAGGATGTCAGGTTCGCCAGTGAAAGGAACAGCATGAGTCCCAAGGCGAGGTGCTTCTTGGGGAGCTTTGCCCCGAAGGCGGCGAAGATCGGTGCGCCGATGACCACGCCAAGGGCGTAGGCCGAGATCAGGTTTCCTGCCTCGGGTGTGCTGATGCCGAGTCCCTCCTCCACTTCCTTCAGGAGGCCCATCATGGCGAACTCGGTGGTACCTATGGCGAACCCGCCCATGGCCAGCGCCAGAATGGCCAGGCCAAGGTGGCGCCTTGTTGCTTTAACGGCGGTGGGCGGGGACACGGTGGTAGTCATAAACCTATTTCTTGAGGGTGCCTTGCGGGCTGGGGGAATGTGGAGAAAATCCGATATCAAGTTTAGTCCCGTGGCTTGTCCTTGACGCAGGAATGTGACGATGCCCATCAAACGGCCGCCCCTAGACTGGGGGAGTGACTGCACTGATAAACGTTGTTGGCGCTGCGATCGTCGACTCCCTCGAAGCACCCACCCGCCTTCTTGCTGCGCGCCGCTCAGCACCACCGCAGTTTGCCGGTATGTGGGAATTTCCCGGGGGCAAGGTGGAAGCCGGGGAGACTGCCGAGGCAGCCCTGCACCGCGAATTGGCCGAAGAGCTTGGCATTGAGGTTCAGCTGGGACACGAGTTGGAGTCAGGTCAACCGGAAGGGTGGGTCCTGAACGAACGGGCCGCCATGCGGGTCTGGTTTGCGGAACTGACAGCCGGCGAGCCCGCTCCGCTGGAAGACCACGACGAACTGCGGTGGGTGTCACTGCTGGGCGGCGACGAGGCTCTGAGCCTTCCCTGGATCCCGGCGGACTTCCCCATTGTCAGGGCTCTGCTGGACCGCGTAGTCGCACCTGCTTAAGAGGGTCAGCTTAGAACAGTGGCTGCTGTCCAGGAAGTGTGCCTGCGCCCACTTCAGGGGCAGAAGATTCCCGCGCCGGGCGGGCGTTGCGGTGGCTGAATCCTGAGGTCCGGGTGTAGCCGTACTTCGCTTTGAAGTGGGTGATGCGGCCGGTCAGCCAGGTGCTGTATTCCTTGGATACGTAAGAGCCTTGGCCGTAGAGGCGGCGGTACTTGCCTACGAGTTCGGGGTGCTGGGCCGCCAGCCACTGCATGTACCACTCCCGCGTTCCTGGCTTCAGGTACAGCGCTCCGGCGGTGACGCCAGTGGCGCCGGCTTTGGCGAGTTCGCTGAACAAGGAATCGAGGGCCTCGTCAGAGTCCGTCAGCCACGGCAGGATGGGCATCGCCATGACGCCGCAACCCAGTCCAGCATCCCGGAGCCGGGAAATCAGTTTGAGCCGCGCCCTGGGCGAAGGGGTGCCGGGTTCCACAAGCTCAGCGAGATCTTCATTGGTCATGGCGAGCGAGATTCCGAGGTCCACTGGCACCATGGTGGCAGCGTGCTTGAGCAGGGGGATGTCCCTCGCCAGCAGGGTGCCCTTGGTCAGGATGGAGAATGGTGTGCCCGAGTCCGCCAGTGCCCGGATGATTCCGGGCATCAGGGCGTAGCGGCCTTCGGCGCGTTGGTAGGGATCGGTGTTGGTCCCCAAGGCCACCTGATGCCGTTCCCAGGACGGTTTGGCGAGTTCCCTGCGGAGGACTTCGGCTGCATTGATCTTGACCACCACTTGGGAATCGAAGTCACGCCCGGCGTCGAACTCCAGGTAAGTATGGCTTTTGCGGGCAAAGCAGTAGACGCACGCCTGGCTGCAGCCGCGGTAAGGGTTTACCGTCCACTCAAACGGCATGGCAGAACCCGAAGGCACCTTGTTGAGCACTGACTTTGCGGTGACCTCATGGAAGGTGACTCCGGAGAATTCGGGTGTTGAGATGGAACGCACCAGCCCGGCCAGCGGCAGCAAGGCATCCATGGCCGGGGCAGGGCCTGGAGCTGACATGCCGCCATCGTCGGACGCCGGCCCACGGTTGGGTGAAAGTGCTTGTGCGTCCCATCTCATGGACTCCATTCGAAGGTATGTTCGAATAAATGTCAAGGACCCCCACAGCGAATTGCCACAAGCCGCGGGCTGGGCGTTGCTAAGGTTGGCCCATGATTCTGCTGACTGGCTTCGAACCGTTCGGCCGGGACGATGTCAATCCGTCCTGGCTCGCCGTGCGCCGCGCACAGGACATCCTCCGGGCTGAAGGCCTGGCCGTCGAAGCCCGGGAATTGCCGTGCGTTTTTGGCGAGTCAGCCCAAACACTCAGCGAGGCAATAGCCACCACTAGGCCAGCGCTCGTGATCTGTGTGGGCCTGGCTGGCGGACGCGCACGGATATCCCTGGAACGAGTGGCGATCAACTGCGATGACGCCCGGATCCCCGACAACAAGGGCCAGAAGCCTGTGGACGAGGAAGTGGTCCCCGGCGGCCCGGCAGCGTACTTCTCCACCTTGCCCATCAAGGCTGCGTTGCGGGACCTCCAGATTGCTGGAATCAAGGGCGAAGTTTCGCAGTCGGCAGGAACCTATGTGTGCAACCACCTTTTCTACGCCTTGATGCACCTGCTGGCATCGAGCCCAACCATCCGCGGCGGCTTCGTGCACATCCCCTATCTCCCGGAACAGGTGTCCCCGGAAAGCGATACCCCGTCCATGCCCCTGGAATCCATGGCGGAGGGTCTTGCCGTCGTGGTACGGACGGCCTTACGGACGCAAGTGGACGCTGCCTTCAGTGCTGGCGCCCTCCACTAGAGAAGTTCCCATTCCACGGTGACGCTGGCCGTGACGGAGGACTCTCCGGCCTCAACAGGCATCGATTCAGCGGAGAACGATGCCCTGACCATCCCGCCCAAGGGGATGGGGGCGCCATGTGCGGGCTCCTGGGCAATGGATTTCACCTGCCCCAGCCGGGCAGAAGCCAGCGATGCGTACTGTTGTGCACGGGCCAGTGCGTCCAGCCACGCCGCTTCCTGTGCCTGTGCGGTCACCGAGGTTGAATCGGCGAAGCCTTGCTCGATCCCATTGATCCTGATGTCGTCGCCACCGGCCGCAACGGCGGCCCCGATGGCTGCCGGTGCATCAGCGTGCGAACGAATTCCCACCTGCAGGGTAGTGGATGCTACATATGCCGTGACCTTCTGGCCTTGTCCTTCCACCCACACCAGCTCCGCCCGAAGGTTCAGGCCGCTGGTCCGCAGGTCGACGTCGGTGACGCCGCCCTCGCGCAAACTGGCCGCGACAGCCCCGGCCGCCTGACCGGCGTCGTCATAGGCCTTGGCGGCAGTGTCCCGGCGCGTTTCCACGCCGAGCGTCAAAGTGACCATGTCCGGAACTGCTGTGGCGCTCGCAGTCCCCGTAACAGTGATGGTGCGTTTCATGAGGCCTCGATTCCGTTGCCGGCAGGTTTGTCCCGCCGATGGTGGTCAGTGTCAATGTATCCGCCGGCCGCGAGCCCCGCCTGGCGCTCGAAGAAGTTGTTCGACGCCGGGTTGCCGCTGCGGAGCATGGACCAGCCGGCGGCGATGCCGTAGAGGGCAAGGAACGGCAGGCCCAGGCAATAGGCGTATTGGGTGCTGTGCCGTTCCTCGTGCCCCAGCAGCACGGCATCGCTGCCTGCCATCCCGTGGGGTGCGCGGTACAGAATGACGTTGCCCAGCGTGAACGCCCCGGCGTGAGGGAGCTTCCAGCGATAACCAGCCGCGATCAGGAGTCCGCGCGGCCCGCGCGACACCGTGGTTCGGGATGCGACGGCGACCATCAGTCCCAGCGGCGTGGACAGGTTCGCGACATTGGCGAGCTGTCGTAAGCGTTGCGCGGGTGTCATGAGGCCAATGCTAGACCCGCCGTGTATGGCACGGCGCGGACGGCAAGGTTACGCTGATCGGGCACCCGCCGGTGCAGGGGGAACCACTATGGGGGAAGAGGATTAATGAACGCGAAACGCGCCATGGGCGTCATCGGTGTCCTGATCGCGGTGATGGTGGCTTTGACCGGTTGCGTCAAGCTCAACATGTCCGTCAAGGTCAACAACGAAAAAAGCGTGGACTACGAGGTTGTCTACGCCATCCAAAAAGCCGTGCTGGGGGATAAGACCTTCGACGAGTTCATGGAGTCGAACGGAAGCGGCGGCGAAATGGACATCCCCGAAGGTTCCACGGTGGTGGACTACGAGGACGAGAAGTACAAAGGCAAGCGCATCACCGCAGCCAATCTCGATCCTGCCAAGCTCGCAGAATCTTCCAGTTCCGAAAATCCCTTCCAGTTGAAGAAGGAAGGCGACTTCTACGTCCTCACCATGGGTGGCGTGACAGGTGCCGACAATGGGGATCCGTCGGCGTCAAACATGGCAAAGTCCATGTTCGACGAAGCCTCCGTCAAGTTCACCTTCCCGGGCAAGGTTGTTGAGGCCCAGGGTGCCACTGTGGAGGGGAACACCGCGACGTTCGACATGTTGTCCGTGAAGGAATCAGTGGTCCAAGCCAAGGCCGAAGCCAATGCGGGCGTCCCGATGTGGATCATCTGGATCCTGGTGGCCGTGCTGGTGATCGCCGCTGGGTTGGTGCTCCTGTTCGTGCTGCTGCGCAGGAAGGCCGCGCAGCAAACGCCCGCGCTCGCAGGTGCTGCGCCCTACGCCCAACCGGCCGACGCGCTCCACCCAAGCGCCTACCCCCAGCAACCAACGCAGTCACCTCAAGCGGACTGGGCAGGGCAGGGCTACACCCCGGGTGCGCCGCCGGCCCAGGTGCCGCAGCAGCCTGTTCCCCAGCCCCCAACGCAGCAGCCGCCCGCGACGCCACCCGTCCAACGGTACGACGACGGTCAGTCGCCACCGCCGCCGCCGGCACCGCCCGCCTAGGGTCGGAGGGCACTCATGGCGACTTCCGTCGTCGTGCCGTTCACATAGCGGGACGCGCCTTGCTGGGTTAAATCCCGTCCGTGACGTTCAACTAGACTGGAGGGTAGTGCCTGCCGCCCGCGGCAAGCACTGCCCTTTCGTTTTGAAGGCCTGCCTTGCCGGCCGCTCCCTACTCGTAGCTAAGAACAGTAGATGACTGACACTTTGCCAGGCGCTGCCATCCCGAACCCGCTGGATGAAGCCGCTATCACCGCCGCCGTCGAGGACGCCATTGCCGCAATAGCGGCAGCCTCCTCCCTCGAAGAACTCAAGGCTGTCCGCCTCGCCCACACCGGCGAGAAGTCGCCATTGAGCCTGGCCAACCGTGAAATCGGTGGGCTCGCCAAGGAGCACAAGGCTGCGGCCGGCAAGCTCATGGGGTCCTCCCGTGGCCGCGTCAACCAGGCGCTCGCAGCCCGGACCGAGGTTCTGGAAGCAGAGAACGACGCCCGCATCCTGGTAGAAGAAACTGTGGATGTGACGGCCGCTCCGCGTCGTCGCCGGGCAGGTGCGCGCCACCCGCTGTCCACGTTGCAGGACCGCGTCTCGGACATCTTCGTTGGCATGGGCTGGGAAATCGCCGAAGGGCCCGAGGTGGAGTCCGAGTGGTTCAACTTCGATGCTTTGAACTTCAAGCCGGACCACCCTGCCCGCGAAATGCAGGACACGTTTTTCGTAGAGCCTCCTGAGGCGCACTTGCTGATGCGTACCCATACATCGCCCGTGCAGGTCCGCTCCATGCTGGAACGTGAAGTTCCCATCTACGTGCTGTGCCCCGGCAAGGTGTTCCGCACTGACGAACTCGATGCCACGCACACGCCCGTCTTCCACCAATTCGAGGGTCTTGCGATTGACAAGAACCTGAGCATGGCGGACCTGCGCGGCACGTTGGAGCACTTCGCCCGCCAGATGTTCGGCGACGAAGCTTCCATCCGGCTGCGCCCCAACTACTTCCCGTTCACGGAGCCTTCCGCCGAACTGGACATCTGGCACCCGGGTGCCAAGGGCGGTCCCCGCTGGATCGAGTGGGGTGGCTGCGGCATGGTCAACCCCAACGTCCTCCGGGCGGCCGGGATCGATCCGGACATCTATTCAGGTTTTGCTTTCGGCATGGGCATCGAGCGCACGCTCATGTTCCGCAACGAGGTCGGCGATATGCGCGACATGATCGAAGGCGACGTACGTTTCAGCGAGCACTTCGGGATGGAGATCTAACAGTGCGTATCCCACTTTCCTGGCTGCGTGAATTCGCGCAGGTTCCGGCCGATGCTACGGCCGAAGACGTCATGGCTGACCTGGTCAAGGTTGGCTTTGAAGAAGAAGAAGTCCACCGTCCCACGGATGAACTGACCGGCCCTGTTGTGGTTGGCCAGGTTCTGAGCCTGGTCAAGGAACCGCAGACCAACGGCAAGACCATCAACTGGTGCCAGGTCCGCGTCGTTCCCGAGGGTCAGGAGCAGACCCTCACCGGCAAGGGCATTGATCCTTCCGGCGTGCAGGGCATCATTTGTGGTGCGCACAACTTCGTTGAGGGCGACAAAGTGGTTGTCACCCTCCCCGGCGCAGTGCTGCCTGGAAACTTCCAGATCTCTGCGCGCAAAACCTACGGTCACCTGTCCGCGGGCATGATCGCTTCCGTCCGTGAGTTGGGCATAGGCGACGACCACGACGGCATTCTGGTCCTCTCAAGCATCGGCCTGGACCCGGAAATCGGCACCGACGCGATGGAACTCCTGGGTCTCTACGATCAGGCAGCGGAAATCAATGTCACCCCGGACCGCGGCTACGCCTTCTCCATCCGTGGCGTAGCGCGCGAGTACGCCCACGCCACCGGAACCACCTTTGTGGATCCGGCGTCGAAAGTCACGGCTCCGGCCACCCTGCAGGGTGGCTACGGCGTCAAGCTCAACGACGACGCTCCCATCTACGGCAAGCCGGGCTGCGATCGCTTCGTGGCCCGCACGGTCCGTGGTGTGGATGCTTCGCGTCCCACGCCGCCGTGGATGTCCGCCCGCCTTCGATTGGCCGGCGTTCGGTCCATCTCGCTTCCGGTTGATATCTCCAACTACGTGATGCTGGAGCTCGGCCAGCCGAACCACTGCTACGACCTCGACAAGCTCGCGGGCGACATCGTGGTGCGTCGTGCCGTGGCGGGGGAGAAGATCACCACCCTCGATGACAAGGAGCGCACGCTCGACGTCGAGGACCTGCTGATCACTGATGATTCGGGTGCCATCGGCATCGCCGGGGTCATGGGCGGTGCCCACACTGAGGTGTCCGATTCCACCACCAACATCCTGGTGGAAGCCGCCCACTTCGACGAAGTGTCGATCGCCCGTTCCCGCCGCCGCCACAAGCTGCCGTCCGAGGCTTCCAAGCGCTTCGAGCGCGGGGTGGATTGGCACGTCGCCAACATTGCCGCCCAGCGTGTGGTGGACCTCCTGGTGGAGCTCGCCGGTGGCACGGCAGATGAGGCCGGGACCGACGTCGGAACCGCTCCTGACGCGGTCACCATCGAACTGCCGGCAGAGTTCGCCGCTGCCCGGATCGGCATCGACTTCACTGAAGAGCAGATCACCACCTCGCTGGTGGACCTTGGGGCCACCGTGGAGAAGACCGCCACTGGCTACCTGGTGACGGCTCCAAGCTGGCGCAACGATCTTGAAACCAAAGAAGACCTTTCCGAGGAAATCGCGCGGCTGGTGGGCTATGACAACATCCCGTCCACCCTTCCGGTGGCGCCTCCGGGCCGTGGCCTGAGCCGCAGCCAGCAGCAAAAGCGCCGGGTTGTCCAGGCGCTGGCTGATGCCGGACTTACCGAGGTGCTGTCCTACCCCTTCGTCTCCAAGGCAGCCAACGACACGTTCGGTGTTGCTGCTGAAGGAGCGGCGCGTCCGGCGTTGAAGCTGGCGAACCCGATCAGCGAAGAGCAAGGTTTCCTTCGCACGTCCATCCTGCCGGGCCTGATCGAGGTTGCCCGCCGTAATCACTCGCGCGGATTCCGCGATCTTGCACTTTATGAGGCCGGTTCGGTCTTCCTCCCGGGCGAAACGCTGGGCACGGATTCCATTCCGCCGCTGGGCGTCAAGCCTGCCGATGAGGTTCTGGACGGACTGTACGACGGCGTTCCCCACCAGCCGCTGCACATCGCCGCTGTTCTCACCGGCCATGATTCGCCGGCCGCGGCTACCCATACGCCCCGTGCGTGGGATTGGGCCGACGCTCTGGACGTTGCCCGACTTGTCGCCGACGTGTTGGGTGTTGAACTGGTAGTTGGCCAAGGTAGTCACCAAGCCTTCCACCCTGGCCGTGCAGCCCAGCTCGCACTGCGCAACGGGGACGTTGTTGGATACGCCGGAGAGCTTCACCCCAAGCTCCTGGCTGCGCACGACATGCCGGCACGCTCCGTGGCACTTGAGGTCAACGTGGAAGCGTTGTTCGAAGCTGCTGCGGACGTGATTGTGGCCAAGCACATCTCAGGGTTCCCTGTAGCGACGCAGGACGTTGCCTTGGTTGTCCCGCAGGACGTGCCGGCGGACCAGGTCCTCTCGGCACTGCGTGAAGGTGCCGGCGAACTCCTCGAAGACGTCGCGTTGTTCGATGTCTACGTGGGTCCTGGCATCGAGGAAGGCAAGAAGTCACTGGCCTTCGGCCTCCGCTTCCGTGCGGATGACCGCACGCTGACGGCGGATGAGGCTTCCGAAGCCCGTGCCGCCGCCGTTGCTGTTGCCGCCGAGCGCTTCGGAGCCGTCCAGCGCTAGCACTCCGTTTATCGAGTGAATCCCCGGGACCTGATGGTTCCGGGGATTTTCTTTTTATTGAGATAGAGCTCCCAGCATCTTGACAGACCATTCACGCATGTATGACAGTTTTGTCATGCACATGTGAAACATGTGTATCACATCCCTCGCACGGTTCTCTCTGAGCCGTCCCTTGAAAGGTACCCATGAAGAAGCAGAACGTTGCTTTGCTTGTTGGAGCTGCAGTGATGGCTCTGACGTCCTCGCTTGGTGGAGCCGCTGTCGCGTCAGAGTCGACGCCGCAAGTAGCCGCTGCCGAGGTCCAACCTGTTTCGCACACTGTGGACCCGTCGCAGGCTTCGGGATCCACCGCGTCGCCGCTGGCAGACAAGTACACGATTGCCGCACCTTCCAAGAATGGCGGAGCGTCCACGGACTCAGTCATTGGTGCTGATGGTCGCGTCCGCATCACCAACACCACGGCGGCACCGAACAGGTCCATCGTTCAGATCGAGTTCAACGGCGGCTACATCTGCTCGGGTGCCTTGATTTCCGACGACACTGTGCTGACGGCGGGTCACTGTGTCCATGAGGGTGGAACGGGCTCCGAGGCCGACTACTCCTGGGGTGTCAAAGTGGCGCCAGGCCGCAATGGCTCGACGGACCCCTACGGTACCTGTGGTGCTACCAAGATCTACACCGATCAGCGGTGGATTGATGCTGCCAACACCAACGCTGACTGGGGCGTCATCAAGCTTGACTGCACCATCGGCAACACCACTGGCTGGCTCAACTACACCGGCACCACGGCAAGCCTGAACGGCACCAGCACCACAGTCCGTGGCTACCCGGGGGACAAGGCATTCGGCACCATGTGGTCCATGACCGGTCCCATTGAGAGCACCACCACCGAAAAGGTCTACTACAAGATGGACACTTTCGGCGGCCAGAGCGGCGCGCCCGTTTACAACAGCTCCAACACCATCATGGCCATCCACACAAACGGCGGCAGCTCCAACTCCGGTACCCGTATCACGCCCACGCTGGCGAACTACCTGACATCGGTGAAGTAGCCCAGTTGAGTTAACCCACCACCAAGTGTTCCCCGCAGCGTCTTCATGGCTGCGGGGAACACTTGCTTTGGCGAATAGGAGCCCGCCAGGCACAAGCTACATTTTGCAGGGGACAAAGTTCTCTATGGGGTAACGGGTGTGTGGATTGGACCGCGGGCGACCTTCCCTTGGCTGACCACGTTCTTGGCCTAGGCACCACCCACCCCTGTTAGTAACAAGTACTCCTGCCGAATGTTACATACCCATCTGATGCACGGTATTGACGGTGATTGGTTACAGCGGGCGACTCCTGTGCCTGAGCCAGGATTGGATCTGCATATGGACGGGATCTCGCAGTAGCCTCGGAACGCAGGGCCGTTCGGTGACAACGTTTCCTAGCGGAATTTGCCTTCAGGGTCGGCAAAGCAGCGGGTATTCCCACCGAGGGTAATGCCGTATTTTCCGGTGCCGAATCCCATGACAAATTTGCCGGGGCCGGACACGTCGGTGCTTCTGTTGAAGTTCGGGCTATCGTCGGTTTCTTGTTTGACGGTAAATCCGGTGGCCTCGAACAAGGTCTTGACCTTGTCGTGCAAAGCGTCCATTTCTTCCCGGCTCAGCGGACTCCTACTGGTATCGAAAGAGACCTGAGTGCCTTCCGTGCCGAGGGGACGATCACAGACCCACCCTGCTTTGCCTGGTGTGACTTTCGTCCAGCCGCCCGGGGCGAGAGCTTGAATCTTGTTGAAGAGTTCAAGGTACTCTGTTCGGGCTTCTTCCGGGTCCATGGCCTGCTCCGCGGTGCTGGTAGGTGGGTTGGTGCTCGGCGTTGCCGCGCACCCTGCAAGAGTGAGAAGAAGCATTGCCGCGGCGGGAAGGACGCGCCAGTACCGGCGGCGGTGCAGGATCGTCATCGTTTCCTACCGGAATTTGCCTTCCGGGTCGGGAACGCAACGGGTATTTCCGCCGAGGGAGATGCCATATTTGCCGGTGACGAATCCCATGACGAACTTGTCGGGGCCGAACACGTCCGTGCTTCTGATGAAGTTTGGGCCACCATCGGTCTCTTGCTTGACGGTGAACCCGGTGGCTTCGAAAAGTGTCTTGACCTTGTCGTGAAGAATGTCCATTTCTTCCCGGCTCACCGGGTCCCGATGGAGATCAATTGAGAATTGCGTGCCGTCAGACCTGTCCGGGAGCCGGCAAACATCGCCTTTGATGTCAGGGGGGATCACAACACCCCAGTCTCCTGGGGCTAGAGCTTGGATTTGGGTGAAGAGGTCGAGGTATTCCTTGCGGGCTTGTTCTGGGTCCATGGTTTGCTCCGCGGTGCTGGTAGATGGGTTGGTGCTTGGCGTTGTCCCGCACCCTGCAAGGGTGAGAAGAAGGATCGCAGCGGCGGGAAGGACGCGCCGGCATGGGGCAGGGGTTTTGGTTGTCATCGTTTCGCATTCGTGAGTTGGTCGACCAGGCCCAGGGCGATCCTGGCCTGGTTTTTACTTGACTCGGTTCTCCTGTCGAAGTACCCGTAGATGCCGTCCGTGCCACCGGTTTGTCCGTCGTGGGTTTTCGTGGGGTGCTCGATGGCACCATCAGATCCTGTGGTGCCAGCCGAGCCCATGCCCGACCTCAGCTACGTGGTCCCAGTCGTAGGTTCCCCGGTAAACGGTGCCGCCGGGGTTCAGGTGGAGATCGTTCACGGAGGTCACGTTATCAGGGGCTCCAACGTCCCCAACGAGAACGAGGTTATCGACCGGCAGCTCGGTTTTGGCTGCTTCCATGGCCCCGAGGGAACCCATGGAGTGCCCGATAGCTGTTGTCATGGCAGTGTTGTCGAGGTCCTGATGAACGGCGTTCACCCCTGTGACATAGTTGCGAAGGGCAGCCCCCACGACTTTTGCCTGGTCGTTGCTGAACACACCCAGACCCTGGGCCGGCTCAACTCGGGCATCGGGTCCAGGACCATGGTGGCGACTGTCACTGATGTTTTCGCGATGTCACCGGAGAGCAGTTGCTGTTTACGGATATTGTCGCGTTGCTGCCAGGCATCCATGTTCTTTTGCCGGGCTTTCTCTTGCTATGCCCTGTGCTTGGCCTCGCCGACATCCTCGGCCAGAGCCGCGAGGACACCTGCCAGCTTGCCGCGATCATCGGACCTGATGCCGCAGGCGTCCTTGAACAAGCGCCCGTAGCCGCCGTTGAAGTCCTGCACTGCCTGCTCCACGGCCCCGTACAGGAAGCCTCCCTCGGCACGCAGAACCTCGTCGGCGGAGTTCGCGGCACTGATCAGCGCGTCGCCGCGCCGTCATCAAGCAATTCCCATGCCCGCCCCCAAACCAGAACAATAAATCCAACGACTAGCATAACCGCTGTTTGTTCCGATCGGAGGTTCATGTCTTCTCCTTCGAACTCGACGCACTCCTGCCTGCACTGCTGGAACCAACTCTTCCCAACCCCACGCCTGAGTTTTGGTGGCCGGAGGACCGGGCGTGGGTTGTTTGGACTGACTGGGATCTGCTGGGATCCAAGGTCTTCGGCAGTAAAGAACTGATCGAGTCCCTTCGGCGGCACCCCGACCTCGAAACACTGGACTGGTTCCCGGTTCGAGCAGACCGCCAAACGCCCCTGGATCCTGTCAGGGAACAGCGAGCCTGAGTCGTGCTCGTGGACTGACCTGGCCGCCACCAAGAATGCCTGACAGGAGATGCTTCTCGTCTGTGAGGGAGCTCCGGTGTTAGGGCGGTCGAATGTTGGTCGATTTCTCGCTGCGGTGGAGCGCCCAAACATTCGTGGAGAATAGGCGGATGGACGGGGCATACGTTGTCGATTCAGTGACGAGCGAGACCGCGCCTTGGGTTCATGCGGCGACCCTGGAGCAGGCTCAGTTCGTGCGCCAGGCGCTCAGAGGAGCTGACGTTCTGGTTGTCGACTTGGATGGATCCAAAATGCCCACCCTGGATCAGCTCTTCGCAGAGTACAAGCAGAATTTTTCATTTCCGGACTACTTCGGTGGGAACTGGAGCGCCTTTGACGAGTGCCTGAAAGACTTGGAGTGGCTCCCTGTACGACGGTATTTGACCATCATCAGCCACGGTACGTCTGCTGCTCTGCACTTTCTCTGGACAGCACCAAACTCACCTGCTGAAAGGGGAGAGCTGAGGGTGTCGTCGGTAGACAAAAAGCCGGCTTAGATGTCCGTAATCGGACTTTTCTCTGTACAGAATGCCGCGGGTGGTTGCCTCGGCAGCGTGAGTCTTGCAGTTACCCGATTTGGGCATGGACACGGGGCGATGGCAGAGTCGTTTGAAGCCTCACAGAAGGGGAAATCCACCCATAGCTGATGCGACATTGGGCTGGGGACTTAGCCGTGAGAGGAGGGCATGATGCAGAATCCGGTGCTTGACCTGCGGAGGCTCGATGAGACGCCCGGCGCAGGAGACGCGCTTGAACTGCTCGGCCAGCTGGCCCTCGAGCGCGCCCTCCGCTACGCCAACCCCGCAGACCGTGAAGAGTTCATTGCAGGGCGGGTGGCCTTGCTGGACTTTGCCGCTGCGCTCCTCGAAGTGGATCCTGCTCGACTCGTTCCTGACTATCGCTGTCCGCGGTGCGGCCCCGGCCAGGACCATGGTCGCCCTGGGTTCATGCTCGACGGCGGCCCCGCACCTCTGGCGCTCAGCGCCTCCAGAGCGTCGGGCTGGGTGCTGCTGGCCGGCGTCGTACATCCTCCCGAAGAGCTCCGGCTGGGGGTGGACCTTGAATCGACTGGCAAAGCAACCTTCGAAGGCTTCGACGACGTCGCGCTGACCGAAACCGAGAAGCATTTCCTGGCGTCACTGCCGGAGCGTGAACAGACCAAACAGAGAGCGCGCCTGTGGGCACGCAAAGAGGCGTGGCTGAAGATGACGGGGGAAGGCCTGAGGCGCAACCCCGCAGAGCTGGAGGTGCTGGACCTGCCAGGCCTGCGTGATGTCACGGAAAGGGCACTGCCTGACGATTTGGTCGCAGCCCTGGCCCTCGGCTAACGCGCTGAAGGCAGAGGAGGAAGCGCGGCCTCGTAGAGCCATGGCCGGAGAATCGAGACGCAATCAAAGCCCGGAATGAACGAATCCGCGGCCTCAATGAACGCGTCCGTGGACACCGAGCTGTGCCGGTTGGTGGCCGTCCAGTGCTGCAGAAATCCGAAAAACGCCTCGTTGCCGGCCGCGATCCGCACGGCATGGACGGCCAGAGCTCCGCGCTTGTAGACGCGGTCATCGAACATCAGCTCCGGACCGGGGTCTCCGATCAGCAGATCCTGAGGCCCGGCGTCGAGCCTTTTCCACGCCGCCGTTGCCCGCGCAGCAACAGTCATGGTCCGGGATTCTTCGGACCACAGCCACTCCGCGTAGCAGGCGAAACCTTCATGGAGCCAGATGTCTTTCCAACTGCTCACGGTCAGCGAGTTGCCAAACCACTGGTGGGACAGCTCGTGGGCGATCAGGCGCTGGGCATCCCAGGACTCGCGCATGTGGTTTCGGCCGAAGATGGAGACGGTCTGGGCCTCCAACGGGATTTCCAGTTCGTCTTCAGTCACTACCGAGGTGTAGTCAGTGAACGGGTAAGGGCCGAAGCAATCCTCGAAGGTCCGCATCATGTCAGGCTGGCGTCGCAGACCTTGAAGAGCATCCACCGCCATCTCGGGCGTGACTGCTACGAACTGCGGCACCCGGTGATGGGTGTCGTCAACGTGCAGGGGAACCTTGACGTAGCGGCCGATCTGCACGGTAGCGAGGTAGGTGGCCATGGGTTCAGCGTGTTCGTAGACCCAGGTCTCCCTGCTCGACTTGCGGGAATGGGAGATCAACGTGCCGTTGCACACCGGCCGGTAGTTGTCGTCGGTGGTCACGGAAATGAGGAAGCTGGACTTGTGGCGGGGATGGTCATTGCAAGGGAACCAGGAGGCCGCGCCGTTGGGCTGGCCAGCGACCAGGACGCCGTCGTTCAGTTCTTCCCACCCCACATCGCCCCACAGGCCGCGGCGCGGCTGGGGATTGCCGTCATAGCGGATCTCCAAAGAGAACTGCTGGCCGGGCCTCAGCGGGGACGCGGGCGCAAGCACCAGATGCTCCGCCCGATGGCTGAACTTCTGGAGCTTCTTGCCATCCAGCTGGACCTTGCTGGCCCGCAGGCCCACCAGGTCAAGGACAACCTGCGCCAGGGGTTCCAACGCTGTGCATCGCAGGACCGCCTTGCCGATCAGCTTGTTGCTGCCCAGCCTGACATCGAGATCCAACTCGTACCGGTCCACACGGTAGCTGGTGCTGCCGTGGTCCAAAGTGTAGGGGTCGGCTTCGGTCATGGGGGTGGGGATTGGTGCGGCCATATCCGTCCAATCTACTTGAGGCGCGGCGCTTGTGCTGACGGACCCACCCACGGGCTCACCGGGTTGCCCATCCAGTACGTTCCGGCCGGCACTGTCTCACCACGCATAACCAACGACGCCGGACCAACAGTTCCGCCGTCGCCGATGCTGGCGGCGGGGAGGATGACGCCGTGCGGACCCATGGTGGCTCCGTTACCGAGCGTCACTGTGTCCAGGCTCATCACGCGGTCGTGGAACAGGTGCGTCTGAACGACGCAGCCACGGTTGACGGTGGAGTTCTCACCGAGCGTCACGAGGTCAGCTTCGGGCAGCCAATAGCTTTCACACCAGGTTCCACGGCCGATCTTCGCTCCGAGGCCGCGAAGCCACCACACCAAGGCCGGAGTCCCGGCGGCGGAGCGGGCAAACCACGGAGCGCTCACCATCTCGATAAAGGTGTCCACTACCTCGTTGCGCCAAATGAACGAGCTCCACAGGGGGTGTTCGCCTGAACGGATGGTGCCCACCAGAACCCATTTGGCCACGATGGAGCTGAGTGCTGCTGCTGCTCCTGCTGCCAGCATCACCACGCCACCCAGGACTGCCGCGAGCCAGTAGCCCCACCCACGTGCGATCCAGTCCAACACCAGCATCACGCTGACGGCGATAGCCACTGTGAGGATGACCGGTATCAGGCGGCACAGTTCCCAGAGCGCCCTCGCGATCTTCAGCTTGAGGGCAGGGCGGAAGGTACGGGTCTGATCGGCATCGACAGCGGTGCGGCGCAACCTGACAGGCGGACTGCCAAGCCACGAGGTGCCGGACTTTGCTTTGGCGGGCGTGGCAGACAGCACTGCTACGAGGGAATTCTTGGGCACGTTCCGTCCTGCGGCGGTCATGCCTGAGTTGCCCAGGAAGGAGCGCTTACCGATCTTGGCCGGCGCGATTTTCATCCAGCCGCCGCCCAGTTCGTAAGAGGCCACCATGGTGTCGTCAGCCAGGAAGGCGCCGTCACCGATGGTGGTCATTTTCGGAACCAGCAGGACGGTTGAGGCTTCCACGTTTTTCCCGACCTTGGCTCCCAGAAGGCGCAGCCAGATCGGTGTAAAGAGGCTTGCGTACACCGGGAAAAGAAGGTCCCGTGCCATGTCCAGGAGTCGTTCGGTAGCCCAAACCTGCCACCCGATACGGCTGCGCACCCGGTAGTAACCCTCTTTCAGTCCCAAGCCGAGGAGCCTGGCAACAATCAGAATCAGCACCAGGTTGCCCAAGAACCACACGAGGGCAGCCAGGGGAACGGCCAGGGCAATCTGTGGAAGAGCTGTCTCCAACGACTCGTGGCCTTGGATGAACGCCAGGACCACCAGGGCGCCGGCGAACGCCGAAACATAGGGGATAAGAGCCAGCAAAGCCGAAGCGCTGGCAAAGGCGGAGAACCAGAGCCGGTCAACCACGGGCCGCCTGGTGATTGTTTCCGGCCATTCGTGCTTGGCTTTTCCGCGGCGCTCCGCGGGGGAGCCGGCCACAAGGTGTCCGGCTTTCACTTTGCCCAGCACAGCGGATCCAGCGTCGACGTGGGCGCCCGCGCCGATGGTGGCTCCGGGCATCAGGGTGCTTCGGGCGCCGACTACTGCACCGGCTCCCACATGGATCTGGCCGATGTGGACGGAATCACCGTCAACCCACCAGCCGGAAAGGTCCACTTCGGGCTCGATGTTGGCTCCGCTGCCCAAGGACAGGAGACCGGTGACCGGCGGCAGCGAGTGCAGGTGGACGTCCTTGCCGATCTTGGCTCCGAGGGCCCGTGCGTAGTAAGGGACGAATGGGGCGCTGGCAAGACCGATGGCGCCCGACAGGTCTTGTATTTGCTCGGCCAGCCACAGTCGCAGATGGGTCTTGCCTGAACGCGGGTAGGTGCCGGGTTGGATCCTGCCAAGCAGCACCTTGGCTGCAACCACTGAGATCGCCATCCGGCCCAAGGGGCTGACAAAGATCAGCCATGACGCCGCGATCCACCACCAAGACACCACGGGTGCGGCGGCAAATCCGGCGAAGTCTGCCAGCAGCCTGTTGGCGGCCATGAGGTAGGTAAGCCAACGCATTCCCACCAGGATGTGCAATGGCACGCCCATCAGGACCTGGAATATCTGCGACTTCAACGCGGTAGGGCGGACAGTGCGCTCAGCAGCGGGCCCCGGCACGCCGCCGTCGGGGAGTGATTGCCGGGCGGCATCGATCAACGCGCCTACGCGCGGCGTGGCATAGATGTCCGCGACGGTGACGGTGGGGTACCGGACACGAAGGGCGGAAACGAGTTGGGCCGCAGCCAAGGAACCGCCACCGTAGGCGAAGAAGTCGGCGTCGAGGGAACTCACGGGGCTGCCCAGCACCGCCTCCCACTGCTCAACCACCCAACGGGCGTCATCGGGCAGGTTCAGCGGGGCGTTCCCGGCCTCGGTGGCGCCGGCTTCCGCCAGCGGCCAAGGCAATGCGTGACGGTCGACTTTTCCGCTGGTCTTGGTGGGGAGCGAATCCACCACGGTCAGCAGGGGGATCAAAGCGGCCGGAAGGCTTTCGCCCAACAGGCGGCGTGCCTCGTCCATGGACACGTCATGGCCGTCAACGGGGGCCAGGTATCCAACAAGGATCTGGTTGCCGGCGGCCGTGGTCTGCACTGCTGCAGCCGCGCCGGCGACACCAGGCAAAGACTGCAGTGCTGCATCCACCTCGCCCAGTTCGATCCGGCGTCCTCCGAGTTTGACCTGTTCGTCGGCACGGCCCATGAAGATCAGGCCTTCGGCTTCAAAGCGCACCAGGTCACCCGATCGGTAGGCCCGGTCCCATCCCAGCGTTGCCATCGGAGCGTACTTCTCGGCATCTTTGGCAGGATCGAGGTAGCGGGCCAGCCCCACACCTCCGATGATCAGTTCACCGATCTCACCTTCGGCTACCGGGACGCCTTGAGGATCGACGACGGCGAGGTCCCAGCCGTCCAGTGGCAGCCCGATCCGCACGGGGCCGGGTCCGCCCAGCGGAGCGGCGCAGGCGACGACGGTTGCCTCTGTGGGCCCGTACGTGTTCCACACTTCACGGCCGTCCACCGCCAAGCGTTCAGCGAGTTCGGGAGGGCATGCTTCACCGCCGAAAATCAGGAGGCGGACGTTTTCGAGTGCTTCGGCAGGCCACAGCGCAGCGAGGGTGGGCACGGTGGAAACCACGGTGATGCCGTGGTTGATGAGCCAGGGACCCAGGTCCATTCCGGTTCGAACAAGGGCTCGCGGTGCCGGTACCAGGCAAGCACCGTGGCGCCAGGCAAGCCACATTTCCTCGCAGGAAGCGTCGAAGGCCACCGAAAGGCCGGCCAACACCCGGTCCTGGGGTCCAATGGGCTCGGCTTGAAGGAAGATCCGGGCCTCGGCGTCAACAAACGCGGCCGAGGAGCGGTGTTGGACAGCAACGCCCTTGGGGGTTCCTGTGGATCCCGAGGTGAAGATGATCCAGGAGTCGTCCTCCAAGCCGGGGGTGGAAGGCAAGGAGACGGGTTCCCGTGCATCGCCGGAAAGGTGGATGTCCAGGCCCGCAGCGATGATGGCGCCCACCTTGGCTTCGCCAAAAACCAAGCGGGCGCGTTCGTCGGGGTCATCAGCATCCACGGGAACGTAGGCGGCCCCGGCCATAAGGATTCCCAGGATGGCAATGTAGAGCTCGTTGGTGCCGGACGGGATCCGGACGCCGATCTTGTCGCCGCGGCCAAGACCGGCAGCATTGAGCTGGGCAGAAAATCCCCGGACGGACTTGAGGAGATCGGTGTAGCTCAAGGACTGGTGCCCGTCGTCCAGGGCCGAGGCCTCAGGGAATGACGATGCGGTTTCTGTCAGGATGTCAACGAGGGTGCGCTCGGCCGGGGCGGCGGCGCCTCCCGGTAACTGGGGGCGGTATGTGGTCAAGGCAGGCGTATGCCCGGCCCCCAAAGGATGTTCTGTGCTCACGTTCGTCAGCTTTCCGCAGAAAGATGAACAAAAGGTGTCCGGCGTTTCCTGCGCGTCAGACTTTGTTGCACTGTTGTTTGCCTGCAGGTCACTGGCAGTTGGGAACCGGGCATGGGCAGTTTAGGGAACCAGCAGGACTTTGCCGGTGGTACGGCGGCCTTCGAGGTCCCTGTGCGCTTGGGCTGCTTCCGCCAGTGGGTACGTTGCGCCCACCCTGACAGCGAGGGTGCCGTTGGCGGCGGCGTCGAAAATCTCGGCCGAGCGCCACCTGCGTTCCTGCGCGTTCTGCACAAAGTGCCCCATGGTGGGCCTGGTCAGTGTGAGTGATCCGGCTGCATTCAAACGCTGGGGATCGAAGGGCGGCACGGGCCCGGATGCAGCGCCGAAAAGCACCATGGCGCCGCGGATGCGCAGGCTCTTCAGGGAATCGTCAAACGTGTCCTTGCCAACGCCGTCGTACACCACGTTGACGCCTTCGCCGTCAGTGAGTTCGCGGACCTTGTCAGCGAATCCGTCGTAGCGGAGTACCTCGTCGGCGCCGGCAAGAGTGGATAGATCGGCCTTTTCGTCCGAGGACACGGTAGTGATCACACGGGCTCCGCGGGCCTTCAGCAGTTGCGTCAACAGCAGGCCAACGCCACCTGCGCCTGCGTGAAGCAGAACGGTGTGGCCCGGCTCAACCCGGAAAGATGAGTTCATCAGGTAATGGGCGGTGATGCCCTGCAGCGGCAGGGCTGCGGCGGTGTGATCGTCGACGCCGTCAGGAACCGGAAGTGCCTTGCCCGCCTCCACCACGGCGTACTCTGCGTACGTCCTGGACCCCTCGGCCGTGGCAACCCGGTCACCAACGGAAAATTCTTCGACACCTTCGCCAACGGCCTCCACCGTGCCGGCGGCCTCAGCGCCCGGGGTGAAGGGGTATTCCACCTTGTAGGTGCCGCTGCGTTGGTAGGTCTCAATGAAATTGACCCCGGCAGCTGCGACCTTGATCAACAGCTGGCCGGGGCCAGGTTTCGGTGTTTCCACAGATGCGTACTCGAGGACCTCAGGTCCTCCGGGCTGCTGTGCAACGATGGCGTGCGTCATGGTGGCTCCTCACTCCGGGGCGGTCCTTCCGGTGCCCGGTTTCAGATTCCATCCTAGGGAAGTTGGGGCTTCCCTTGTTGAACGCCTAGAAGCGTCCGTGCGTCGAAGCTACCGGGCAGTCGAAGCCGCGGCCTGCTGCAAGGCCCACATCATTGAGGTATCTGACCACGATGCCGTAGGACTGCATCAGTGTGGTTTCGGTATAGGTAATGGAGTGCTTGGCGCAGAACTCGCGCACGATCTTTGTGGCCTTGTACAAATGCGGGCGAGCCATGTCTGGGAACAAGTGGTGCTCCACCTGGCGGTTGAGTCCACCCAGGAGGAAGTCCATGAAGAGGCCACCGGAGATATTCCGCGAGGTCAGGATCTGGCGGTTGAGGAAGTCAACGCGGCTGTCCTTGGGGAGAACGGGCATGCCCTTGTGGTTCGGGGCGAACGAGGCTCCCATGTAGAAGCCGTAAACCATGATCTGGACACCCAGGAAGGCGAACGCCATGCCGATGGGCAGGAAGGTGAAAGCCAGAACCGGGAGGGCGGCAAGCCTGGTCACGAGGATGGGCGTCTCCACCCAGCGGTGACGTACTTTCTGCTTGCCGAAGACAAAGCGAAGGGAGTCGAACTGCAGGCTCAGGCCCAGGAGCGTCAGGAGCGGGAAGAAGAACCAGCCCTGCTTCTTGGTGAGGAAAGCCAGGCGGCCCTTACGTTCGGCTGCAGCGTCCTCGTAAAATACCAAGGCGTTGTTGCGGATGTCAGGGTCCTTGGAGATGACGTTGGGGTGATTGTGGTGGGCACCGTGCTTCTGTTCCCACCAGGAGTAGCTGATGCCGGCAACGCCGGTGGCCAGGAGGCGGGCGGACCAATCGTTGGCGCGCCGTGAAGCGAAGATCTGCTTGTGACCTGCCTCGTGGGCAAGAAAGCTAAGCTGCGTGCACAGGATGCCCACGGCGGCGGCGATCAGGAGCTGGTACCAGGAATCGCCGATCAGTGCGAAGCCGAGCCAGGTGCCGGCCATGAGCAGAACCAAGGCCACGAAGACCCAGATGTAGAAGCCGCTGCGGCGTTCAAGGAGTCCGGCTGCCTTGACGCTCTTGAGGAGCTCTGAATAGCTCTGGACGACGGGATTTGGTTGAATTGCGCGAGCTTTGGGGCGCTCAGCGGTGGACGTGGGTGACATAAATGTGCCCCGTATCGCTAACGGGCAACGCTGCAGCCGACGTTCGGACTGCACGGTCTGGATCACCCTCCACTAAGCATACGGCCAATCTCCAAAATAATGAGACTGCTCACAACGGCATGCATAAATATCGGACAGCATGAATATTCTTGCTGTACAGTTGGAGTCATGACTATTTCTGTTGCCGTCTCCGGTGCCAGCGGCTACGCCGGGGGAGAAGTGCTGCGCCTGCTGGCAGGCCATCCGAACGTCACCATCGGTGCCATCACGGCTCACAGTAACGCCGGTTCCAGACTAGGGGAGTTGCAGCCGCATCTCCACGGTTTGGCCAGTCGGATTCTGGAAGATACCACGGTGGAAAACCTGTCCGGCCATGACGTTGTGTTCCTGGCGTTGCCACACGGCGCTTCGGCTGAGATCGCTGCACAGCTGCCGGAGGGAACTGTAGTGATCGACGCCGGCGCGGACCATCGCTTGCAGGACGCCGCGGCATGGGAAAAGTTCTACGGATCTGCTCACGCAGGAACATGGCCCTACGGGCTGCCCGAACTGCCTGGTCAACGGGAAGCCCTCAAGGGCGCCACCCGCATCGCTGTTCCGGGTTGCTACCCGACGTCGGCCCTGCTTGCCTTGACGCCTGGGTTCGCCAACAATCTCCTCCTGACGGACGACGTCGTGATTGTTGCAGCCTCGGGTACCTCCGGTGCCGGAAAGGCCGCCAAGGTCAACCTCATTGGTGCCGAAGTCATGGGTTCCATGAGCCCCTACGGCGTGGGCGGCGGTCACCGACACACTCCTGAGATCGAACAAGGACTGTCCAACGCGGCAGGGGAACCGGTAACGGTCTCCTTTACGCCCACACTGGTTCCGATGAGCCGCGGCATCCTCACCACGGCCACGGCCAAAGTTGGTCACGGCGTTACCGGGACAGAGCTCCGCCAAGCCTGGACTGACGCCTATGACGACGAACCCTTCGTGCACCTCCTCCCTGAAGGTCAGTGGCCCACCACCAAGTCGGTACAGGGCTCCAACCACGCTGTGATGCAGTTGGCCTTCGATGCCCACGCGGGCCGCGTCATCGTCACGTGCGCCATCGACAACCTCACCAAGGGGACCGCCGGCGGAGCCGTGCAGTCCATGAACATTGCCCTCGGCCTGGATGAAACCGCCGGCCTGAACCTGCAGGGAGTTGCACCGTGACCATTACCGCACCCAAGGGATTCCGCGCAGCCGGCATCAAAGCCGGCATCAAGGCTTCGGGCAACCCGGACCTGGCCCTGGTAGTCAATGACGGGCCGCAAAAGTCTGCAGCCGCTGTCTTTACCTCCAACCGTGTGGCTGCTGCGCCGGTTCACTGGTCACGCCAGGTGGTCAGCGACGGCCGCGTGGACGCCGTGGTCTTGAACTCCGGAGGAGCCAACGCCTGCACCGGTCCGCAGGGTTTCCAGAACACCCACGCCACCGCCGAGAAAGTGGCCGACGTGCTGGGAGTCTCAGCTTCCGACGTCGTGGTGTGCTCCACTGGCCTGATCGGCGAGCAACTTCCCATGGACAAGATCCTCCCGGGCGTCGATGCTGCTTTCCGCGAGCTGTCCGAGGACGGCGGCTCTGCGGCTGCAACCGCGATCATGACCACGGACAGCGTGTCCAAGGAAGCCGTCTTCACTGGCACCGACGCCCAGGGCAAGCAGTTCACCGTGGGAGGCATTGCCAAGGGCGCCGGCATGTTGGCGCCGGGCCTGGCGACGATGCTGGTGGTCCTGACCACCGACGCCGAGGTTCCTGCGAATGAGCTCGACGTCGTCCTCCGCGACGCCACGCGCGTCACCTTTGACCGGGCGGATTCGGACGGCTGCATGTCCACCAACGACACCGTGGTGCTGCTGGCATCCGGCGCGTCTGAGGCCCTGCCGTCGGCCGAGCAATTGAGTGAAGCGGTCACCAACGTCTGCGCCGAACTGGCACGCAAGCTCATCGGTGACGCCGAAGGCGCCAGTCACGACATCGCGATCCGGACCTTCAACGCAGCCAGCGAACGCGACGCCGAAATCGTCAGCCGCAGTGTTGCCCGGTCCAACCTCTTCAAAGCTGCCATCTTCGGCAAGGATCCCAACTGGGGCCGCGTGCTCTCGGCTGTGGGGACAACTGATGCCGTTTTCGAGGCGGACCAGCTCAACGTCGCCATGAACGGTGTGCAGATTTGCCGCAACGGCGCTATCGGTGATGACCGCAACCTGGTGGACCTGGAGCCGCGCGAAGTCTTGGTCGAAATTGACCTGCAGGCAGGCGACGCCGAGGCGACCATCTGGACAAACGACCTCACGCACGACTACGTGCATGAGAACAGCGCCTACTCGAGCTGAGCTTATGACTATGACTGCGCATACCCGCGAAACGAACTCCATGAGCGACGCCCAAGATAAAGCCGGCACTCTGATCGAGGCCTTGCCGTGGATCCAGCGTTTCGCCGGCACCACCATGGTGATCAAATACGGTGGCAACGCCATGGTCAACGACGACCTTCGTCGCGCCTTCGCGGAGGACATCGTGTTCCTCCACCACGTGGGCATCCACCCCGTGGTGGTTCATGGCGGCGGCCCCCAAATCAACTCCATGCTCGGCCGCCTCGGCATCGAGTCGGAGTTCAAAGGCGGCCTGCGCGTCACCACACCCGAGGCCATGGACGTGGTCCGCATGGTCCTGACGGGTCAGGTTGGCCGTGAACTTGTAGGGCTCATCAACTCCCACGGTCCCTATGCCGTGGGCATGTCCGGCGAGGATGGCGGCCTGCTGCGCGCCGTCCGCACGGGCACCGTTGTGGATGGCGAAGAAGTGGACCTCGGCCTGGTGGGCGAAGTAGTGGGCGTGGATCCCGCCGGCATCACGGACATTCTCGACGCCGGTCGTATCCCCGTGATTTCAACCGTTGCCCCGGAGATCGTGGACGACGGCAACGGCTTCCAGACCACCGGCCAAGTGTTGAACGTTAACGCGGACACCGCAGCTGCCGCCGTCGCGTCGGCCCTTGGTGCCACCAAGCTCGTCATCCTGACCGACGTTGAAGGCCTGTACGCCAACTGGCCGGACAAATCGTCGCTGATCTCGTCGCTGACAGCCTCGGAACTCCGCGACATGCTGCCTCGCCTCGAATCCGGGATGATCCCCAAGATGGCCGCCTGCCTCAAAGCCATCGACGAAGGCGTGGAGCGCGCACACATCGTGGACGGCCGCCTGCCGCACTCGATGCTGCTGGAAACCTTTACGACCGCGGGCATCGGCACCCAAGTAGTCCCCGACGAGGAAGTGAACGCATGAGCACCGAACTGAGCCATTCCGCCGAAAGCCGCAGCAGCGATGGGGGGCCGGGTGTGGTCGGGCACCGCGAAGCGGGCGGGGCCCCCATCGCTGCGGAGGCTCCCGCAACCGCGCTCGTTTCCCAGAGCTCAGGCGCTGACTGGCTGGCCCGTTACTCGTCCTCGCTGATGGGTGTCTTTGGTACCCCGCAGCGTGTCCTGGTCCGGGGTACCGGGTGCCTCGTGTGGGACGCCGATGGCAAGGAGTACTTGGACCTTCTCGGCGGCATCGCAGTGAACGCCCTGGGCCACGCCCACCCTTTCGTCACGTCGGTGATTTCCAGCCAGCTGGCCACCCTCGGCCACGTCTCAAACTTCTTCACGAGCCCCACGCAGATCGCCCTCGCCGAGAAGCTGCTGTCCATCAGCAAGGCTCCGGCTGGTTCCAAGGTCTTCTTTGCCAACTCCGGTACGGAGGCCAACGAAGCAGCGTTCAAGCTGGCCCGCAGGAATAACTCCGAGGGGACGCGCACCAAGATCATTGCCCTGGAGGGTGCCTTCCACGGCCGCACCATGGGTGCCTTGGCGCTCACGGCCAAAGAGGCCTACCGTGCGCCGTTTGAACCACTGCCCGGTGGCGTGGTCCACGTTCCGTTCGGTGACATCGAGGCCCTGCGCGCCGCCGTCGACGATTCCACTGCTGCTGTGTTCCTGGAACCCATCCAAGGCGAAGCGGGCGTTCGGCCGCTCAGCGCCGAATACCTGCAGGCAGCCCGTGAAGCTACCACCGCTGCGGGTGCATTGTTGATCCTGGACGAAGTCCAGACCGGCATCGGCCGCACGGGAAAGTGGCTTGCCAGCGAAGACGCCGGAATTGTGCCCGACGCCGTCACGCTCGCCAAGGGTCTTGGCGGCGGGTTCCCGGTGGGCGCGCTGGTCACCTTCGGAAGTACGACGTCGGCCCTGCTCACCGCAGGGCAGCACGGCACCACTTTCGGTGGAAACCCGGTGGCTACGGCCGCCGCGCTGGCCACGCTGCACGCGATCGAAAGCCAAGGGGTCCTGCAGAACGTGCTGGGCGTCGGAGCGCATCTGCGCGAGGGATTGGCTGCCATTGATGCTGTCACTGAAGTCCGCGGCGAGGGCCTGCTGATTGGCTTCGATGTGAACGCCGACGTCGCACCCGCGATGGTGACCGCAGCTTTGGATGCAGGCTTCATCATCAACAGTCCTGGCCCGCGGACCATCCGGCTTGCACCTCCGTTGATCCTGACCATCGAGCAGGCTGACCGTTTCCTCGATGCTCTTCCCACCCTGATCGCCACGGCTACCGCCCAAACCGCTAAGGACGCACAGTGAGCACGTCAACCACCCGTCACTTCCTCAAGGACACGGACCTAAGCCCTGCCGAGCAGGCTGAGGTCCTGGAACTCGCCGTCCGGATGAAGGCAGCGCCATACAGCGTGCAGCCCTTCGCCGCAGAGGGCAACGGCCGCAAGACCGTTGCCGTGATCTTTGACAAGACCTCCACCCGCACGCGTGTTTCCTTCGCCACCGGTATTGCGGACATGGGCGGCAATGCACTGATCATCAACCCGGGTGAAGCGCAGATCGGCCACAAGGAATCCGTGGAGGACACGGCGAAAGTTCTGGAGCGCATGGTGTCCACCATTGTGTGGCGGACCGGTGCGCACTCCGGACTGGTGGCCATGGCGGAAAACTCCAAGGTCCCCGTGATCAATGCACTGTGCGACGATTACCACCCTTGCCAGCTTTTGGCCGACCTCCTGGCCGTCAAGGAACACAAGGGTGAGCTGGCCGGATTGAGCATGGCGTACCTGGGCGATGCCGCGAACAACATGGCCAACTCGTATCTGCTTGCCGGCGTCACTGCAGGGATGCACGTTCGCATTTCCGGGCCGGAGGGCTACCTGCCTGC
Organism: Arthrobacter sp. WCS2018Hpa-7; assembly: GCF_031843805.1. NCBI lineage: Bacteria > Bacillati > Actinomycetota > Actinomycetes > Micrococcales > Micrococcaceae > Arthrobacter > Arthrobacter sp. WCS2018Hpa-7. The sequence continues at coordinate 119,658 of NZ_JAVTJB010000016.1, forward strand.
CGCGGAGATTGTTGCCGCTGCAGAGGAACGCGCTGCAGAGACCGGCGGCTCGGTACTCATCACCAGCGATGCCGCCGAGGCCCTCAAGGGCGCCGACGTCGTGGCAACGGACACTTGGGTGTCCATGGGCCAAGAGTCCGAGAAGGAAGCGCGGATGCAGCTCTTCCGTGAGTATTCCGTGGACGAGGCCGCCATGGCTCAAGCTGCGCCGGATGCCGTGGTGCTTCACTGCCTTCCCGCTTACCGTGGTTACGAGATTTCGGCCGGCGTCATCGATGGCCCGCAGTCAATCGTGTGGGACGAGGCGGAGAACCGCCTCCACGCCCAGAAGGCGCTCATGGCATGGTTGATGCACCGCTCGGGACTTGCTTTCGTGGAGGGCCTTTCACCTGTTGAAGGTACCGGGGAGAGCACGTTCTAGTGTCCACCAACCCGTCCGTGCCGGGCGCCAGCCCAGCCACCAAGACTGCCCGCCAGGCGCGCATCACCGCGATCCTGACAGGGGAGTCAGTGCGCTCCCAGGCAGAGCTTGCAGCCCTGCTGGCGGACGACGGCGTCCAGGTCACCCAAGCAACGTTGTCCCGGGACCTCGTGGAGTTGGGCGCAGTCCGGGTTCGCGGAAAGGAAGGCGCGTTGGTTTACGCCGTTCCGGGGGAGGGCGGCGACCGCAACGCCAAGAGCGGCGTGACCCAGGAAATTCTTGATGCACGGTTGACCCGGCTGTGCGGCGAACTCCTGGTGACCGCGGAGGCCTCGGGCAACATCGTGGTCCTCCGGACTCCGCCCGGAGCAGCGAACTTCCTTGCCTTGGCCGTGGACCACTCGGTGATGCCCTCTGTATTGGGTACGATCGCAGGCGACGACACTTTGCTGTTGGTCGCCCGGGACCCCGATGGCGGGGCGGAACTGGCAGCGCGTTTCCTGCGCATGGCCGAAGAAGCCGGGCCGGCCAACCAATAGATTTTCCAAGCATTGATTCACACCAGCATTGATTCGAATGAACCAAGCAATAACAAAGGAGCACTCTCGTGACTGAGCGCATTGTTCTGGCCTACTCCGGTGGCCTTGATACGTCCGTAGCCATCGGCTGGATCGGTGAAGCCACCGGCGCCGAGGTCATCGCTGTGGCCGTCGACGTCGGACAGGGCGGCGAGTCCCTGGAGACCATTCGTCAGCGTGCGCTCGGATGTGGCGCCGTCGAGGCGTACGTGGCCGACGCCCGCGATGAGTTCGCCAACGAGTACGCCATGCCCACCTTGAAGGCCAACGCCCTCTACCAGGGCCACTACCCGCTGGTTTCGGCCATCTCCCGCCCGGTCATCGTGAAGCACCTCGTGAAGGCGGCCCGCGAATTCGGCGCCACCACCGTTGCCCACGGCTGCACCGGCAAGGGCAACGACCAGGTCCGCTTCGAAGTTGGCATCCAGACCCTCGGCCCGGACCTGAAGTGCATCGCACCCGTCCGTGACCTCGCCCTGACTCGCGACAAGGCCATCGCCTTCGCCGAGGAAAAGGGATTGCCGATCGAGACCACCAAGAAGAACCCGTACTCGATCGACCAGAACGTCTGGGGACGCGCCGTCGAGACCGGTTACCTTGAGGACATCTGGAACGCTCCCACCAAGGACATCTACGACTACACCGCCACCCCGGAATTCCCGCCGGCACCGGACGAGGTCACCATCTCTTTCCAGGCCGGCGTGCCGGTAGCAATCGACGGCGTCAAGGTCACCCCGCTGCAGGCCATCCAGGAACTGAACCGCCGTGCAGGCGCCCAGGGCGTTGGCCGCATCGACGTCGTCGAGGACCGCCTTGTTGGCATCAAATCCCGCGAAATCTACGAAGCCCCGGGTGCCATGGCGCTGATCACCGCGCACAAGCACCTCGAGGACATCACCATCGAGCGCGAGCAGGCCCGTTTCAAGGCCACCGTTGGCCAGCGCTGGTCCGAGCTGGTTTACGACGGACAGTGGTTCTCCCCGCTGAAGCGCTCCTTGGACGCTTTCATCGAGGACACGCAGCAGTACGTTTCCGGTGACATCCGCATGGTGCTCCACGGTGGCCAGGCGATCGTCAACGGTCGTCGCTCGGAAACCTCGTTGTACGACTTCGACCTCGCCACCTACGACACCGGCGATACCTTCGACCAGTCCATGGCACGCGGCTTCATCGAGCTGTGGGGCATGTCCTCCAAGGTTGCCTCGGGCCGCGACCTCCGCGTCGCAGGGCAGTAATGACGTCCGCAACGAACGAAGGCGCACTGTGGGGCGGCCGGTTCGCCGGCGGCCCCGCGGATGCGCTGGCCGCACTAAGCAAGTCCACCCACTTTGATTGGCGGCTTGCCCGCTACGACATCGCCGGGTCCAAGGCGCACGCCCGCGTGCTGGCCAAAGCAGGTTTGCTGGACGACGCCGAGCTCGAAGGCATGCTCGCCGCCCTCACCCAGCTGGACGAGGACGTCGCGAGCGGCGCCTACCTTCCGGCCGAGAGCGATGAGGACGTCCACGGTTCCCTGGAACGCGGCCTCATTGAGCGCGCCGGAACCCAGCTGGGTGGCAAGCTCCGCGCGGGCCGCTCCCGCAACGACCAGGTGGCCACTCTTGGCCGCATGTTCCTGCGTGACCATGCCCGGATCATTGCGGGCGGTGTCCTTGCCACCATCGACGCCCTGGTTGAGCAGGCCAAGGCCCACCAAGGCGTTGCCATGCCGGGCCGGACACACCTGCAGCACGCCCAGCCGGTATTGCTGAGCCACCACCTCCTGGCTCACGCCTGGGCCTTGCTGCGCGACGTGCAGCGGCTCCAGGACTGGGACAAGCGCGCCGGTGTTTCGCCGTACGGTTCCGGCGCTTTGGCCGGTTCTTCGCTCGGCCTGGATCCCGAAGCTGTTGCTGCTGACCTCGGATTCTTCTCGGCTGTCCACAACTCGATCGATGGCACCGCCTCCCGCGACGTCTTCGCCGAGTTCGCCTGGGTGTGTTCCATGATTGGCGTGGACCTGTCCAGGATCTCCGAGGAAGTCATCTTCTGGGCAACCAAGGAGTTCTCCTTTGTCACGCTGCATGACTCGTACTCCACAGGGTCTTCGATCATGCCGCAGAAGAAGAACCCGGACGTCGCTGAGCTCGCCCGTGGCAAGGCAGGACGCCTCATTGGCAACCTGACCGGGCTGCTCGCAACACTGAAGGGACTGCCGCTCGCGTACAACCGCGACCTGCAGGAGGACAAGGAACCGGTCTTCGACGCCGCCGACACCCTGGAGCTCTTGCTTCCGGCCGTGTCCGGCATGATCGCCACGCTGAAGTTCAACACCGAGCGCATGGAATCGTTGGCTCCCCAAGGCTTCGCGCTGGCCACGGACATTGCGGAATGGCTGGTCCGCCAGGGCGTTCCCTTCCGCGAAGCCCATGAGCTCTCCGGTGCTGCCGTTAGGCAGGCCGAAGGCCGTGGCGTGGAACTGTGGGACCTGACGGACGAGGAATACGCAGCAATCTCGGAGCACTTGACTCCCGAGGTCCGCAGTGTCCTCAGCACCGAAGGTTCGCTCAACAGCCGCAACTCGCAGGGCGGAACGGCACCGGCCGCCGTCGAACGGCAACTGCTGGCCCTCGAAGCGGAACTGGACGCAGCGCGTTCCTACGCCAGCTAGACCACACTCGGGACGGCACGTCGCGGCCATGCCTTCGGGCAGGGCAACGCGAGGTGCCGTCCCGCTGTGCGTTAACATGGCGCTATGACTCAGATCACCCCCGAGACGTTGCCCGCAGAGCTTCACAAAGCCGCCGGCACCGTTACCCGCCTCCTCGCCAAACTGGACGACTCATCCGTCGCTGAACCGTCGGAGCTTCCAGGCTGGACCCGGGGTCACGTTCTTGCCCACCTTGCCGGAATTTCCAAGGCGATGGCCCGGCAACTTGAGTACGCCCGCCGCGGCGAATCCGTGGAACTCTACGACGGCGGCATGGACGGCCGTAACAAGGCCATCGCACTCTCGGCGGGGCACAGCCTCGCGCAGCACAAAGAATCCGTCACCACAGCGGTGGATGCGGCGATGGCCGCGTTCGATGACTTGGGTCCCGAGGGCTGGCAGGCTCGTATCGCGTACCGGGACGGGACAGTGCTCGACGGCGGCCTGGCGCTCTGGCGTGAACTCACCATCCATGCGTCGGACCTGGGCCTGGGGTTCGGGCCGGAAACGTGGAGCCGCCCGTTCTGCGAACACCTCATCGGGTTCCTCGCTGTACGTGTCCCTGACATGTACAAGTTCGTTCTTCAGCCCACCGGCCTGCCCCAAAGGACCATCGGCATCGGTGGCACCTCCATCGCGATTACCGGCATGCTGACCGACATCGCCGCGTGGCTTGCGGGCCGCGAGCCCAGCTTGGGCAGCCTTCGCGCAACAGCGGCGGCCGACGGAGTGGACCTGCCGGACTTGTTGCCCTGGCCGGCACCCCAGCCCGCCGCCCGCTAAACCGGGTCGCTCGCTCACGTCCCTCGTGGTAAACCGGGTCGCTCTCTCACGTCCCTCGTGGTAAACCGGGTCGCTCTCTCACGTCCCTCGTGGTAAACCGGGTCGCTC